>JBFWZE010000085.1:0-14776 GCA_050185685.1 Dehalococcoidia bacterium
GACGCCATTCAGGGCTTCTACGACACCGGGCGCGACCAGGAGACGCTGATCACCCGTCCTCGCGACTTCTTTGACAACGCGACGCCGGCCGGTACCTCGATGGCGGTCGACGTTCTGCTGCGCCTCGCCCTGCTCACCGGCAACGAGAACTACGAAGCGCGTGCGACCACCTGCCTGGGCACACTTGCTCCTTATGTCCAGCAGGCCGCGACCGCCTTCGGGCACCTGCTCAGCGCGCTCGACTTCCACCTCTCGCGGCCACAGGAGCTGGCGGTCGTCTGGCAGGGCGACATCGAGCCCGCCGCACCACTCGTGGCGACGGTGCGCGAGCGCTACCTGCCCCATCTCCTCCTCGCCGGTGCTCCCGAGGGGGAGGGCGGCGACATCTCGCCCCTCCTCGCAGAACGCCCCACGCGCAACGGCGCACCGACGGCTTACCTCTGTGAGCGCTACGTCTGCCAGGCGCCGACCAGCGACGCTGACGAGCTTCGAGCGCAGCTGGCCGGGCTGTGAGCGCGTAGACACCGCTAGCCCGGTCGCCTAGCCTGAGGCCTGCATCCTCGCGGACCGACGCCAGCGACAGGGACGTCCCGATCAATACCAGCGCCGAGCCTCCTGCCTACCGCACCCTGTTTGGAGTGCTGACCGCTGCCGAAGTCGCGGTTCTCTGCGGCTTTCTTGCCGTGGCTGCCTCAGTCCTCACGGTGGTCGTGACGCAGCAGGGCCTGCCTAGGCCGAGTGCGTTGATCAAGATGTCGTACTCGGAGCCGATGGCCGAGCTTGCACGTGAGGCCGACCCGAGCTTTGTCTTCGTGCAGCCTGATGCCCACTACGACGGCGTCTACTACTACACGATGGGGCGTGACCCGCTCCTGCTCGGCGAGGAGCACACCCGCATCGACCTCGGCCCCTACCGCTATGGCCATCCGATGTACGGCTGGTCGGCGGCGATTCTCAGTCTCGGCAACGCGAAGTACGTACCGCACGCGCTTCTGCTGCTCTCGTTCACGGGTATCGGCGTCGCGGCATGGGCGATGAGCAGCCTCGCAGTCATGTTCGGCCGCACTGCCTGGGGAGGGCTGCTCGTCCCCGCCAGCCCGGGCCTGTTATACGCCTCGACAATCTCGACGACGGAGTGCTTCGGCGCGGGGCTCCTCGGGCTCACGCTGCTGTGCTGGCTCCGCGGGCGGGTCGGAATCGCGGCGGTGCTCATGGTCTGCCTCTGCCTGACGAAGGAGTACTTCATCTTCGTGCCTGCGGGCCTTGGCCTCTGGGAGGTCGTCCAGCACTGGCGGCTGCGCACGCTTCGCATCGACATGGCCAAGGTCGGTGCGCTCGCGGCGGGACCGGCCGCCCTTGCTGCCTGGCTGTTTTATGTCCAGCTCCAGTACGGCGAGTGGCCGGCGAGCCCGGGTGAAGGCAACGTCGGCATTCCGATCGCAGGCTGGCTCGATACGTTCAGGATGGCGTACGCAATGGCGGGCGGCAGCTTCGACCAGTCGCAGATGGGAGTGACCACACCGCCGATCTTGATGGCGATGGCGGTCGTCTTCTGCATCGCGTTCGCGAAGGCCTTGCAGATGAGGGGCCCACTCGATGGCGTCGTCCTCGGCATGATGGCGTTTGCGTCCACCTGGGGCTGGCGCGTCCTGCTCTACCCGCACGAGATTGTCCGCAGCCCGAGCATCCCTCTTCTGCTTGCGATCGCGTCGCTGTTCGTGAGGCGTGATGAAGCCCCTCCGCCCGACCCGAGAGAAGGATCGGCGGACGAAAGGTTCGGCTCGATCTCAGAAACCCTTCAGGAGCCCGCGACTGCCAACCATCCCTAACTTTGCCTAGTCGGCCAAGTCTATATCAACAGCATCCTGCTGCCGAATATTTCTGCAGCGATGAACTTACGAAACGACGCTTGGTTCCCAATAGCCACGGCCAACCTCATACCGGCTATCACCGTCCTGGTCCTCGGGCTCATTACGCTGGCGTGTGCCCAGACTGATCGCTTCGAACAGTCCGTTTTTGAACGACTGACTGCGCACTCATGGTGCAATCAAAGCGAGGTTGCCCGTGACACGAGTGGCCTTGCGCCTACCTTCCATCGCTATGAATTTCGGTCCGACGGAAGCTTCGAATGGGACCAGCAGTCTGACTATCCCGAGGCAAGCGGGAAGGGCCGGTGGAATTTCACCGCCAGATCAGGCACAGAGGGCGCGATCCGTCTGGATACCGGAGACTCCATTGCCTTTCGGCTTCATGACGACGGCACAGTCAATTTGGGAGTCATCGAGCTTGAAACTTGCACACCCCTTGATGGTGCAGGCAAGGGCTCTGCCGAGGCACTACCGAAGGTCGATCTGTCCGACCTCTATCGAGAGCTGACGTCGAACGCCTGGTACAAGATGAACTCGTTCAACCTTGACCGGGAACCCACGAAGGTCACATTCAACACGGATGGGACCTTCTACGCGGAATACAACAACGGCGAATGCGAGGTTGCCGGAACGTGGTCATTGCGAGCCAGGCAACTCTCATGGACCCCCTTTGGGTTGTGTCGAAACGGAGCCTTCAAAGCTTCGAGCTCGGGTGGCTCGCCGGTGGAAGTTCGAGCCGGGCTCCTGGTCACTGATCAAGACGTCCGCGCCCCGGTCGCACTGGGGAACCGAGGCAGGGAAGAGGTAGACCTCGGGCCCCTGCGCCTCACCTACCAGTATGACGAGCCACTCCTACCCAACAGGTCGAACAGGTTTGACTTCCACCTCGAGTACCCCTTGCCGTCAGGGCGGGCCCGAAGCCAGGCCATGCCGATTACAGTTCAGGGCGTCCGAATCACGATGCAGCCATTGCGTCAGACCCCTGAGGCTTACACGGCCACGGCCGACCCTGTCGAGGTCAAGGTGCTCACGTTCAGCGACGGAATCGTGACGCCGGGGTCGACGTATGACTTCTACACCCTCGTAATGCCGGGTGGCACAGGTCCCGTCTCAATGCGCATCGAGCTGCTTCTCATCGAGGGCAGTCAATCCACCAGCCGGGACGCCAGAGCGCTCATTAACCTCCAGCCCTAGTCAGCTCTGGTTGTGAGGTCGCCCTGCTGAGCCTGGCCGGCACAGATGTCTAGTTACTCCGGCGCCGTGAAGGCGTACTCTTGAAGCACTATGCCGGAACAATACGTAGCTACCGACAAGCGCACCGGGCTCGAGGTCTCTGTCACGGGCAACTTCCCCGATCACCCGCAGGACCGGATCCGCATCGCCCGCACCGCCAACCTCTTCACGAAGCTGACCTCGACGATCCTCGAGATGGACCAGGAGTCCGACCGCCGCGAGGCGTTCATCGCCGTCGAGACGCAGATGGAGATGGCGGAAGCCCTGATCCGCAAGGACATGACAGAGGTGAGCCGGCTCCTGCACGACACCCTGCAGCGCATGGGGATCACCCAGGACCAGATGACCGAGATCGAGGACGAGATCCGCAAGCGATTCGGCGACCTCGGCGGCGGGCTGCCACCGAGGCCGGACGACGACGAGCCGCAGCTGACCTGACTTCGAGCTTCGAGCTTCGAGCTTCGAAGGACCGTCGCCGCTATTCGAGGGAAGGCTCAGCGACCACGATGCGGTAGGTGACGTTGTCGCCCGCTGCCCGCGGCAAACCGTTGAGAAAGCCCTCCAGCCGCTGTTTCGCCTCCGCCGATGCTTCTGCCAGCAGTCCATCTTCGAGCGCCTTGCTTCGCGCCGCGCTGCTAATCGCGTCGCCCGCCTCGTCGCGGAGGTCACGCTCGGAGAGGCCGACGTTGGTGCGGACTTTCGTGATGATGCCTTTGCTCGTGTCCATATCGAGGCTGTTGCTGACGATCTCCGTGGAGGTCACGAAGGGCGCCGGCACATGGACGACGACCTCGCGGCCCGAAGGCGTCTCATTCACGGTGACGTCTTCAGGACGCAGCGCGGAGAGGTCGATGCCGGCCGCGACGAGGACCTGCCCATCGACCTTCATCTCCTGACCCGCGAGCCAGCCCGGGACGTTGCTGCGCAGCGGCCCGGCAGACACGCCCTTGTTGACGTCGATCTTCGCCGAGGCGTCGTACTGGTGCTTGATCGTCACGACCTCGAAGGCCTGGAGCCGCGCGACGAGCTCGGTGGTGTTCGTCTCGGTCACGCTCGTCGTGTCGATGCCCCAGTGAAAGAGATTGGCGTCGGCCCAGCGCCACATCAGGTAGCCCGAAAACAACATGAAGGCGAGCACTGAGACGAACACGCCGGCCTTCGCCGCCGACCACACGGAGAACGAGGCCCCGCGCCGCATTTGCGAGGGGTTCATCAGGATGTACTGGACGCCGTCTGCCAACGCGGCACCTCCGAGAAAGGGGAATACATCCAACCTAGCAAAGCGCAAACGAGCCGCGCGTTACAAATATGAGCGTGGCGATTTCTGGCAGACACGTCTTGAGATGACGGGCGCTACCGGTCCGAAGGGAGAGCCAACGGGATCCCCTCGCCCCGCTGGGAGAGGGATAGGGTGAGGGCGGGCTCTCTACCCTTTGCACCCTCTGGTGGCCGAAGCACCACTTCAGCACACCTGCGGCCGCCAAAGGTTGCTTCGCGCCTCCCTCCCGGTCGATTGCTCACAACGAGAAGCAGCGAGCTTCCTTGGGGTGATCAGGCGCCGGCGAAGACGCGGAAGCCGTAATCGTTGTAGTGGTAGGCGGGGTCGAGGCTGGACCGGGCGCTGATCCGGTTGAACTTCACCGCGTGCCGCCAGCTGCCACCGCGGCTGGCGCGGCGGCGGCCGGTACGAGGCCCCCGCGGCGAGCGCGACGGCGACGCGGCGTAATACTCCGGGTCGTACCAGTCGCTGCACCACTCGTGCAGATTGTCGACCATGCAGCGCAGGCCGTAGCCGTTGGCGCATGCGGGCCCGGGCACGTGCGGCTGATTGAGGCTGACGATGTCTCGAAGCGCTTCCACCGCTGCCGGCGGTTCGTTGCCCCAGGGCCAGTCGCGAGGCTCGAGTCCTCCCAGCGCTGCGTACTCGCGCTCTGCTTCTGTCGGCAGACGCAGCGGCAGGCCCGTCTCCTTCGCAAGCCACGCGCAGTACTCCACCGCGTCATGCCAGCTCACGCCCGCGACGGGCTGCTGCGGGTCGCTGAACCGCTCATCGCTGCGAAACGGCGCCGGCTCGCGGCCCGTAGCGCGGACGAAGGCGTCGTACTCCGCGTTGCTCACAGGAGCTACGGCGGCGCGAAACGGCGCGACGCTGACGCGATGTGCCGGGCGTTCGTCGGCGCGGCCGGCGTCGTTGCCCATGAGGAAGCTTCCGCCTCGTATCCAGACGAGCTGCGGTGCAAGGACCTCGATCACGAGAGCGCCTCGAGGAAGTCGAGCAGCGCCGCGATCGCCTCGTCCCAGATGTCTTCGCGCTTGCGGCCGCTCGCCTTGAGGACGGAGAAACCGTGGTCGACGCCCTCGAGCACGTGGAGGCGAGCGCCGGGCACGAGCGCGGCGGCAGCGGTCAGCTCTTCGACGGTGCCAAAGGTGTCCCGGTCGCCGGAGCAGAACAACGTCGGCACAGCGATCCGCGGCAGGTGCTCGGTGCGAACCTGCTCCGGCTTGCCCGGCCGGTGCAGCGGATAGGCGAAGAGTGCCAGGGCATCGACCGCCTCGCCACCAGCAATGACCATCGATGCCATCCGACCGCCCATCGAGCGCCCGCCCGCGACAATACGCTGCGCCTGCGGCCTCGTCTGGTCGAGGACTGCACGCCAGGTCGCTTCGAGGACGGGAGTGCGGTCGGGGATCTTGCGCTTCGCCTCGCTATACGGGAACTGGAATCTGACGCACGCCAGGCCGGCGGCCTCGAGCGCCTTCGCCGCGTACGCGCCGAAGGGGTCGTTAAGGTTCGAGCCAGCGCCGGGCGCGTAGACCAGCGTCCACGCCGCCTCAGCGGGGCCGGAACGAAGCGCGCTGATACCTCCCGCGCCGGGGACCTCGATACGCAGCGGCTCCGCCGGGCTCACGCGCTAGGGGTTCTTGGTCTTGATCTCGTCGACGGGCTCAAGCTCGGTCGTCGTACCGTTCGGGACGCCGATCGAGAAGTGGTGCATGTGGGTGTGCTCGGTGGCGCCGTGCCAGTGCTTCTCGCCCAGCTTCACGACGACGACGTCACCCGCCTCAACGACGTGCTCTTCGTCCTCGGTGGCGACGATGCCCTTGCCGGCAACGATGATCAGGCCCTGCTCGAAGTCGTGCGTGTGCCACTTCGTGCGGCCGCCGGGGCTGAACTTGACGAGGCCGATGCGCAGGCGCTCGGTGCCCTGCTCCAGCGACACGCCGCGGTTCACTTCGCCCATGAAAAGGCTGCCGGTCGCCTTCGCGTCCTGCGCCTCGCTTGCCTTCGCTACCTGCATATAGATTTCTCCTGACGTCTGAGCCGAGGACCGGTCTCTTTTGTGACCCGCACCCGGGCCCCGCTAAAGAAGCCTCCGGCCGGGGCTCGAGACTCTCTGTGCGTGCGATTGTCGCAGCCTTACTTCGAGCCATCTTAGTAGTCGCAGCCAGACTGGCCAACAACCGCGGCCGAGGGGTCGATTTGCTGGTCGGTGATCGTTCCCGCTCGTCTTACCCACAAGGAAGCGACGCTCGTTCCTTGACGAGGCTGGAGTTGCTTGGCTACCATCGCTCCAGTTTCAGGAGGTGTGATTTATGCCGCTCTACGAGTACTTCTGCCCGCCGTGCAACGAGCAGTTCGAGATTCTCCGGCCCGTCAGCCAGATGGACAACCCGGCCACCTGTCCGAGCGGCCACACCACGAACAACCGCGTGCTGTCGCTCTTCGCCCCCGTGACGAAGTCGACCTCCGGCGTCGCGATGCAGATGCCCTCGATGGGCATGGGCGCCGACGCCTGCTGCAGCACCGACATGGGCGGCCACGGCGGCTGCTCCTGCTGCTAACGGGGCACTAGCAGCCCTTCAGTCTTATCGAGAAAGCCCCGGTGTTACCGGGGCTTCTTCGCGTCCGGAAGCGTGCGTTATGACGCCGGCGGTCGGGTGATGGGGCGCCAGGCGATCACGCGCCGTCTCTTGATGATGATGGGAGACCGCGACGCCGCTGCAGCTGGCTCGCGGAGTCGTTGTGGGGTGCTGTCGGCCGTGCGGGAGCTCACAACCTGCCTAGGCCGCGTAGGACGGCTCGAGGCGGCGCGACTCGGCGTGGCGGCTGGCGCCGAGGTACAGCGCCGACGCGATGACGAGCGCCGCCGCCTCCGCGACCACGAGCAGGCCGATGAAGAAGACGATGTTCTCCCAGAACGCCGGCGGGTAGATCTGGATCAGGCGGTCGGTATCCGGGTTGAGACGCCAGAGGTCGTTGCTGAACAGGACCTCGTGGAAGTCGGTCCAGGCAGAATCGAAGCCGGACGCACCCATGGCACCGGCAGCACCGACCACGCCGAGGGTCAGCAGGCTCCCGATGATCACGTTGACGGCGAGACGCCGCGGCGTGACCTCACGCGCCCAGAGCACGACTGCGGCGATGTAGCCGATGACGTAGAGGATGCTGAACTCCTGGATGCGGTTCACGAGCCGGAAGCGGTCCTTCACATCGACAAGGTGGGCAATCTCGCGCGCGCCGAAGAGGTTGACCTCCTGGTCGCCCTTCTGCACCCGGATGTTGGGCTCTTTGTCCCCATTGTTGAAGTACGCGCGAAGGCCGGCGCCCGCCTCGATCAGCTCTTCGCGGGCGATACCGGTGGTAGCTACGGCGCCGTACTCATCGATGGCGTAGCGATAGACTCGGGGCTCGTTCGCGACGAAGCGGATGTTCGTCGTGAGCAGGGCAACGGGTATCGAGAGGATGAAAATGACGGTGGCGAGAAAACGCAGGGCGCCCACAACTAGCCTTCCCGGCCTGAGGCGCCCGCCACGTCTCGGTCTCTTGGGTTGAGGGTATGGTAGATTCGCGATCGGGTAGTGTCAACGCGAACCAGTGATCCGTTACGTCAAGATACTCCCCTTCTCCGTACCTACCTCCAACCTTGAGGCAACGACCATGCTGAGCCCTGAAGAACACCAGCAGTACGCAGACCTTCGGGCGATTGTCGCCCGGCTGAGGGCGCCCGACGGCTGCCCCTGGGACCGCGAGCAGACCCACAGCAGCCTGCGTCCCTACGTCATCGAAGAGGCCTTCGAAGTGGTCGGCGCGCTCGACGCGGATGACATTGCGTCCCTGCCTGAAGAGCTCGGCGACCTCCTGCTCCAGATCGTGTTGCACAGCCAGCTCGCCGAAGAAGCCGGCGACTTCACGATGACCGACGTGATGCGGGGCCTCAGCGACAAGCTCGTGCGCCGCCATCCCCACGTCTTCGGCAACGTCGAGCTCGAAACCGCCGACCAGGTCAACCGCCAGTGGGATGAGCTCAAGCGCGCCGAGCGAGCCGAAGAAGCAAAGTCGGCGCTCAGTGGTGTCCCGCGCGCGATGCCTGCCCTTTCGTACGCGCAGACTCTGCTGCGCCGGGCCGAGAAAGCAGGCTTCGCCTGGCCCGATACACGCGACGTCATCGACAAGGTGACCGAGGAGCTCGATGAGCTGCATGCGGCGACGACGAAGGACCAGGCGAAAGAGGAGTTCGGCGACCTCCTGCTCAATATCGCTAATTACGCGCGCTACCTCGACATCGACGCCGAAGAGGCGCTTCGTGAGGCAAGCCATAAGTTCCGCCGCCGCTTCGAGGGTGTCGAGACCGCCGCGCGCGCTGCCTCCGCCGACCTTCGCGAGATGGACCGCGAGCAGCTGCTCGCGCTGTGGGCAGATGTAAAGGCGAGCGAGTAGCTACCTGCTGACCGTCGCCGATGCCCCACAGTCCTAACAACTTCCTAACAGCGGATTGACGCGCCCTTTGTACAGGCGTAGATTCAGTTAACTGTATATGCGATTAAACCTAAGAGACATGCTCGAATCCGCCCGCTACTACGTCCGCCTCTACTGGTGGTGGATGACGAGCGGCTCCCTGCTGCGTTTCGCGATCGGCTATGGCGCGCCGATTGCCCTGATTGTGCTGGCGGTGCAGACGGTCAGAGGCGACGACATGCCCCCGGGCGGACTCGCTGCCGCGAACTCCCGGCCCGGACCGACTGCTGAAGTCGCCGGCAAGGTGAGCTCGCCGCAGGCCACGCCCAATACCTCCACGGCACCGGCCAGGACGCCGACAGTCGCTGCCAGCGTCCTCACGTACGTCGTGAAGTCGGGCGACAACCTCGGTGCGATCTGCTCCGCCCATGTACCGGCGATGGCAATCAACGCCTGCGTCGCGGCGATCGTTGAGCTGAACAAACTCGGCGGGCCCGACAAGCTCGCCGTTGGTCAGACGCTGACCCTGCCGGCCACCGGCGGTTCATCGTCGAGCGGAAACCAATCGATCGCGGCAACCACCCCCGGCGCCGCCGTCAATACGTCGACGCCGCGCCCAACTTCCACGGTTTCGGGAGGCTCCGGAACGTCAGCACCCACGCCTCGCCCATCGTCAACGGCGGTTCCCGGTCAGCAGCAGACGGCCCTCGTGAAGATCGACTCGCTCTCGTCGCCCGTCAAGCCGGGAGCAACCGCGAACCTCAACGCTACGGTCGCGCCAAACGCGAGCTGCGCGATGAGCTTTGCGGCGCCGAACGGCTCGCCCGCGGACAGCAGCATCGGCCAGGTCGCCAAGTCCGCTGACGCCGGCGGCAAAATCTCCTGGACCTGGGACGTCTCGAAGAACACCAAGAAGGGCAAAGGCCTCGTCGTCGTCACCTGCAGCGGGACGTCGGTCAGCTCCTACCTCGAGATCAACTAGACCTTTCGCCCCTTCGAGGGCAAGAGCAAGGCCGTAGTCCAACTTCGAGAAATCGAACTACGGCCCGTCAGACGTGCTCCGTGCTGGTTAGCGCTGCACCAGGTTGAACTTCTGCACGCGCTTGCCGGTGTTGACCTCGGAGGTGTAGATCGTGCCCTTCGAGTCGACGGCAAGGTTGTGCACCCAGTCGAACTGGCCTGCCATCCGGCCGCCGTGGCCGAAGCTGCCGACAACCTGGAGGTCCTTGCGGGTGAGGATCCAGACTTTCATGTTCGTGCCGTCCGGGACGAACAGGAAAGTCTGGTCCGGGTCGGGCGAGAAGTCGAAGTCCCACACCGAGCCCATGCCCAGCGTCCAGGTCGCGAGGAAGGCTTCCTTCACGAAGGTGCCGTCCTTGCGGAAGACCTGGATGCGGTTGTTCGGGCGGTCGGCAACGTAGACGAGGCCGTCCTTGTCGATTTGCACCGCGTGCACCGGGCTGCGGAACTGCTTGTAGGGCTCCTGGCCGGGCACGTAGTCCGGCAGAACGTCGTCGGTCGGCGGGTTGCCGTAGGCGCCCCAGTGACGCTTGTAGGCACCGGTCTGCGAGTCGACGACGATCAGGCGGCGGTTGCCGTAGCCGTCGGAGATGAACGCCTCGCGCGCATCGGCGTCGACGAAGATGTCGGTCGGCGAGGAGAAGCGCGTCAGGTCGTTGCTGGCGCCGGGGAGGCGGCGAATCTGACCGGTCGGCGACGGCTCCGGCCGCTCGGGCGCGGGTGCGTTCGGGTCCGGCGGCGGCGTCGCTTCACCGAGGGTGAGCAGGCGCTTGCCGTCCATCGTGTTCTTCGTGACGTACTCGTTCATGCTGCCGAGCCAGACGCTCTTCTCGTGGTCGATGAAGATGCCGTGCTCAGAGCCGGGCCAGAGGTCAGGACCGCCCTTGCCGCCCCACGCCCGCAGCACGTTGCCCTCGGGGTCGAACTGAATGACCGATGGCGCCGGGATGCAGCAGTCCGCCCAGCGCGGGTTCTGCGCCGCGCCGGTCTCTCGCTGGGTCAGCGAACCGGGGCGGTGGACGATCCAGATGTTGTCATCGGCATCGACCGCGATGCCGGAGACCTGGCCGATGATCCAGTCGTTGGGGAGCGGCTTCGGCCAGTAGGGGTCTACCTGGTACGCCGGCACCGTTTCCGTGAAGCTCGTCATTCATCCCTCCTGCTGTTCGCCAAGGCGCCAGGACGCGCGGCCGAACGGCCGGATCGCGGGACTGGCGGGGCACAGTATAGGGACTCTGAAGCCGCTTCGAGTTGATGGCGGCGAACAAAAAGTCAGGTTGGGTTTTGACGGCGGACCTGCAGCCCCGGCCGCCTCGCCGTGATGGCGAGGAGCCGGGGCCGAAGTTCCGGTTTAGACGGTGGCCGTCACACGCAGGAAGGTGGCGCTGATCGAGGTTGCGCCCTCCTTTGTGCTGTGGTTCTGCGCCTCGAAGAGGCTGACGAGCTCTCGCTCGAGCTCTTCAGCGCGTCCGTCCTTCGCAGCAGCGTCGAAGGCGTTCATCGTCGGGCCGTAGTACTCGCGGAAGAGCGCGACAAACTCGGCGGGCGTCCCACTGAAGTCGAAGGTGTAGGTGTCACGTTCGCACCTGACATTGGCTGCCGCGACTCCGGCGCTGGTGAAACGCTCAACGACGCTGTCTTCGACGCCCCAGGTCATCGGGCTGACGAAGCCCTCCGGCGGCGGCGGTGAGTAGGCGCCGCTGATCTTGAGGATCTGCGCCACCAGGGTCGGGTCGTTTGGGATCCAGTTGCCCATCACGATGCGGCCGCCGGGCTTCGTCACGCGGACCATCTCCTTCGCGACGTCGAACGGCTTCGGCGCGAACATGGCGCCGAATATCGACACGACAAGGTCGAAGCTGTCATCGTTCAGGCCTTCGAGGTTCGAGGCATCGCCCTCCTGGAAGGTCAGGTTTGCAAGGCCCTCGGCCTTCGCCCGCTGGTTACCCGCCGCGACGAGGTTGCGGGCAATGTCGACACCGAGGACGTCGGCGCCGAGCCGCGCCGCCGGTACTGCGGTGGTGCCGTCACCACAGCCGAGGTCCAGGACCTTCGTCGCCCTGGTTACGCCGAGGCTGGAAACGAGTGCCTCGCCGCTCGTGCGCATGGTTGCGGCAATACGGGTGAAGTCGCCCTTTTCCCAGAGCGCCTTGTTCTGGTTGACTGCTGGTGCTTGAGTCATTAGAAGTACTCCTCTCGCTGCACCCGGCCTGGTTGCCGGTGTGCGCGCATCTCGTTCGCTCCGCGACCTATCGCGGCCGGTCGAGAATGCTTGACGAGAATTCTGGCCCTGCGCTTCACCCTTTTCGTCCGCCGGGCCGGCGAGACCTGCTGCGACCTTCGGCCGAGGCATAATCTCCGTCGCCGGCCGGAGCGCTGTAGGTTATACTGCGTGCAACCTCGCGCCGCCATCTCAGACATCGACAAAAGGAGCGTCTCATGACCGTCCAGCAGGAAAGCGTCGTAACCCCGGAACGCCTCGCCCAGGGCATCACCTGGCAGGAATGGATGGACAAGATCGAACGGAACAAGGAAAAGTTCCAGGAGAACTACGACGAGACGACCCTGAACGCGGACGACGTCGCCGCGATCAAGGCGCTGATGGAAAAAGAGAACGGCCCCGTGTCGGTCCTCGCGCTCGGCGAGCCGTGGTGCACCGACGTCGTACGCGGGATGCCGGTGATGGCGCGCCTGGCCGAGGCAACCGGCCTCGACATGAAAGTCTTCTTCCGCGATGAGAACCTCGACATCATGAACGAGTTTCTCTACAAGGGTGAGTACCAGTCGATCCCGGTCTTCGTCTTCTACAGCAAGGACCACGAGTACCTGGGCCACTGGATCGAGCGCTCGAAGAAGGCCCGCGAAGAGATCAAGACCGTCCTGAACCCGCTGACAACGAAGCTGCGCGAGCCCGACCTCTCTGAGGAGGAGCGCGCGAAGTACATGGCGGAGTACGAGGCGTTCCAGCACGGCCCGATCTGGGACGGCTGGCGCCAGACCGAGGTCACCGAGATCCGCGAGCTGCTGGAAGCGCACGTCAAGTAACTGCCGTCTTCGAGAGACGCAAGGGCCCGTCGATGACGGGCCCTTTTTGTTGGACACTCGGTGGAGATTGACGGCCCCGCAAGCTCACCCTACGCTCCTAGCGGCAGGCCCCCTCAGGCAGGAATAGCGAGGCATCTATTGGCCGGGACATTTCGCATCGCCCGCATCCTGGGCTTCGATGTCAACGTCCATTGGAGCTGGGCTCTGATCTTCGTCCTGCTGACCTACACCTACGGGACCGACCTCCTCCAGGACCTCTACCCCGGCTGGACCGAGTCGCGAAGGCTGATCGTCGGCGCGGCCGTCGCCATCGTCTTCTTCCTCTCCATCCTGCTGCATGAGATGTCGCACTCGGTCGTGGCGCGGCGCTACGGCATTCCCGTAAGCAGCATCACGCTCTTCATCTTCGGCGGCGTCTCGAACATGACGAAGGAGCCGGAGACGTCGAAGCAGGAGTTCTGGATCGCAATCGTCGGTCCGCTCACGAGCCTGATCCTCGGCGGCCTGTTCGCGATCGCCTACCTCGCGGTGAGTCCGGTCGAATCCGGCATCGCCGAGGTCGGCCTGCATCTTGCGGCGATCAACGTCGTGCTGGCGCTCTTCAACCTCGTGCCGGGCTTCCCGCTCGATGGCGGCCGCGTCCTGCGCAGCATCTTCTGGGCTCGCCAGCGCAACATCCTGGACGCGACGAAGCTCGCCTCGAAGGTTGGGCAATATGTCGCGTACGCGATGATGGGTCTTGGCGCCCTCGCTGCGTTAGCCACAGGCTCGCTGTTCCTCGGCGTCTGGCTCTTCATCATCGGCAACTTCCTCCGGTCGAGCTCGGCGGCGAGCTACGAGGAGCTCTTCGTTGAGACCGTCCTCAAGGGCGTCCCGGTCAGCGCCGTCGTTAACGACCAGTACACCGCTGTCTCGCCGCAGCTGACGCTGAGTGAGCTCGTCGAAGAGCACGTCCTCTCCGGACCGGCCCGCGTCTACCCGGTGATGGCAGGCCAGGAGCTCCTCGGCCTCGTCACGCTCAGCGACCTGCGGGCGATCCCGCGCGAGCAGTGGCCGACGACGACCGTTTTCCGCGCGATGACGCCCTTCTCGAAGCTCCGCACCGTTTCGAGAACCGACGACCTGCCCGTCGTCCTCCGCGAGCTGGCGGCGGGCGATGTGAACCAGATCCCGATGGTGGACGGCCACCTGCTCCTTGGCCTGATCCACCGCGGCGACGTCATCCGTTACATCCAGACGCGGCAGGCTCTCGGCGGCAGTCCGATTCCCGTCCGTCGCGAGCAGCCCCCGTCCGCGTGATATACTCCCGGCGTGGACACACCCAACTGCAACCGCTGCGGGACCGTCCGTGACACGACGGACAACTTCTGCCGCAAGTGCGGTCACCAGTTGACCATCGACGTCCCTGCCGTACGGCCGGTGACCGCCGTCCAGCCCGCCGCCAACCCGATCAATGTCTCGATTCCGCCCTCTGTCGTACGAGGCGTCGCAGTGCTCGCGCTGAGCACCGGCGTCGAGTGGATGCTGCGGCGGATGGCCGGAAATGCCGCAAAGGCAGCCGGCCGGTCGTTGATCCCGGGCACTGGCACGCCGGCGAAGCAGCTCAAAGACGGTGGCCCCCGCGAAGTCACCGTCGACGAATTTCTCTACGTTCGTAAAGTTCAACTCCGCCGCTAGTCTTCCGAGGCGCCGCCTAGAGAAGAGCTACCGCGGAGGAACCAGTGCCGGGCAAGGATGCAGCGGTTGCGATCGCAGCGGTGATCGCCTTTTCGTTCTCGACTCTCCTTATGTTCAGCGTTTCGCCAGCGACTGGAGCTCAGTGGCTGACAAACGGCTCCTTCGACGCGGGTACCTCCGGCTGGGAGATCCTCGG
>JBFWZE010000086.1:0-14723 GCA_050185685.1 Dehalococcoidia bacterium
TTCGAGCTTCCGCGCTTCACCACCACGGCCGGGCTGCAGCGAGTCAGCTGCGCGGCTGCAGATGCGCTCGTCCCTCACTCGGGAGTTGACCTGCGATGACGAATGAGTACCGCCTCTCGAAATGGAGCATCCGCTTCTCGCCCGAAGCGCAGCCTGAGGTCGTCGAGCGCGAAACCGGGCGCGTGATCGCCACGGTGCACGGAGGCGACGACAACATCTACGCCCGGGCGATGCTGCTGGCGCGGTCGCCTGCCCTCCTCGACGCGGTCATCGCCTGCCACGAGGTGTTCACGGCGATGGCGCGTTACGGGTCGTCGAACGAGAAGGAAGTCGCGGCTGACCTCCTACCGGTGCTCGAAGCTTCGCTGCTCAACCTCGAAGCGCCCTGAGGCCTCGTCGGGCCCGATGACTACGAGTTGTATCAATTGATACAGGTATTACAGTTGCGCGGATTCAGCCCGGCAGCAGTAATACCGGCGTAATCACTCCGTTTTATTGATCGAGAGGAACTCAACAGAGAATCGAATAGTAGTTGACGAGGCTATGCCTCAGGGCCGAGCGCAAGGAGCGTGCTCAATGTGGTCACCAAAGCCCTGAGACCCGTCCTTCCCTGAAGGACAAGCCAGTGGTGAAACCGCTCGCAACACCAGCAGAAAGCGGTCCACCACTATGGTTACGGAACCTCGGCAGCAGCTTGCCCCTCGCTCCCTCAGCTCCAAGATTCGCTCCCTCGTCTTCAAGGCCGCCGCCCCGATTGGCGCTATCGCCCTCGGCATCGCGGTCATCGCCGGCAGCCCCCTGAAGATCGACGCCGCCACCTCCGACCACATGATGTGCAACTACAAGGCGAGCTACCGCACTCAGACAGTCAGCATCGACCCCAACCTCGCCGCCGCGGGCGTCACTTACGACGATGTTGTCGCCTCCTTCGCCCCCTGGAACAACCTCTTCCAGGAGTACCACGGGTTCGCAATTTTCGCCCCGTACAGCGGCAACTGGCAGGACGCGGACATCCTCGTCACGGCGCAGGGCTCAGCGGCCACCTGGGTGAACACGGTGTGCAGCCCCTCTTACACCCAGCGCGGTAACAACAAGGCGATCGTCTTCCTCGGCGCGAACGACGCCTGGCGCAACAAGACGATGCTCTCGCACGAGATGGGGCACGCGATCGGCTTCGCCGACCACGGCGCCGGCGACGCTTCGACCGGGCACATCGGTTTCAAGCCGTGCGGCAACTACATCGGCGTGATGTCGTACTGCACCAGCCCCCAGAGCTGGTTCATCGACGCTGAGCTTCCCGGCAGCCTGGTCGACGGTCAGCTCGTCCGCGACTACTACCTGCCGTAACCAGACGCCTTTACTGGGGGCGTACGCGAGGGCGGTCTCGGCGGGGAGGCCGCCCTCCACAGCCACTCCGGTATTCGGGGACGAGCACTGGGCGAAAGAACCGCCCGCTCCCACTTCTCAAGACGCGCTACGCCACGGGGGCCAGTCACCCCCACTCCTCGAACGGCAGGGCGTAGCACCATCCCCGCCCACGGCGAACTCGACCTGGCGTCTATCCCTTCGGGGCTAGGCGCCCGCCGTGCGTCTGGAGGGCGGCGCTACTCGGGCAGGTACGGGTGCTCGGCGCGCCAGTGGCGGGCGATCTGGGCGCGAGTCGCAACCCACGCGTCGGGCATGCCGGCGACATATTCCAAGAAGCGCGCCAGGCCCCGCGCGCGGCCCGGTCTGCCGATCGAGCGGCAATGCAGGCCGATCGACATCATCCTGCCGCCTTCCTCCCGGAGCTGATCGAAGGAGTCACGCGCGTATTCGTAGAAGTCGTCTCCGGTCACGAAGCCGTTTGGCGTAAGGAACTTGAAGTCGTTCACGTCGAGGGAGTACGGGACGATGAGAACCGGCTCACCGTTCACGGTCTCCCAGTACGGCAACTCGTCGGCATACGAGTCCGAGTCGTAGAGGAAGCCGCCGGCCTCATGAACCAGACGCCGGGTGTTCGCGCTGATCCTGCCCGTGTACCAGCCCACCGGCCGCGTCCCCGTGAGCCGCTCGATTGCATCGATCGAACGCTGGATATGCTGTCGTTCCTCTGTTTCGGGCATATCCATGTAGTCGATCCAGCGCCAGCCGTGACTTGCAACATCCCAGCCGGCGTCTGCCATCGCCCGCGCCGCCACCGGGTTCCGCTCCAGGGCCTGTCCCACAGCGAATACGGTCAGAGGCATGCCGTGTTTCTCGAACAGCCGGTGGACCCGCCAGAACCCGGCGCGGCTGCCGAACTCGAACATCGACTCCGCATTCAGATTGCGCTGGCCGACCGTCGGCGGCGCGCCGACGACCTCCTGCAGGTACGACTCGGAGGTGGCATCGCCCTCGAGCGGTGTCATCTCGCCGCCCTCCTCGTAATTCAGGACGAAGCTCACAGCCACGCGGGCGCCCCCGGGCCAGCGCGGGTCCGGGGGATGCGCGCCGTAACCGGTGAGGTTGCGAGGGTAGGTATCGGGCATAGCCTGCGCTCCTTTGGGTGCGACGGGAGTCTCCCGCCACAGGGCGTAGTCTATGCAATCCCGAGTCCCGCGGCAGGTACACGCCGCGCGAGACGAGAGGTTCTCACCTATCGCCGCGACCGCGCAGCTAGTAGCGCTTCGTCTCGCCGCGCTCGATGAGAAAGATGTCGGCGATGATGAACATCACGAGGGCGAGAATCCCTCCCCAGAGCCCGGCCCAGAGGTTCTCCGAGAACGTCGTGCAGAGGCTCGCCGCGGCGAGTGGTCCCGCAATGAGGTGGCTGGTGTCGAGCATCTCGTCCATCGCTGCACCTCAATGCGCCGGCTGTGAGGCTGGAAGACCGCCGGCGAGGGCGGCGTCGCGTCTAACGTCGGCCGCCGGGTTCTCACTGCGGACCTGAGGAATCGTCTCGAAGTTCTCGACCGGCGGCGGTGACGAGGTGAGCCACTCGAGCGTGTTGCCCTGCCATGGGTCGTTCCCGGCATTCCGAGGCCCGCGACTGCTGACGATCATGTTCACGAGGAAGACAAGGATGCCCACGGCGACTGTGAAGGCGCCGATCGTCGAGATCAGGTTCCAGATGTCCCAGCCCTGACCGCTCTGGTAGGTGGCAATCCGACGCGGCATACCCATGAGGCCGAGGACGTGCATCGGCATGAAGGCGACGTTCATGCCGACAAACATCAGCGCAGCCTGGGTGAGCGCCAGCTTCTTCGAGAGGAACCGGCCCGTGATCTTCGGGTACCAGTAGTAGATGCCGGAGAACACGCCGAAGACAGAGCCGCCGAAGAGGACGTAGTGGATGTGGCTGACCACCCAGTAGGTGTCGTTCAGCGCGTAGTCGATCGGGACGATGGCGGTGTAGACGCCGTCGATGCCGCCGATCAGGAAGACGAGGAGGAAGCCGACCGCGAAGATCATCGGCGGTTCGAAGGAGATGGAGCCGCCCCACATCGTGCCCATCCAGTTGAACATCTTCACGCCGGTCGGTACCGCGATCGACATCGTCGCCAGCATCGTGAAGAGCGTGAGTGGCAAGTTCAGGCCCGTGGAGAACATGTGGTGCATCCAGACCGTGAACCCGAGGACACCGATCGCGACGCTGGAGTAGATCACCGCCTTGCGACCGAAGAGCGGCTTTCGCGTGAAGACCGGCAGGACCTCAGAGATCACGCCGAACGCCGGCAGGACCATGATGTAGACGGCCGGGTGCGAGTAGAACCAGAAGAGGTGCTGCCAGAGGACCGGGTTGCCGCCGCTTCGCGGGTCGAAGAAGGTCGTGCCCAGGTTGCGGTCCATCCAGAGCATGGCGAGGGCCGCAGTCAGTACCGGCACAGCGAAGAGGATCAGCACCTGGGTCACTGCCAGCGACCAGACAAAGACCGGCATGCGCGAAAGCGTCATGCCCGGTGCCCGCATCGTCATGATTGTCGCGAGCATGTTGATTGAGCCGGCGACAGACGAAATGCCGAGCAGCGTAATCGAGATGATCCAGAGGTCGACCCCCTTCATCGGCATGAAGGTGGCATCTGACAGCGGCGCGTAGCTCGTCCAGCCTGCTGCGGGCGCACCGCCCGTCGTCAGGAATGAGCTGAAGAGAATGATCCCGGCGAGCGGGATCAGCCAGTAGCTCATCGCGTTGATCCGCGGGAACGCCATGTCTCGGGCGCCGATCATCAAGGGCAGCAAGTAGTTTCCAAACCCGGCGCCAATCGGAATGATGAAGAAGAACAGCATGGTGGTCCCATGCATACTGAAGATCTGGTTGTAGCTATTCTGACCGAGAAACGTGCTCTCAGACTGTGCAAGTTGAGCACGCATGAGCAGCGCCATGATGCCGGCGACGATAAAGAAGAGGATATTCGTCGTGATGTACATGACGCCAATTCGTTTGTGGTCTGTCGTAACAACCCACTCTGGAAGAAACGACGCAGCATTGCGATGGCTTACAGGAAGTCCAATAACCGCCATTAAGCAGGCACCTCCAGAAATTCAAGGCACGATCAAAGATCCCCGAAACGTGGTTCGGCTCAAACGTCTAGCAACTCACTAGATGTAGCAAGTAAACGCTACGCCACGAATCTTCCTGCAACAAGAGAAAGAAAGTTACATGCTCAATTCCCGAATTATTGGCGCAGAACCGCAGCGCGTCCGAGGCAAATCGACGCGCTGAGGGCGGTTTCGTGCGGGTGTGAGCTCGTTAGTTGGCGGGCTGAACGTTGGCGGACCGCAGCCGCTCGTCCATCTTGAGAATGCTCTGAAGCGTGTGGTGCCGGAGTGCCCTCGTCAGCGCGGTGCCGGCTTCTTCGATCGCCGGGTGGGCGGCGCAGATCGTGTCCTGCCAGTGACAAGGCCCGCCGCTCAGGACGCATCGCTCAGATACCAGGGGACCTTCAGCCGCCTCGATGATTTCGAGGACCGTAATCTCTGCCGGCGCCCGTTTCAGCCGGTAGCCGCCCTGCCGTCCGGCACGGGCCTCGGCGATGCCGGCGCGTTGCAGCAGATTGAGGATTTCGGGTGTGTAGCGCGCCGGGATCGCCATCTCGTCCGCGATCTCGCGAATCTTCCGGTATCCGGCGTCGGGGCCGGCCTTCGCGAGGCCAATGGCGGCCCGCAGCGTATAGTCGGCGCGCGATGTGAGGGCGATATCCATATACGAATGATATGGCAACGGCGCCGCCTGTAATGTCCGGGGCTCACGCGGAGCGCTGATAACAGCCGACTCGCCTGTAGCCTTCACGACAACTTAACCGATTCACTAATTCCTCCTCCGCTGCTACTGTGCACAATGACCAGGCAGCCCCTACGAACGACCGCAGCATCCCCGACCGGAGGCGAATATCGATGTCCAACGAAGAACTGCTCGCCATGAGCATCACGGAGCTTGCGCCGCTGATTGCTCAGCGCAAAGTCTCGCCCGTCGAGGTGACACAGGCAGCGCTCGACCGCGCTGAGACCCTCGGCCCCCGGCTCGCCTCGATCATCACCCTGACCAAGGACGAGGCACTGGCCCGGGCGAAGGCGCGCGAGAAGGACATCGCCACCGGCGGCTACCGCGGCCCTCTCGATGGCATCCCGATCAGCGTGAAGGACAACATCGCCACAGGCGGGATCCGAACCACGCTCGGCGTTAAGGTCTTCGACCAGAACGTGCCCGATGAGGACGCCTTCGCCGTCGCCCGCCTCAAGGACGCCGGCGCCGTCATCATCGCCAAGGACAACCTGCACGAGCTCGCCGGCGGTAACACGACGAACAACCCGTGGTACGGCCGGGCGCGCAACCCCTGGAACCTCGAGTGCAGCCCCGGCGGTTCGTCCGGCGGCACGGGCGCCAACGTCTCTGCCCGCATCTCCTTCGCCGGCATCGGCACGGACTCCGGTGGCTCCGTCCGCAACCCCTCGGCGCAGTGCGGCCTCTTCGGCCTCAAAGCGACGGCGGGGCGGGTCAGCACGCGCGGCCTCCTCGGCACCTCGAACACCAACGACTACATCGGCCCGATCGCCCGCACACCGCGCGACGTCGCCTACATGATGCAGGCCCTCGCCGGCTACGACATGCTCGACCCGATCAGCGTTCCGGTGCCAGTGCCAGACTTCACCGAGAAGATGGGCCAGTCGCTCAAGGGCAAGCGTGTCGCGATCCCGACCAACTTCTACTTCGACTACTGCGACGACGAGGTCGAGGCGAACTTCTGGAAGAGCATCGAGGAACTGGAGAAGCTCGGCGTTCAGACCGAGCGCGTCTTCTTTCCAATGCTCGAGCACGCCGACATCATGCGCGTGATCGGCACCGCCGAGGCGCCGGTGACCTTCGAGCCGTACCTCCTGGAGCAGCGGGAGAACATCAGCAAGGAAGCACGGACGCGCCACCTCGGCGGCCAGTTCGTCCTTGCCCGCGACTACATCAAGGCGACGCGGGTCCAGTACCTGGTCCGCCAGGAGTACCTGAAGGCGCTGCAGCAGTTCGACATGATCATGGCGCCGTCGCGCAACGTGCCCGCGACGCCTCCCGGGGCAAAGGTCACGATCAAGGGCGTCGAGTACGACCCGTCGGCGCCGGGCCGCATCGTCATCGGCCACAACCTTTTCATCTGTAACATGACGGGGCTGCCCTCGCTGGCAGCGCCGACCGGCTTCACGAAGATCGGCCTGCCCACCGGCCTGCTGTTCATCGGCCGGCCCTTCGACGAGCCGACGCTGCTGCAGGCGGCCCAGTTCTGGGATGAAGTCCGCCCCGACCGCGACCGCATCCCGCCGGTGCTCATGGGCGAACCTGTTGCCGCTCCCGCCGACTAGTTCGCAGCGCAAGCTTTGTCTGCGGACGCCGCGAAACGGGTATTGTTAGCGAAGTCCGGCGCTGTCCGGCTTTCACGTAGATAGAGGAACTATCAGATGGCTGTCACGAAAGAACTGCTCAAGGAAATGCTCGAGGCCTACGGCGGCATCCCTATGGATGACGAGGAGCTGGAGGCGGCCGTAAAGGTCGTCCAGGGCTACCTCATGCAGGTTGAGACTGCGAAGGACGTCGACACCTCCGCGGTCTACGCCGGCCGCGTTATCCACCTGATCCCCCACAAGGAGTAGCGCGGATGCCCGGACTCAACGTGGGCGACCCCGCTCCCGACTTCACGCTGACGGACTCGAACGGCGAAACGGTGCACCTCGCCGACCTGCGCGGCAAGAAGGTCCTGCTCTACTTCTTCACGATGGCGGGCGGGAACAACTGCACGCGGATGGGCCTCGGCTACAAGGAGCGCGCAGACCAGTTCGCCGCGAAGAACACCGTGATCTACGGCATGAACGACGGCGCCGCCGACGCCTCGAAGGCCTGGTGCGAGAAAGAGAGCCTGCCGTTCTCGATCCTCATGGACACCGGCCGAAGCGTCGGCATCGCCTACGGCATGTCTGCCGCCGACTCCGAGCGCTACCTGATCAAGCCGGAGGAAGGCCGCCGCCCGGCCGTCGTCATCGACGAGAACGGCAAGATCGCCGCCTGGGAGCAGGACATGAACGACGTCGCCCAGATCGAGGAACTGCTGCAGCGACTGTAGCCCAGCGCAGTGCAGGGCTACAGTCATGCACCCTGCACGCTCCAGCTACCCGGTTCAGGGCATGCCGGACATCGACGCGCATTCAAGGGAATCCTGAGAAGAGCGTGGAGGTTGGGCATTTGCCGCTGGAACAGCGATTCGCCTCGATTACGATGATCTTCCATTCGCCGTCTTCTTTGCCAAGGTCAGCCGCGATTTGCAGTTGTTCGCCCTGCCGGCCGGTAAGAATCCCTGCGTACTGAACCCTAGGCGGGCCGAGCAGCTTCAAGGTGCGCGACCAGTCAGTCTGTTCCAGCATCTGAAAATCTCTGAAGGCGGCCATCGATGGAACGACGTCTCTCCTGACCATGTCGAGACTGACTTTGGTCTTCAGTTCTCTGGAGAACATCGAATACACGCCGTCAGCATCCCCGTAGGCTGCCCGAGTCACAAATGACTCCAGAAGCGCCTGTACTTCCTCGCCGTCCTGACCGGGAGAGCCGAAGTAGATCGCCACGGCTGTGATGCCAATCAGCAGGACGACGATCCCTAGGACAGTGCCCAGAACGAGCAAGCCAGTATGCGAGCGTTTCGAAGGAGAGCTCGGCACCTGCGGTTCGTTCATGCCCAACCTCCTGGCGGAGCAAGACCCGGCCGGACGAGGATGCGGGAGAATAGCCGCAGTCGAAACACGAAGTCAAGTTCCTGTGTTTGCAGATTCGTCCGCTGAGCGACGTATTTGGCCGTGGGGCGTACACTCGAAGCTGACGACAACACTGCATCTCGAGAGGTGACCTCATGGCTGACACGCGACCTGTTCTTGCACTGACGATCGGCGACCCGGCGGGCATCGGACCCGAGATCACGGCCAAGGCGCTGGTGGAGCAAGACCTCTACAGCCAGATGAAGCCCCTCGTCATTGGCGATGCGCGGGTCATGGAGACGGTCATCCAGGGCTGCGGCCTCGACCTCAGACTGAAAGCCGTGAGCAACGCCTCAGAGGTCACCGGCGAAGCAGGCACGCTCGAGATCCTCGACCTCGCGAACCTGCCGCATCACCAGTTCGGCGTCGTCGATGGCAGCCACGGTCACGCGGCGGTCGAGTACATCGAGAAGGCCTGCGAGCTGGCGCGCGAGGGCGCGGTGCAGGGCATCGTCACGGCGCCGATCAACAAGGAAGCGATCAAGGCGGGCGGTTCGACCTTCCCCGGCCACACCGAGATGATCGGCTCCCTCTTCGGCGTGCCCGACAGCGAGGTGTTCACCCTCTTCATCCTCGACAAGCTGCGCATCTTCTTCCTGACCCGGCACCACTCCCTGGCCAACGCGATCAAGAAGATCGACCAGGACATCGTCGTCAACGCGCTCGTCGAGACGCACGGCCTCAGTGCCCAGCTGGGCCTGACGAACCCGCGTCTGGCCCTGGCGGCGCTCAACCCCCACGCCGGCGAGAACGGCATCCTCGGCACCGAAGAGAACGAGATCCTGAAGCCGGCCCTCGAGCGCGTCCGTGAGATGGGCATCGAGGTGGCAGGGCCGATCCCGGCCGACGCCGTCTTCTACCAGTGCCGCCAGGGACGCTGGGACGCCGTTCTCTCGCTATACCACGACCAGGGGCACATTGCGGCGAAGACGGTCGACTTCTACGGCACGGTGAGCTGCACTCTGGGCTACCCCGTGGTGCGCACATCGGTCGACCACGGCACCGCCTTCGACATCGCCGGCAAGTGGATCGCCGAGGCGCGCGGCCAGGTCGGCGCGATGCGCGTGGCGGCTGAGCTGGCGCCGGCGGTGCTTGCCGCGCGGCAGACCGTGCGCGCCTGAGGTCTTAGGCAAACTTCATCGAGTAGTAACTTCGCATTTCTTGAAATGCGTTGAGCACAACGCGGGCTCGGCGCAGGATAATACGCGGCAGCCAGCCCCGCGCATCGAGTACTCACGTCTGTTTCGGGCCGGCAAGGGTTGTCGCGTCTATCGCCGAACGTGCGTGAGTAGCACACATCGAGTTCTAAAGGCAGGAACGTCATGACGACTGCGGAGTCTCGCGTCAATCTCAGGGAAGAGCTGATCTTCCTCCTCAACCAGGCGACCGAACTGGAGCACAGCCTCTGCTGCAGCTACCTCTTCACCGCCTTCACCCTCAAGTCGAAGGTCGAAGACGGCCTTCCGGAAGCAGCGATCCCGGTCGTGAAGGGCTGGAAGGACACCTTCGTCAGCATCGCGATCGAGGAGATGTTCCACCTCACGCTGATTAACGACCTCCTCGTCGGGCTCGGTGCAGCGCCGAACTTCGACCGGCCGAACTTCCCCCACGGCTGCTCCTATTACATGCCCGAAGTACACATCGAGCTGCATCCGTTCTCGGAGGAGACGATGCGGCACTTCGTCGCCATCGAGCAGCCGACCGGCGGCAACCTCCCCTTCCGGCGCAACCCCGAGTTACGCATCGGCGTACACGGCGCGAGAACGAATGAGATCGGCCCGGACGCATTCATCCTCCAGTCGCAGGGTGATGTCTACGACCTCGTCCTCGAGGGCCTCGACGCGATGAAGGAACGGATCGGCGAGGACAAGCTGTTCATCGGCCCACCGACTTCGCCCGCCCTCGAACGCTTCCTGACCGGCTCAGGCTGGGAGGTTATGCGCACGGTCGAGGCCGCGAAGCGCAACCTCGCGCGCATCGTCGAGGAAGGCGAAGGCGGTCACGCCGACAGCGCCAACTCGCACCACGCGCGCTTCACCGCCATCCTCTACGAGTACCTTCGCCTGAAGGACGAGTACCCCGGCATCGAGCCTGCGTTCCCGGTGCTCGACAACCCGTTCGCGAGGACGCCTCCCGAAGTCTCCGGCGCGCTGAACTTTAACGTGCTGCACGACGAGTTTGCCGTCCAGGTCAGCGACCTCTTCAACGAGGTCTACACGACGATGCTGAACCTCCTCGCCCGCTTCTTTATCGTCGACACGGAGACGGACCAGCAGGCTGGGACGCTGATGAACACGTCGCTGATGGTGATGGGACGAGCGCTGGCGCCGCTGGGCGAGCTGCTCGTCCGGCTGCCCGCCGGCGAAGGTCACCCGAACAACACCGCCGGCCCGAGCTTCGTCGTCGGCACGATGCACCCGCTGCCCTACAAGGAGTCGGCGTGGTACGTCCTCCAGGAGCGCTTCAACGAGCTGGCCGAGTACGCGACGAAGCTCTCTGAGAGCAGGGACGAGGCGAAGCCGCTGCTGTCCGTCGGTCAGAACCTCGGGCGCGTCGCGAAGATGCTGCGCTAGCAGCGCGTTTCGTACGGCACAGAGACGCCTCGTCGCAATCCCGAGGCGTCTCTTGTTGTCCGGGCTAGTGCAGCTCCATGAGCGGTTGAAGTATCGGCGGTAAGCGACGCTTTATCTCTGAATGCCCTCCGCCGGGGATGCCAATATCGAGCACGAGAGTGGAGCCAGGGCCGAGCACCTCGGTGCTTCGTTCAGAGGCGATATCCGCGGCCCTGACAACGAGTTGAAAGAGCTCGCCGCGCTCCAGGACCAGGTCGCCATCGCCCTTCACCTCGATCGCTTCGTAGGGCACGTTGAGATCGACCTCGGCGTCGTCTCGAAAGCCAACCACGACTGCGTTCGGGTCGGCAGCGTCGAACGAGACCGACTCGCTGGTCCCCAGGGTCACCGGCAATAGAAGCTCGCTGACTTTCTGGTCGGCCTCGGATGCCCGGGCCAGGACGACGCCCTGGAGCTCGACGGGGCGGCTGAGCATTGCTGCGCCCGAACGCACGGATTGGCCGATGGAATCGACAAGCCCCGTGGTACTTGTGGCGATCGCCGTCATCATTGCCGTCGCTACGGCGAGCGTCATGACGATGGTTACTCCTTCAGCGATGCCTGCCTCGGCCGCGAAAGCACGTCGGCGGCCTGCAGGCATGAACGGATAAGGTGTCATCTCCCAACCTCCAGCCACTGCCGAGCCATGCCAGGATGACGGCCCGGGCAATGATTGAGCCTGCACGCAGCACATATCGATGGCTTGCTGCTGATGCATCGCAGGAAAGCTGCTGGGAAAAGCCGAAAGCGTAGGCGGCGACATAGACAGCGAAACCACCAGTGACTCCCTCCCTGAAGCATCACGATCGTGGTGGGGACTTGCTACGTTTCTAAGCATCGGCTCAAGTTCAGCTGAAGTGTGGGGCTAGGGCGAGACAATTCAGGAAATTTCTGTGACAGCCTCGTTTCCTCGGCGAGATCGAACGAAGTGCTCGCTTCTGTTACCGATTTGACATGAACTTCTATTGACAGAATCATCTTGAATGCTTGTCAGGCAGCATATTCATGACATGAAGTGGCACAGTTGTTGGCGCCTAGAAATAACCATGCTTCCTCCCCAGACAGGTGGGAGGGCGAAAGCGGCAGGTCAACCACTGGCGGTCGGTGCCCTGCACCTGCGGCGCCCGACCAAGGTCACGCAGGGGTCCTGATTCTACCGTTGAGAACGGGCAACAACGTAGAAGAGCCGCCCTGCTTTCAGGACGGCCCTTCGGTGGTTGCTTACGCTAATTGCTAGCGCTTGAGAATCGACAGCGCCTCGTTGAAGGTCTTCGACGGTCGCATGACCGCAAAGGTCTTCTCCGGGTCGGGGCGGTAGTAGCCGCCGATGTCGACAGGCTGGCCCTGTACCGCGAGCAGCTCGTCGTTGATCGTCTGCTCGTTGTCCCGCAGCGTCTTCGCCAGGCGGGCAAAGGCGCCGGCTAGGTCCGGGTCTTCCTTCTGGCTCGCCAGCTCTTCCGCCCAGTACAGCGCCAGGTAGAAGTGGCTGCCGCGATTGTCGATCTGGCCGACGCGGCGGGCGGGCGACTTGTTCTCCTCGAGGAAGGTCGCCGTCGCCTTGTCGAGCGTCTCGGCCAGCAGCTTGGCGCGCTGGTTGTTCGTCGACTCGCCGAGGTGCTCGAAGCTGGCGGCGAGGGCGAGGAACTCACCCAGGCTGTCCCAGCGCAGGTAGTTCTCCTTCGTCAGCTGCTGCACGTGACGAGGCGCGGAGCCACCGGCACCGGTCTCGAACATGCCGCCGCCGGCGATCAGCGGGACGATGGAGAGCATCTTCGCGCTGGTGCCGAGCTCCATGATCGGGAAGAGGTCGGTCAGGTAGTCACGCAGCACGTTGCCGGTGACGGAGATCGTGTCCTCGCCCTTACGGATGCGGTCGACCGAGAACTGGGTCGCCTCGGCCGGCGTCATCGTCTTGATCTCGAGGCCTTCGGTGTTGTGCTCGTGGAGGTAGCGTTCCACCTTGGCAATCAGATTCGCGTCGTGGGGGCGGTTCTGGTCGAGCCAGAAGACGGCCGGGGCGCCGGTGGCGCGGGCACGGCTGATCGCCAGCTTCACCCAGTCGCGAATCGGGATGTCCTTGGTCTGGCACATGCGCCAGATGTCGCCGGCCTCGACCTTGTGCTCCATGATCGTGGCGCCGGCCTTGTTGACGACGCGGACGGTGCCGGCGGCGGGCACTTCGAAGGTCTTGTCGTGGCTGCCGTACTCCTCGGCCGCCTGCGCCATCAGGCCGACGTTCGGGACCGTGCCCATCGTCGTCGGGTCGTAGGCGCCGTTCGCGCGGCAGTCGTCGATGACGACCTGGTAGACGTCGGCGTAGCTGCTGTCCGGGATCACCGCGAGCGTGTCGTATTCCTTACCGTCCGGGCCCCACATGTGGCCGGAGGAGCGGATCATCGCCGGCATCGAGGCGTCGATGATCACGTCGCTGGGGACGTGGAGGCCGGTGATGCCTTTGTCGGAGTCGACCATCGCCAGGCGCGGGCCGTTCTCGAGGGCTTCCTTGACGAGGCCTTCGACCGCGTTCTTCTGTTCTTCAGGCAGCTTCTGCGCCGCGTCGAGGACGGCACCAAGGCCGTCGTCCGGGTCGCCGCCGACGGCCATGAGGGCGTCACCGTACTGCTCGAAGACCTTGGGGAAGAACGTCTTCACGGCGTGGCCGAAGATGATCGGGTCGGAGACCTTCATCATCGTCGCCTTCATCTGAAGCGAGAAGAGAATGTCTTCCTGCTTGGCGCGGGCAATCTGCTCCGCGAGGAACTTGTCGAGGGCGGCGACGTGCATCACAGTGCCGTCGACGATCTCGTCGGCGAGGACCGGCAGCGTCTCCCTGAGCACGGTGGTCGTGCCGTCATCTGCGACGAGCTCGATGCGCAGCGTGTCGTCCTGCTCGATGACGACCGACTTCTCCGAGTGGAAGAAGTCGTTGTCGGTCATGTGGGCGACGTTGGTCTTCGAGTCCTTGCTCCAGGCGCCCATCGAGTGCGGGTGAGCCCGGGCGTACTGCTTCACGGAGAGCGGGGCGCGGCGGTCGGAGTTGCCTTCGCGGAGCACCGGGTTGACGGCGCTGCCCTTCACTTTGTCGTAGCGGGCGCGGACCTTCTTCTCTTCGTCGGTCTTCGGGTCGTCCGGGTAGTCCGGCAGCGCGTAGCCCTGGGACTGGAGCTCGGCGATGGCGGCCTTCATCTGGGGAACGGAGGCGCTGATGTTCGGCAGCTTGATGATGTTCGCTTCCGGCTCCATGGTGAGCTCACCGAGCTCGGTGAGGGCGTCGCCGATGCGCTGCTCCGGCTTCAGGTACTCCGGGAAGACCGCGATGATGCGGCCCGCCAGGGAGATGTCCCGCGTCTCGACGGCGACACCAGCCGTGTCGGCGTAGGCCTCGAGAATGGGCAGCAGGGAGTAGGTCGCAAGGAGAGGCGCTTCGTCCGTATGGGTGTAGATGATCTTCGATTCAGGCACCGCAAGCTCCGTTCGCTTCTATAGATCCGTGGGCGAATGTAATGTCACGATAATAGCCGCCTCCGGCTGAGTCCACCGCGGGCTCGTGGGACAACCGGCTGGACAGACAAGAATATGGTAGTCCCGATCATGGATCAGGCCCAAGTCTGCCTATAGATGCGTCGATTAGACTGAAGCGCGCCGGTTAGTCATGTTGAATCTAACGCGGCGCGAATTGCCTGGAAATGCCGAAGGAGAATCTATCGTGCGAGCAGTGACTTTCAATCGATTCGGTGGTTCCGAGGTACTCGAAGTCGCCGACCTGCCGGAGCGCGAGCCGGGCCCCGGGCAGGTGAGGATTCGCGTCGCCGCTGCCACCGTGAATCCTACCGACATCAGCTTCCGTTCAGGACGGCAGACCGCAGC
>JBFWZE010000087.1:0-13009 GCA_050185685.1 Dehalococcoidia bacterium
ACCTGCGTCTCGCCGAGGTCGAGGTAGTACATGTACGGCGACGGGTTGATCGCCCGCAGCGAGCGGTAGACGTCGAAGGGGTGTGCCGCGACAGGACGCTGGAAGCGCTGCGACAGCACGACCTGGATGATGTCGCCGGCGACGATGTACTCCTTCGCCTTGAGTACAGCGCCGCGGTGGTCCTCCCGGCTCATATTCGAGCTAACCACGCGGTCCTCGAACGCAGGAACGTTCTTAGGCGTCTCGTAGGGCAGCGCACCCAGCGGCTTCTCGAGGCGCTTCACCAGCTCTTCGATCTTCCAGGTCGCCTGCCGGTAGGCCGCCTCGATGTCGCCGTCGAGCCGGAAGTGGCTCACGACCTTGATCTTGTGCTGCAGGTGATCGAAGACAAGCAGCGTGTCGGTGAAGAGAAAGATCGACTCCGGCAGCCCGAGCGCGTCGTTGCCGGCCTGCGGCACCCGCGGCTCGAAGTAGCGCACGTTCTCGTAGCTCATGTAGCCCACGGCGCCGCCGGTGAAGCGCGGCAGCCCCGGCACCGCGACGGGCTTGAACCGCGATAGCTCCTGCTCTACGTGGACGAGCGGGTCGCCAAAGTTGTCCTCGCCGGGAACCCCGCTTCGCAGCGTCCGGTAGGGCTCGGTTCCGATGAAGCTGTAGCGCGCAAGCCGCTCGCCGCCTTCGACAGACTCGAGCAAGAACGAGAAATCACCGCGAGCGACCTTTAAATAGGCTGAAACGGGCGTCTCGAAGTCGGCAGGCACCTCGCAATACAGCGGCGCAATGTTGCCCTGTGAGGCCAGCGACTTCGCTTCTTCGAGAGATGGAATAAGGTTCACAGCGAATACTCCTGGAGCGAGACCAGTGGGACTGAGCGGGCAGTGACCTGCCCCCTCGCCCTCTGGGAGAGGGTTGGGGAGAGGGCGTGCGCCAGTCGCCAACTGAGCGGCGCTAGCGCATCACTCCTCCTTGGGACCGTTCGACGGCTCACTTCGGCGCCCTCAGGTACTGGATCTGCATCGCGTCCTTGACCATCTCCATCGTCTCGCGGGCGGTCTTGCGGCCTGCCTCGCTGCCGGCGGCGAGGGCTTCGCGGACCTCGTCCATGTGGGACTCGTAGTAGGAGCGGCGCTCGCGGATCGGGTCGAGGAAGTTGTTCAGGGCAGTCGCCAGCTTCGTCTTCACCTCAACGTCGCCGACCTTGCCGACGAGGTAGCGCTCCTTCAGGTCGTTCACCTCGTCGACGTTGGGATTGAAGGCGTCGTGGTACATGAACACCGGGTTGCCTTCGACGTGGCCGGGGTCGGTCGCGCGCAGGCGGGTTGGGTCGGTGTACATGCCGCGCACCTTCTGGACGACGACGTCTGCCGGGTCCTTCAGGTCGATCGTGTTGCCGCGCGACTTGCTCATCTTCGCCTGCCCGTCGAGGCCGACGAGGCGGGCAACGCGGCCAACGAGACCCTCCGGCTCCGGGAAGACGGTGCCGAACTGGTTGTTGAAGCGCCGCGCCAGCTCGCGGGTCATCTCGATGTGAGGCAGCTGGTCTTCACCTACCGGAACGAGGTGCGCACGAGGCAGCAGGATGTTCGCCGTCTGCATCACCGGGTAGGTGAAGAAGGCGACGGGCACGCTCTTGTTGTTGAAGGCGTCCATTTCCGCCTTGAGCGTCGGATTGCGCTGTAGCATGCCCAGCGGCAGGAACCAGCTCAGCCAGGTCGTCAGCTCAGCGTTCTCCGGGATCGCGCTCTCGATCATGAAATGCGCCGTGTTCGGGTCGAGGCCGACGGCAAGCCAGTCGAGCGCGACCTCCCACACCGAGTTGCGCACACGGTCAAAGTCGTCCGCGTAATCGGAGACCTGGTAGTCGGCGATCAGGAAGTAGCACTCGTACTCGTTCTGAAGCCGCAGCCAGTTCTCGAGCGCGCCGGCATAGTGGCCGAGGTGCAGCGACCCGGTAGGCCGTACACCTGTGAGGATTCGCTTCTTTTCGTCTACCATCTCATTCCCTCGCGAACAATAAAAAACCTTCGTCCCAACACAGGGGCGAAGGTTCGCGGTACCACCCTAATTCGAAGACTGCGCTGAAGCGCGAGTCTTCCTCAGATCAGACACGGCGCCTTACCGACGCGATGTCCTGGGCTTCGATAACGGTGCCCTTCCGGCGCCTCCTACAAGCATTCAGCCTTCGGGGCGCGGCTCACAGGTCCATTCGTTCGCAGCATCGGCGCCGGGCTCTCACCTGTTCCCGGCTCTCTGGGGCGTCGCTGGCGGACTACTCGTCCTGATCAGTGCCTTTATGTTCGGTTGTTCTGGGAGTGTATGGGGTGAGGAGAAAAGGTGTCAAGAATCGGGCTGTGTCGGGCTGGGAGACAAGCTTGCACGTCTGGTGGGCTCGGCCAGGCTCTGCACGCCCCGCTGAGAGAGGGTAAGAGGTGTAAGGCGACTCGGGTGAGGGCGAACTCTTGCGACCACTGCTACCGCACTGACGTCGGCTGCACCCAGGGCGGTCTGCGCGGGCATGTCATAGACGGGCGGCCAGCAGAACGCATCGCTGCTCGCGACACGATTCGGGAAAGCTCTGCTTCAGGGAACCTGCACCCCAGACCCCGGGAGGGGCTACGCCCCTTCCAACCCGGCTTCGGTCGCAGGCTGCCGAGCAGCAGCTTGCGCCGAGGCACATTATGGCTCTTTAGCAGGACGCACCGGCTCCCCTCGCCCTCTGGGAGAGGGTTAGGGAGAGGGCGGGCTCTTCGACCGGGACGTCAGGCTGAGGACACCAGATGGCGGCGACACTAAGAAGAAGCCGCCAGGAAAGGCCTGGCAGCGTCGAGACCAACCACGACTTCTGAGCAGTGTTGCGGGAAGGGATATCTGGGTGGAGAGAAGGGTCCGGCAGCGCTCGTCCAGCTTTCCCTACCGGCCGAGCGCTGCATTCGACAGCGGACATCGTCGAAGCGCACAAGGAGAACGCATTTGTCAGACCCCAGAAGCGAGACCGAAGTCGTGCTTCTGTCACAGGGTATATCCACCTCTTCCCCGAACTTCATACGGGGGTGAGACAACTTTTCTGAATTTGGTATCTAGTTGGTAAACGCAGACCTGGCCGGGTCGAGCGCAGCCTCCGCGGGCGTGCTCAGGTCCGCTGAGAACGGCGACGATGCCTGGACCTGGTCGCCGCGATGGAAGAAGCCGCTCACCGCCTGGTCGATGGGCCCGGGTAGATGATTGGCCGCCTGCTGGTTCGTGGCGACGACGGCGAACAGGAGGCTGACGCCTGCCGCCGCGCCGAGCACGCGGGCCGGGACGAACTGGTGCCGGCGGCTGCGCTGGAGCTGCGCCATGAGCTGCTCTTTCCCTGCAGCGGCGTGACGCCGCTCCGGTGCCGGCACCCTCACCCGCGAGAGCCACTGCAGGTCGTCGAGGTAGGCGTTGACTTCGCGCCGGACGGCCGGATCCTGACGCAGCATGAAACGAATGTCGCCGCGTTTTTCTTGAACGCGGCTCACAAGCATCAACATGTCGCGCAGGCGGCTATCCACTAGGCGGCCCTGACCGCTTCCAGCGACACGCCCCTCGGCATCATGATTCGCCGGAGAGCGCCGATCGCCCTGACCTGAAGGGCAAACACCGCGGTTTCGTTCTTGCCGAGCATCTGTGCCGTCGCCCGGGCCGGGAGCGACATGAAGAAGCGCAGGATAAGGACTTCTTGCTGGTCGATCGTCAGCTTCGAAATCGCATCCAGAAGCTCGAGCGTGTCCAGCGACTCGTCGGCGCCAGGGGCGAAGTTGTCGCGCCCGGGCATGCTCAGAGCGGCGCGGTCGCGGCGAATCTGGTAGCGCAGGTGGTCGGCGACGAGATTGCGCGCGATCCGATACAGCCAGGCGAGCAGCGGCTTTCCGCGATAGGCGAACCCGTCGATGCCTCGGAGGGCCTCCAGGAACACCTGAGCGGCGATATCCTCAGCCTCCTCGCGGCTGCGAAGCCGGGCGAAGGCATAGCGGTAGAGGTTGGCGTAGTGGAGGTCGTAAAGCTCAGACCAGGCGTCTTCGTCACGGTTCTTGACGCGGCGGATCAGGTCTTCTTCGTACGCATCTGTGGCCATCGTAGACTTCCTCGGGCTGGCGGCGTGCCCTGTGAAAGTATCGGCTCGGGCGGACGTGATCTTTCGTGAAAACAGGCACGACGAAATGCGTTGATAGGCGCTTGATAGGACCGCGATAGCAGAGCTTTCGAAGCGCCGGAGATGCTCAGCAAGGGCCGCGAGGGCAGTTTCGGGACGGGCCGCCATCGCCGATACTGGCGGAATGCAGTACGCCCTCGTCATGTTCCCTACCGAGTACTCGATACAGCCCGCTGCGCTGGGACGCCTCGCTGAGGAGAAAGGCTTCGACTCCGTCTGGCTGCCGGAGCACACCCACATCCCCCTCAGCCGCAAGACGCCGTGGCCGGGTGGCCCCGTCCTGCCGAAGGAGTACGTCCACACCTACGACCCGATCATCGCGCTCACTGCGATGGCCGGGGCCACGACGACCCTCAAGCTGGCGACGGGCATCATTCTCATCCCTCAGCGGGACCCGATCATCACGGCGAAGGAGATCGCGACCCTCGACAACATCTCGAACGGGCGCGTCATCGTCGGCATCGGCGGCGGCTGGAACCAGGACGAGCTCGAGGACCACGGCGTCGAGTTCAGGCGGCGCTTCCCGGTGCTGCGCGAGCGCGTCCTGGCGATGCAGGCGCTCTGGACGCAGGAAGAGGCCGAGTTCCACGGCAAGTACGTCGACTTCGACAAGAGCTGGTCCTACCCGAAGCCGGTGCAGCAGCCGCACCCGCCCGTCGTCATGGGCGGCGGCGGCACGACGACCTTCGACCGCGTGATCGAGTTCTGTCAGGGATGGATGCCGATCTCGCGCGGCGGCAAGGCGCCACCGGAGCTGAAGCAGCGCATCGCCGAGCTCAAGCAGCGCGCCGAGGACGCCGGCCGCGACCCTGCGTCGATCGAGGTCAGCATCTACGCAGCGCCGCGCCAGGCAGACATCGTCGAAGAGCTGCTCGAGGCCGGCGCAGACCGCTGCATCTTCCATATACCTACCGGCTCGGCTGAAGAGGTGCGAGCCGCCGTCGAGGACGCCGCTTCGCTGATCAAGTAGCGGTTTGACACCCCTGCGTCTCGTTCCCGATGATGCAGCACATACCGATTCCCGGGGAGATGACTGCACCACCGTATGAATGACGAAACCTACCAGTACGCCGGCAAGCTGAGTGAGTTCGAGAACGGCAATATCGCCAAATGCGCCGTCAACGGCGTCGCGATCTGCAACGTCGACGGCACGCTGCACGCCGTTACCGACTTCTGCACCCACGAGGCGGTGAGCTTCACGGGCGGCTATGGCGTCCTCTTCGACGGCAAGGTCATCTGCATGCTGCATACGTCGGTTTTTCAGCCCGAGGACGGCAAGTCGATCGAGGGCCCTGCCTACGACCCGCTCGGTGTCTTCGAAGTGAAGGTCGAGGGTGAGGACGTCTACGTCGCGAAGGAGCGCAAGACCTTCTAATGGCGTACGTATCCGCGGGCAAGACGAGCGACTTCGAACCGGGGGAGATGAAGGTCGTGACCGTCGGCGGCAAGACCGTTGCCGTGACGATCTTCGACGGCAACTTCTGCGCCTTTAGAAATGAATGCACTCACCAGGGCGTCGAGCTGGCGAACGGCTTCGGTGAGCTGAACGGACGCAGAGTCCTCTGCGCCCTGCATGACTCGAGCTTCGACATCAAGAACGGAAGGGTCACAGGCGGACCGGCCACCGAGCCTCTGGAGATCTTCAAGGTGCGCGTCGAAGGCGACGACGTGCTGGTCGGGAAGGACGAGGAATGAGCGAGTACGTATCCGCCGGCAAAGCTGAAGAGTATGAACCGGGCAAGATGAAGGTCGTCAAAATCGATGGCTATGAGATCGCCGTCACGAAGGTCGATGACGCCTTCTACGCCTTCAGCAACTACTGCACGCACTCGCAGCATCCGATGAACTTCGGGTACGTTTCCGGCAAAGAGGCGGTCTGCATTTTCCACTGGGCGATTTTCGATGCGACTGACGGCCACGTCATCCAGGGCCCTGCGTACGAAGCGCTCCAGACCTATGAAGTGCGCGTCCACGACGGTGAAGTCCAGGTCGGCGGTCCGAAAAAAGCAGGAACTTCGACCTGAAAACACACCCCCATCGGGATTCAGGAAGTCACATTCTCGTCTCAACCTGAAAATTTAGGGTAAACCCGGTCTCATTTCCCCACTTCCGGCCGATAAATGGCATGTGACCTCGGGTCTATGAAGGCCCGGGGCGTCACATGACTTGTCGTGTAGGAGACGAGAATGAGTACCGCGCGCATCCCATTCACTGCGAGAAGGCCCTCCTGGGTACTTACCGCGGTCTTCGCCCTCATGGCCATGGTCTTCATGGCCTGTGGCGGCGATGACGGCAACGGCGCCGCCGCAGAGAACCCCGCACCCGATGCACAGCAGGTGCTCCGGGTCCGAATCAACTCAGAGCCGCGGACCCTCGATCCGCAGCGGAGCAACCTGAGCATTGAGAACAGCGTCAACAAATCGCTGTTCCAGGGCCTTTTCACCTATGACGAGAATCTGAAGCTGGTGCCGAACCTCGCCACAGAAGTGCCGAGCGGCGACAACGGCGGCATTTCGGACAACGGCCTCACCTACACGGTCAGAATCCAGGAAGGCGCAACGTGGAGTGACGGCTCGCCGCTCACCGCGAACGACTTCGTGTACAGCCTGAAGCGCGCTCTCGACCCGAAGCTCGCCGGGCCCTACGTCTCCTACTTCTACAGCCTCGTCGGCGCCCGCGACTACGCGACCGCCCTCGGCACGCCCGCCGCACCGAAAACGCCCAGCGACAGCGACCTCACCGCGATGCGCGACAAGGTCGGCGTCACCGCCAAGGACCAGACGACGATCGTCTACCAGCTCACCGAGCCGAACCCGAGCTTCCTGAACCAGCTCGCGCTGTGGACCGCCTATCCCGTCAAGCAGGACGTCATCGAGAAGTTCGGCGACAAGTGGACGGAGGCTGAGAACCACGTCGGCAATGGCCCCTTCAAGATGGCATCGTGGGAGCACGGCTCGCGGATCGTCCTCGAGGCCAACCCGAACTACAGCGGCAAGAACAAGCCGCTCCTCAGCCGCATCGAGTACAACATCATCGCCGACGACACCGCCGCGTACGCCTCCTACCTGGCAGGCGAGCTCGACGTCGTGACCGTGCCGCCGGCTGCCCGCCGCGACGTCGCAAGCCCGGCTTCCGGCCTCAGCGACCAGCTTCGCCGCCAGCCCGAGCTCGGTACCTTCGGCTTCTTCTTCAACCAGGCGATGAAGCCCTTCGACAACGTGAACGTCCGCAAGGCGTTCGCCCAGGCGCTCGACCGCGACGCCCTCATCGAAGGCGTCCTCCAGGGCGCGGGCCGCTCGGCGACGAGCTGGATCCCGCCAGGCATGCCCGGCTACAACGCTGGTGCGGCCAAGAACCTCGAATACAACGTGGCAAACGCGAAGAAGTCGCTGGCAGACGCCGGCTACAAGGATGGCGCGGGCTTCCCGCAGGTCACCCTGCTCTTCGCCGCCAACGACACGAACCGGATCATCGGTCAGTTCGTCCAGGACCAGCTGAAGCAGAACCTCGGGATCAACGTCGACCTCGACTTCGTGGACGGCCCGACCTTCGGACAGCGCTTCACCAGCAACCAGCACCAGGCAACGATCCTGCGCTGGGGCGCCGAGTGGCCCTACCCCGACAACTGGCTCCCGGGCCTCTTCAGCACCGGCGTGTCGAACAACCACACCGGCTACTCGAACCCGGCCTTCGACGAACTCATGAAGAAGGCAGCCAGCAACACGGACGACCGTGAGCGTCTCATCCTGTACGACGCCGGTCAGAAGATGATCCTCGACGACGCGGTGATTTCGCCGCTGTTCTACCGGGAGAACTTCATCCTGACGAAGCCTTACGTGAAGAACCACATCCTCACTGGCCTCGACGGGTACGTAGGCGGCGACTACAACTTCGCAAAGACGTATATCGCCGCTCACTAAGGTAGGGAGAACGCGGATAGAGGCGCTCGAGAGGGCGCCTCTATCCTTTTTCAATCATGGCAGCGTATGTCCTGCAGCGCCTTCTCTGGCTGATACCCGTCCTTCTCTTCGTCTCGCTGGTGACGTTCCTGCTGATGCACAGCGTCGAAGGCGGGCCCTGGGATGATGACCGCAAGCTGCCCGACAACGTCGTCGAGAACCTCAACCGCCGCTACGGTCTCGACAAGCCGATCTATGAGCAGTACGGCGACTTCCTGCTCAACGCGCTGCAGGGCGACCTCGGCGTCTCGTACACGCGCCAGGATAAGCCGGTCACCGAGATCATCCTCTCGGGCTTCAAAGTCAGCGCTGTGCTCGGCCTGATCGCCCTCGTGCTCGCGACAACCGTCGGCATCAGCCTCGGCATCTTATCCGCGATGAACCGCAACCGGCTCCCCGACTACGCCGGCGTCATGCTTGCATCGATCGGCTCGGCGATCCCGTCGTTCGTGCTGGGCATCTTCCTAATCTACATCTTCGCGGTGCAACTCGGCTGGCTGAGGACGTTCGGCTGGGACGTGCGTAACGGGCTCATCGTGGGCTGGCTGCCGCCGCTTCATCAGCTGATCCTGCCGGTCGTCACACTCGCCGCTCTGCCCGCCGCCTACCTGGCCCGGATCACGCGGGCAAGCGTCCTCGAGGTCCTGCAGCAGGACTACGTGCGTACGGCGCGGGCGAAGGGCCTCGGCAGCGCCGTCGTCCTCTACCGCCACATCATGCGCAATGCCGCCGTGCCGATCCTCACGGTCATCGGCCCGATCGCGGCCGCGCTGATCACCGGTTCCTTCGTCATCGAGTACATGTTCTCGGTGCCGGGTGTCGGGCGTCTCTTCGTCCAGAGCGTCAACGCCCGCGACTACGGCATGATCATGGGAACGACGCTCTTCTACGCCGCGATCATCGTGGTCGCCAACCTGGCAGTCGACCTGCTCTACGCGGTCTTCGATCCCCGGATCCGCTATCGATGAGTGCCCGCACCGGCTCCATGAGTAACGTCACGACCTTCCCGGCTCCGGCACGCAGCTCGGGCCTCTGGAGCCTTGCCTTCCGCCGCCTCAAGCGAAACCGACTCGCTCTCGCCGGGCTCTTCGTCATCGCCGCATTTGTCGCGCTGGCGCTTCTTGCACCGCTGATCGCTCCCTACGACCCACAGCACCAGAACCTGCGCGAGACCTTCGAGTCGCCGAGCTGGGACCACCTCATGGGGACCGACAACCTGGGCCGAGACTGGTTCAGCCGCTTGCTCTACGGCGCGCGCATCTCCTTGGCGGTCGGCGTCTTCGCCCAGCTGATCATTCTTGGGATCGGCATGCCCATCGGCCTGATTGCCGGTTACCGCGGCGGCGCGAGCGACAGCCTGTTGATGCGCTTCACCGACCTGATGTACGCATTCCCCGATCTGCTGCTGATCATCCTGCTGCGCAGCGTCCTCGGCGGCAGCCTCTTTACGCTGTTCCTGATCATCGGCATCGTCAGCTGGGTCGACCTCGCCCGCCTCGTGCGCGGCCAGGCGCTCTCGCTGAAGAACCGGGAGTTCGTCGACGCCGCCCGCTCCCTGGGCGCCAGCGACCGCGAGATCATGACCCGGCACCTGATGCCGAACCTGCTGGGTCCGATCACGGTGGTCGTTGCCTTCGGCGTGCCGCGGGCGATCTTCATCGAGGCCGCCCTCAGCTTCATCGGCGTCGGCCTCGATGCCGGTGTTCCGAGCTGGGGCTCAATGGTGCAGGAGGGCTACAGCGCGATCTTCGGCTCGCCCCACCTCGTCATCTTCCCGTCCGCGGCGATTGCCCTGCTCATGCTGGCGTTTACGTTCCTCGGCGACGGCCTGCGCGACGCACTCGACCCTCGCATCGAGACGGCAGGCGGCCGCACGATCGCACCCGAAGCGCAGACGGCCCGGCCCAGCGAACCAGCGGCACCCGAGGAAGAGCGCAGAGCGGCCTAGAACTCGGCGACGACGATGGGGTTTGTGGTGGGGGCAGCGCTGCCACCAGCCGGCTCGACGCTGATCGCGACCGCGTTGGCGGTATGCATGTCGGCAGCAAAGGCCTGGCGGCCCGAATTGCTCGCCAGCACGCCGAGGCTCACAGGCTTACCATCCGCGATCATCCAGGCTTGATAGACCTGACCGGCGCTCGTCGGAGGCATGTCGAGGTCGAAGACGACGACCTGGCGATCGCCATAGTAGGTGACGTTGAGGCTCATTCCCGGGCCGGCGGCAGCGGTAGTCATGACGTCTTCGCCGTTGTCCTGAAGACTCATGTTCCAGGCGCCAAGGCTGACCACGGCGATCAGGAGCGCCGCCGCGATCCCGTACGCGAGCGCCGGCTGGCGGAAGATCGCGAAGAAGCCACCTGAGCGCACCGGCGCCGGCGATTCGACCACGGCAGCAACGGGCACAGCCCCAACCGGCGCCGCCGGAGCCCGCACGGCAGCAATCGGCGAGATAGCGGGAGTCCTTTCGCGATCGAAGGCATCGAGAAGGCTGCTCTTCAGTGTGCCGGGCGCGGCGGGCACGTCCACGGTGAGCGCGAGGCGGGTGGTCACCATGCGGTAGCCCGCCAGCTCCTCATCGTGCTCCCGACACTCGGCCAGGTGCTCGACGAGGTTGAGCCGCTCGTCCACAGGCAATGCGTCGAGCGCGTAGGCTGCGAGAGCCTCAGCGGCGTCACTGCATCCGTAGTTCACGTCGCGCCCTCTAACCGGCGTCTCATGTGGCCGAGGGCCAGCCGAAGACGGCTCTTCACCGTCCCGACCGGTATCCCCAGCTTCTCCGCCGCGTCGTTAATCGTCATGCCCTTGAAGTAGGTCATCTCAACAGCGGTGCGCTGGTCCTCAGAAAGGCCGGCCATCGCCGCTCGCACTTCGTCCGCCTCAGACGCCTTTTCCACCACCGTCTCCGGCGCCTCGTTCTCGGGGGCTTTGAACGGTGCGTCTTCGTTGAGCACAGCTTCCGGCCGGCGCCCCTTCTGGCGCAGCCGATCGACGGCTTTGTTGTGGACGATGGTCATCAAGTAGCTCCGCAGACCTCTTTTCGCGTCGAGCCGCGGCGCCTGGCGCCAGAGTGCGAGGAATGACTCCTGCACCACGTCTTCGGCGTCGCTGCTCACGCCCATGACACGCGCCGCCAGAGCATAGGCAAGACCGCCGTAGCTGTCGTATGCGGTGGCCAGGGCATCGCGTTCATTGCGCTGCAGGCCTTCGATCAGCTTCTGGTCGAAGGCTTCATCTGTCGTTCGCTGAGTCGCAGCCGTTGGATCAGGTGCGTTCAAAAGGCTTCTTCGAGCCGGACGGAGTGAGTCTGCCCGACAACGTTGATCTCCACGATTGCGATTGTAACCGAAGCGCTTTGGACGCCCCATCCAGATCAAAGCAAGACGACCCGCGAGCCCCGCGGCGAGCCTTCCCCGGCATACCGATGCCGTTACAGCTGGCCGAGTCGCAAGCTAATCAGCAAATTCGGCGGAAACGCAATGTGATCCAGACGGACAGAGCCCTCGAAAGGAAGAGCGTACTCGACGGCTGCACTGGTTTCCGGAGACCGGTCCAGCCCCAACAACCGCAAGGAGTTGCATATCGACAATCGCTCACCGACCACCCGGACCCTCGTATTGCGAAAGGAACGAAAGGTGCGAAAACCACTATTCGCGATCGCGGGGCTGGCGCTGGTAGCCTCCGGAGCATTCGCCTCCATGGCAGTCAGCGCGGCCGACCACCGCGACTCACCACTCAACGTCTCAAACCCGACTGCGGACATCAACGATGTCTACGCGTTCCGCAGTCCTGAGAACCCCAACAACCTCGTCGTCGCGATCAGCGTGAACCCGCTGATCGTCCCCACCGACAACGGCACCCGCGGCGTCTTCGACGACAAGGTGCAGTACCAGCTCCACGTCGACAACACCGGCGACCTCATCGACGACGCCACGGTGAACATCCGCAAGACGGACAACCCCGACCAGCTGATCATCACCGGCCTGGGCGCCCCGATCACGGCACCGATCACGATGCCGGGCCAGGCGCCGCAGGTGTACAACAACAGCGGCATCAAGGTCTTCGCCGGTCTGCGCGATGACCCGTTCTTCTTCGACCTCGCCGGGTTCAACACCTTCGTGTCCGGTCCCAAGGCTCCCGTGAAGGGCCTGCGTGCGGCAGGCGGCGGTGACCCCGTTGACGCCTTCGCCGGCACGAACATCCTGTCGATCGTCCTCGAGCTGCCGGTCACGGCGGTCACGGGTACGTCGAACGCGAACAGCGGCACAATCAAGACCTGGGTCTCCACCACCCGGGACGGCCAGCGCATCGACCGCATGGCGATCCCCGCGATCAACACGGCGCTGATCCCGTCCTCGATGAAGGACGCCTTCAACGCGGGCAACCCGCAAAGCGACGCCACCGCCTTCCGTCCCGCCGCCATCACCCAGATGAACGGCCTGCGCACCGCGGTTGACGCCGTCTTCGGTATCTCCGCTCCCCAGGACGGCGGGCCGCTCGGCTCCCTGACCTCCGACCAGGTCGGCGCTGCCCTGATCCCGGATATCGTCACGATCGACTTCTCGAAGCCGGTCCAGTTCCCCAACGGCCGCCGCCTGAGCGATGACGTCATCGACACCGCCCTCGGCCTCGTGCTGAACCGCGGTGGCGCCGCCGGCATCTCCGACGGCGTCAACGGCAACGACAAGGCGTTCTCGGGCGCCTTCCCCTACCTCGCTGAGCCGTGGACGGCCGCGGGTGGTTCCACCGGTGGTGGCGCCGCTCCGACGCCCTCGACCGGCGGCGGCAGCCAGCCCGTCCGCCCGCCGAGCACGGGTGACGGCGGCCTCTTCGACAGCCAGTCCACGATGTGGGTGATGTCGGGCGGCCTCTTCCT
>JBFWZE010000087.1:13109-14703 GCA_050185685.1 Dehalococcoidia bacterium
CTCGGTGACGCGCTCCTCAACGCAGGCCGCTACGACGAAGCCGGCGCCGCTTACGACAGGATGCTCGAGCTTGAGCCCGGCCTCGCAGCCACGTCACGCCAGGCTGACTACGCCTGGATCCACGGCGACACCCTCAACGCCGAGGACTTCTGGAAGCAGGCCCTGCGCTTCGACGATGGCCTGCCCGCCGAGAACAACGCCTGGGCGATGACCCAGCTCGGCACCCTCTACTTCGCGACCGGCGACCTCACTTCGGCGGAACGCCAATACGCCGACGCCCTCAAGGTCTATCCGGGCTACGTCCACGCCCTCGCCGGTCTCGGCAGCGTGCGGGCGGCAGAGGAGCGCTGGGACGACTCGATCAGCCTCTACACTCGGGCAACCGAGCAGCTCCCCGCACCGCAGTACGTCGTAGGGCTCGGTGACGTCTACGCCCGGGCCGGACGCGACGCCGACGCCCAGACGCAGTACGCCCTCGTTGACGTGCTCGACCGACTCTACCGTGCGAACGGCATCAATAACGACCTCGCACTCGCCCTCTTCTACGCCGACCACGACCTCCGCGTCGACGAGGCCCTCGCGATGGCCGAGAACGCCTACGCAGCATCGCCAAGCATCTACGGCGCCGACGTGCTCGCCTGGGCCCTCTTCAAGAACAACCGCCTCGACGAGGCCAATGCCCGGATCGACGAGGCGCTGCGCCTCGGCACGCAGGACCCGGCGATGCACTTCCACGCCGCCCGCATCAAGCTCGCCCTCGGCGACCGCAGCGCGGCCCTCGAGCACATCGAGAAGGTCGAGGCGTTGAACCCCGCCTTCTCGCCGCTGCACAGCCAGGAAACGAAGGACCTGCTCGCCTCTCTGAAGAACGGAGACGCCCGATGAGACGCCGCCTCGCCCTCGCGCTGCTACTCGGCCTTGTGCTGGCGCCGTTTGCACTGATTGGCGGCAAGCCGCAGCAGGCAGACGCCCATCCGCTCGGCAACTTCACGGTTAACCGCTACTCCCGCATCGACCTCAGCAGCAGCGGCGTCACCCTGCGCTACATCGTCGACTACGCCGAGGTGCCGGCCTTCCAGGAGATTCGCGCCTTCGACAGGGACGGCGACGGCCTCTTCAACGACGCCGAAAGCGCGGCCTACCTCGCATCGAACGTCCCCGCGCTGACGAAGAACCTCGACCTCGCGATCAACGGCGAGAAGGCGGCGCTTCAGGTAGCCGGCAGCAGCGTCAGCCTGCCGGACGGCCAGGGTGGCCTCAAGACGGTGCGCGTCGTCATCGACTATGCATCGCCCCTGCCCGCCGGCTGGCAGCAGGGCGTCAACGCCACGTACGAAGACCGCAACTTCGCCGGACGCCAGGGGTGGCAGGAGCTCGTGATCCGTCCCGGCGAGGGCATCGACCTCACAGCGAGCAATGCCCCGACCGAAGACCTCTCGGCGGAGCTGACGGCCTACCCGGAGACGCAGCTCAAGAGCCCGCCGCAGCTCAGCAGGGCAAGCTTCGAGTTTCAGCCCGGCAGCGGCGTCTCCATTGCGGCGCCCGTGACCAACACGGGCGACCGCGTCACGCCGAAGTACCTCAACGGCTTCGC
>JBFWZE010000088.1:0-10319 GCA_050185685.1 Dehalococcoidia bacterium
GCCCAGTCGCCGGACGAGTTTGTCTGCATGAAGACCATGTTGAGGCTGTGACCCGGGACGTAGGCGTGCGGGACACCGTGGTCGCTGAAGAGGACGCTGTCTTTGTGGTCCTGGTCGAGAAGGATGACGCCGTCGCTGCCGAGGATCTCGAAGCGGGCGCTCTGACCGACCGTGGGGTAAGTCGCCGGCAGGACGTAGCAGACGCCGAGGTTGGCAACGCAGCCGTTCTCGAAGGTAACGATCGACCAGGTCACGTCCTGCGCCGAGTAGCCCATGTCTTTGAAGATCTTCGCGTTGCCGCGCGCCACCACCTCGACCGGCTTCACGTCACCCATGAACCAGCACGCCATGTCGACGTAGTAGGTGAGCACATCGAGCACAGGCGTCGCATGCGGTGAGCGCTGCAGGATCTGCATCATCTGCGCCCGCGAGTTGTAGACCCGCGCCGTCATGCCCAGCACCTGGCCGAGGCGCCCCTGCGCGATCTGCTCCTTCGCGCCGACCCACTGGCGGTCGTGACGCCGGGAGTAGCCGACGACGAGCTCACTGCCGCTCTTCTCCAGCGCCGCGAGGATCTGGTTCGCGTCGTCGAGGCTCAGAGCGATTGGCTTCTCGACGAAGACCGGCTTGCCCAGCTCGATTGCCTGAAGGACTGGCTCGAGGTGGTCGTGCTCCGGCGTCGAGATGAAGACGGCGTCGACCTGCGGGTTGGCGATGACCTCGAGGTTGTCGGAGGTGGAGACGTCGGCCGAGACCGCTTCGGCGAGCCGGTGCGCCTTCAGTGGATCGAGGTCGGAGACGGCGAGGAAGCGCACAGAAGGATGTCGCGACGCCATGCTCGCCCGGAGCGTCCCGATTCGCCCCGAGCCGATAACGCCGATGCCGATAGTCCTGTTTTCCATGCCTGGTACTCCTGCTCGCTCCGGGTCGTAGGTGCGCTATATATAGCGCACCTAAGGCCCATTCGCGCGTACCCTCAGAGACGTAGAACAGGAGACTGCGCAGCATGATCACCGACGCCCAGGTACACCTCTTTCAGGCCGACACGCCGGAGACGCCGTGGCCGCAGGAGCCCGGCCGCGGCACCGGCAAAGTGCCCTCGTACACCTACGAGCAGATGATCGGCGCGATGGACGCGATCGGCGTCGACCGGGCCGTGATTGTGCCGCCGGTCTGGGCAGGCGACCAGAACGACTACGCCTTCGAGGCCTGCGCTGCCTTCCCGGGGCGCTTCGCGATCATGGGACGTCTCGACCCCTTCGCGCCCGGCAGCCCGGAGATTCTCGAGCGTTGGATGCAGCAGCCTGACATGCTCGGCATCCGCATGTCGTCGCGCTGGGGCTCGCGCGAAGAGCCATTCCCGACGCTGCTGGCGAACGGCGACCTCGACTGGTTCTTCGCCACGGTCGCCCGCCTCGAGTTCCCGCTGAAGCTGCTGACCCGCGAGGCCCTTCCCGCAGTCGACGGCGTGATGACCGCCAACCCGAGGCTGCGCGTGATCATCGACCACATGGCAACCGTCGACAAAGACACCGTCGAGGGCTCCTTCGAGCACCTCGAGACGCTGCTGGCGCTGGCGAAGCATCCGGGCGTCAACGTCCAGGTCAGCACGGCGCCCAACCACTCGCGCCAGGCCTACCCCTTCGAAGACGTGCAGCCGGTCCTCCGCCGCATCTACGACGCCTATGGTGCAAGCCGCCTGCTCTGGGCCGCCGACATCACGCAGCTCACGAAGGGCAAGAACACCTACGCCGAGTGCTTGCGTCTCTGGCAAGAAGGTCTGCCGTGGCTCAGCGGCTCCGACCGCGACCGTATCCTCGGCGGCACCGCGGCGGAGGTCATGAGGTGGGAGGAGAGGTAGGTTCGGTGCTCCTGTAGTTCAATTTCGCGAAATTGAACTACGGGCCGAGGTGGCGGTCCTGAGCACCAACGCCTTCGTGCAGACGACGCCGAGGCTTTCCAGCCTCGGCTACGGTGGCAGAGCGTGACCGGGTGACGAGCGACTCAGCTCTCCGCAGCGGCCACAACTACGGGCGAGCTGCGCCCGCCGGGACGCACGACGATCATCACCGTGGAGCAGAGCAGCCACGTGCCGACCAGCATCCACAGCGCCGCGTGGTAGCTGCCGGTCTGGTCGAAGAGCGCGCCGGTGATCACGGGGGCGAGGGCGCCGGCGATGACGGTGAAGGGCTGCGTGAGGCCGACGATGCTGCCGATGTGGGTGCGGCCAAAGAACTCCGGCCAGACCATGATCTGCAGCGGTGGATAGCCACTCATCATCAGGCCCTGGAACGCGATGATCAGGTAGAGCGACAGGACGCCGCCCACCTGCATCAGCAGGAAAGCCCCGACCGCACTCAGCGCTGACTGGGCAACGATCGCCATGCGCACACCGCGGGCATCTGCGAGGTTGCCCCAGACGAAGCGCATGAAGAGCGAGAAGAACCCGTACGCCGACAGCGCCGTCGCCGCCTCTGCCGAGCTGTAACCGATGTCCTCGAGGTGCGGCACCATGACGACCGTGTGCGCCTGCAGCGAGTAGTTGCCGACGAGCACGCCGAAGAGCAGTACCCAGAATGAGCCAGTACGCATCACCTCCGAGAGGCGGTAGCTGCGCTCGACGGCGGCGTTGCGGCGGCCGGCGGGCGGCTGGTAGCCGTTGTCCGGCTGCAGACCGAGGTCCTCCGGCGCACGGACGACCAGCGGCACGAGCGGCAGGATAACGAGCAGGGCGATGACGCCAAGGATGCTCCAGGCGTCGCGCCAGCCGAAGGCGTTGATCAGCTGGGCGATCAGCGGCACCATGACGAGCGCCGAGATGCTGCCGCCGTTCGACGCCACACCGATCGCCGTACCGCGCCGCGCGACGAACCACTTCGAGATCAGGGTCGCCTGCACCAGCCGGATGCTCGTCCCGCCGAGACCGCCGACGATGCCGTAGAGCAGGATGAACTGCCATGGCTCCTGCACCCAGCGCAGCGAGCTCAACGCCAACACGTCAACAATCAGGCCAACAAGCAACAGCTTCGACGCGCCGCCCTTCAGGTCGGTGAAGCGGCCGAAGATGAGGCCACCGAAGCCGGTCGCCATGAAGTTCGCAGAGAGGCCGAGGAAGATGACGGTGTGCGACCAGCCCGTATCCTCGTGCATCGGTCCGACGAAGACCGGCAGCGCCCAGAACGTCGTGGCGCCCATGATGAAGACGCAGAGGAAGCTGACAAATACGATGACCCAGCCATAGAAGAAGGGCAGACGCCGCGCTACGAATCGCGCAATCGCCGCGTCTGAAGGAATTGGCTGGGGCGGTTGGTCCACGAAGAGCTCCCGGTCAGGCGCAATCCTAGTCGAAGTCGTAGAATCGGTGAAGTTTCGAAGGAATTGCTGCCGGCAGGGCACAGCGCGTGGAGCCCGAGGTCTCCTCGGCCCTTTTGAAGGGTCCGGGGTCCCCGGCTTCAATAGGGAGATAACCAGACATGAACGACCGCAATCGCGCGGTGATCGACGAGTTCAGGGCGAACGGCGGCAGGGTGACCCTCCATCCCGCCACCGACGGCCTCGTCCTCCTGACGACGACCGGCGCAAAGAGCGGCCGCCAGCACACCACGCCGCTGGCCTACCACCGCGACGGCGACCGCATCATCGTCGTCGCATCCAAAGGCGGTGCGCCGGAGAACCCCGCCTGGTTCCATAACCTCCGCGCCAACCCGACTGTGACGGTCGAAGTCGGCAGCGAGAAGTTCGAAGCGCACGCGTCCGTCGCTGAGGGCGAAGAGCGTGACCGCCTCTACCGCCAGCAGGCCGCGCAATTCGACACCTTCAACGACTACGAGAAGCGGACGACTCGCCGTATCCCGGTGGTAATCCTGACGAGGGCATAGCGAAAGGCCCGCCCGCTGCTCATTCCGTTCTGCTCCCTGTTCCTGCAAGCGCCATTGACACTGCTCAACAGGAACGGTATTTCATAGTTGCCCGCCGATTTGCATGAGGTGAATCCGTGTCCGAAACCCAGACAACCGCGACCGTCTCGATCCTTGAGGTGCCTTCGTCACAGGTGTCTCGCCGCTACTACAAGGTCGCCGTCAAAAACGCCGCTGGTGAGCCGGTAAACGGTGTCGAGGCCGTCATCACCCTGACCGGTGACGGGAGCTTCGCGCCGAACTTCCGCTCTGACGACATCCGCCGTGTCACCGAGAAGGATGGGGAGAGCGGCGTCTTCACGTGGTACCGCAGCGGCGTCTACCTGCGGAACTGCCGCTCCACAATCACGGTGACTGCCCCCGTTGGCCATAGTGTCGAGATCATCGAGACGGAAGACCCGCAGGCCGAATACCGGATCAGCTACGTCGAGCACGAGTTCAAGCTGCCGCCGAAGCGCGTCTAGTCCTTCCAGGCTCAACCGTGAAGGGACGTCTTGAGACGTCCCTTCGCTGTGCCCTGCGGTACGCTTGGATCCTGTGTCGAACGTTTACCGCCCCTCCGAAGACGACAACGCCTGGCTCGATGACCTCCTCGAGGACTTCGGTGGCGAGGCGCCGGACGAGGAGGCGCTTGCCGGCGAAGAGCCGCCGCTGCCACCACCGCCGCCCCGCTCGCGGCTGCGGCTGCTCGCGGGCTGGCTCGCCGCTGCTGCCGTCCTCGCGGTCATCGGTTTCGGGCTGCTCCAGGCGGGCGAGCGATACCACAACCCGGCATCGCGCATTCCCGCCGCACCATCCGGAGAGGCAGTCACCGGCGTCTACGGCACCACGCAGGCGCTTCAGGCGCGGCTGACTGCGATCCAGCGCCTTATCCCGGCCGGCAGCGCCCTGTCCCTCGATGACGACGTCAATCGCATCGACTTTCCGCGAACTGTGGCCGACCGCCTTTTCGGCAAGCGCAAGGAAGACGCCCTCCTCTTCGGCGCCAGGACCAGTGACGGCGTGCGGCTGCAGGTCATGGTCCTGCGCGAGGACGGCGAACCCAGGGTCTTCGCGGTCGAGAGGACGCCGCGCGACGCGACCGACCTCGAGGGCCTGTACATCGGGCTGCCACCCGGGGCACTCCTCGATGCCCTGACGCCGCTCTTCGAGGAGGCGGCAGGCCGATCCCAGCGGGCGCACTCGGCCGAGGACTACACGATCTTCGGGCCGTTCAATGCCGGCAACGTCGAGCATCTGCGCGCCCGCGTCGAGGCCAACCCGGTGCTGCGCCACCAGGTCGCTGCGATCGAGGCGTCCGGCAACGACGTCAGTATCGCGGCCTCTGCCTTCCTCGTCGCGGTGCCTCCGGGCGGCAACCGCCGGATCAACGCGCTCTACCAGCCTTCGACCAACCTCGTCCTCCAGCCGCTCTGGGGTGAAGACGCTACCGACAGCCTGGCGCACGAGCTCGTGCACGCGATGATGGATGAGGTGGTACCGAACGAGTCCGGTGCCCAGCGGCAGGCGCAGGTCTACCTCGAGGCGAACCAGCCGCATCTCTACCGCGACATCATCGGCGACCTCTACCAGCCGCTCGACCCACTGGGCCGCGCTGAAGAGGCGATCGCGTTCATCACCGGCGCCGTCGCCGCGGGCCAGCCGACGACCGTTGCCCCGGCGCAGCTCCTCGGCAACCAGAACCTGCTCGAGAGGTCGGCTGGGCTCCTCACCTCCGACATCGACTTCCTCATCGGGCTCGGCATCCTCCCGAGCTGCATGACGCCGGCCTCCATGGGCTACGACAAGCGCACGCTGGACTTTGACTTCTTCCGCCGCGTTGACCGCGCTTGTACGACTGCGCCTTGAGTGAGCCGGTGAAGCTGACTCATGGCAGCTTCGAGCCTTACAGACCCACGTAGGCCGTGAGCGCCTCGAAGTCGGCAGCGGCGTCATGGGTCTCGTGGCCTGCAGCACCGAAGAGCACCGTCGCGAGCCCTTCCCTGGCGGCGCCGTCGAGGTTTGACGGGCGATCGTCGACAAAGAGACATTCCTCAGGCGCGCAGGGCAGCCGATCGATAAGCGCCTGGTAGATCGCCGGCTCCGGCTTCGGCACGCCGATTTCGCCGCTGATCACCGCGCCGCTGAAGTAGTCGTCGATGCCGTGGAGCTTGCGGCGCCTCGATGCCCACTCCGCCACGTCGTTGCTCAGGCTGAACACGGGCACGTCCTGCACGCGCAGCGCTTCGAGGAACTCGACGGCGCCGAAAGTGAGCTGGTACTCGTGCAGCAGCAGCGACTCGATCTCGTCGTACGGAGGCGTATAGCCGAGGCTCTGCCAGAAAAACTCGGCGTTTCCGCCACCCTTGTAACAGGTGCGGTAGGCATCGATGAAGGCCTGGTCGGGCAGGTCGCAGCCTTCGCTCTTCAGAAACGGGATGATCAGGCCGCGCAGGTCGTCGCCGATCGGGTAGACGACGCCCATCATGTCGAGCGCCACCGCCTTGAAGCGCGCCATATTGGCGGCCGCTACTCGGAGGCGTCCGGGACGAGGCCCGCCTGCTCGACGCCGTAGGCGCACACCGCCTCGTCCTCTTCACCTGCACCGCCGCTCGCGCCGGCTGAGCCGAGGATGGTACCGTCGGCGTCGCGGATCAGGACGGCGCCGACCTGGGGCAGGAACTTGCCGTGTGCCGTGGCCGCGAGCGAGAGCATGAAGTTCGGGTTCGCCTTCGCCCGGTTGCCGAGCGCGCGGCTCGAAGCGCCCATGGCGACGGCGCCCCACGCCTTGCCCAGCGCCACGTCGAAGCGGAACATGCTCGCCCCGTCCTGCCGCTGCGCCGCGACGATATTGCCGGCGTTGTCGAGCACGACGACAGCAAGCGGCCGCACCTTCATCTCCGCCGCCTTCGTCAGCGCGCTCTCGATAATCGTGTTTGCCTGCTTCAGGGTCAGCATCCGGTCGTCTCCTTCATCTCTGAGGTCGCATCATACCCGCAGCCTCCGGCCCTTACGCGAGCACAGCGCCGGGCCTCGGCAGCATGCGCCAGATGAACGCCAGCAGCACGAGCCCGAGCAATGTGATGACGATGGCGCCGCCGTACATGCCGCGGAAGCCCACCGTATCGGCGAGGGCGCCGGCCAGCATCGCCCCAAAGCCGGCGCCGAGCTGGAAGGATATGCTGAACGTCGCCATCGACTTGCCGCGTGAGTGCGGCGATGCAAGGTCCATTGCCAGCGCCGTCGTCGCGGAGCCATTCATCGCCGTACCGAGGGTAACGAAGACGCCGCCAAGGATAATCAACGGGAGCGTCGACGAGACGAGGATGATCAGAAGACCGATCAGCTGCGAGACGAGCGCAAGGGCGATCGACGGCGCGCGGCCCATGGCATCGGACTTCTGCCCCAGGATCGGCCGGATCACGATGCTGGTGAGACCGGCGACGATGTAGAAGAAGCCGACACCGCCGATGCCGAGGTCCTTGGCAAAGAGGGGGAGAAACGCGGTTACTGCCGGGCCTGCCAGGGTCGAGCACAGGTTGAGGGCGGTGGCGAGCAGCACGCCCTTTTCGAAGAGACCGGTCGAGGCGGCAGGGGCACCGGCAAGCGACGACGCGGCAGACACCTCCGGGCGTTCATGCCCCTTGCTCATCCCCAGCGCGAACGGGACGCCGATCAGCGCGAGCAGCGCGGCCAGCAGAAAAGCCGGCTCAAAGCCGGGGCCGTCGATCAGCCAGATCGCGATCGCGGGGAAGGCGACAGATGCGCTCGCCTGGAAGCCCGTGTAGTAGCCCGACGCCTCGCCGCGCCGCGAGGGCGGCGAGACCACCGCCAGCGTCGTGTAGCCGGCCGTGTTGAGACCCGCCCAGCCCAGCCCGCGGATGATGCTGGCGATGAAGACGAAGGCGATGTACGGCACGAGGAAGATCAGGCCGCCGGCAGCCAGCAGCAACAGGCCGACGGTGATCACGAGCGCCGGGTTCACCGTGTCGGTGTAGCGACCAAGCCACGGCCGGACGGCAACGCTCGGCACGGAGAATGACAGCAGCGCCAAGCCCGCGAGCAGCGCCGATCCGCCCTTCTCGTCGACGTAGAGCGGCACGCTCGGCGTGAGCACGGCCTGGTGCGCGAAACCGAGCATGCCGACGATGCAGAGCAGCGTGAATGCCCGCGTCCAGAGCTGAGGACGCGCCGGGATCGCCGAGGCAGTGAGGTCGCCGGCGTTGCTCAACGCGGGGGCGAAGCTTCGGTCGTCAGCCACTCCGGAGCGTCATGGTTCAGCGGCACCGTCGGCTGCTCCCAGCGCGCCGGCGTCTCGCTCATCTGCGCGATCGGGCCGAGGTGGTGCAGCGGGCCGAACGGCGTATCGGTCGTGATCTTCAACGCCTCGAGGCGCTCCGGCGACAGGTCCTTCGGCAGCTGCTCGACGGCTGCCCGGTCAAAGCGGGGCAGGTGCGTAACCCACCAGCCGGCCTGCGCCAGCGAGATGCGGACGTGGTAGCTGCCGCCCTCGAGCGCGCGACGCCGCAGCGCCGCCATCACGCCAAACGCGGCGAGATAGCCGGTCGTGTAGTCGAGCACGGAGAGCGGCAGCAGTCGCGGCTGGCCGCCGATCACGTAGTCGTTCGAGATGCCGCTTACCGCCTGCACCAGCGTGTCGAAGCCTCGGCGGTGGCTCCAGGGGCCGTTCTCGCTGAAGGCGCAGATCGTCACGTAGACGATGCCGGGGCGCAGCTTGACGAGGTCGTCGACGTCGAAGCCCTTCGAGGCGAACGACCCCGGCCGGTAGCCCTGCGAGAAGACGTCGGCGTCCTTCGCCAGGGTCCGCAGCTGCTCTCGTCCGCTCTCGGTCGTGAGGTCGAGAACGGTGGAGCGCTTGCCGTGGCCGGTCTCGATGATCTGCGTCTCGTTGTTCGGCAGGAGGTCGGTGCCGATGCGCAGGACCTCGGCGCCGTGCTCCGCCAGCGTCCGCGCACAGGTCGGCCCAGCGAGCACGCGGGTGAGGTCGAGGACGCGAATGCCCGAAAGCGGGCGGTCTGCCGCGGGCAGGGGCTCCGGGGCGCTGTCGCCGACGCGCTCGATCTCCATCAGCGGCATTGCGGCGATCGCCTTGCCCTGCTCGTGCGCTGCCCATTCGTCGTAGCTGCGAATCATACCCGCGCAGGCCCCCGCCGCGTGGATGGCGTCCTCGAGCTCTAGGGCGTTCCATTTCGCCACCGCCTCGACGAGAGCCGCCTCATCGTTGGCGCCGTCGAGGACGCCGGCGATGCGGGCGCGGTGATGGGCGAAGCCGCGGTGGAGGTAGACCCAGCGGCCGTCCGCGGTCTGGTAGATGTCACCCCGCTCGCCGCGTACCTGCCTCGGCGACGGGGCCGTATCGGTGCTTGCGCGCTCACGCACGAGGTACCGGTCACTGCGCATCGCCGCTGCCGCCGCATCGACGTCGACGCGGACCTTCTGCCTGCCACCGCCGCGGAGCTCCCAGAGACGCGCCGCCGCCAGCGCCGAGGCGGCAATCGAGGCGGCACCGGGCTCGCCGATCGGCAGGACGAGGGGGAAGACCGGGTCGTTCCCCACCAGCTCGACTTCGTCACCGGCGGGTGCTTCCCCCACCGTCTTCAGTACGTCGTTGAGCAGGCTCAGGTCCATCGTTTGTCTCCCGGTAATCAGCAGCGCTCAAAGCGGTCTCGAATGCGATATCCCCACGAGTCTACGCCGAAACCAGCGGTAAGACAGGCAGTTCCTGAACCGGTCGACTGGCAAAGGCAAAGCGGCTTCACAACGAAGGATGAGCAACCCTCGGCAACGCCTCATCTTGCTCTCAGCTTGCTTCTCCATCCTTGGTCAGGGCCTTGAGATTGCGGCCCTCGGGAACGTCCGCCTGACGGACTCCCAGGAGGTAGATGGAGACTCCCGCCCTGTTGAGGTAGCCCTCACGCCTTCCGTGACGCCTGCTGCACTCTCGGCCGAAGGCGTCACGGGGGGCTACTCCTTCGCGGGAAACGAGAGATACGCATCTGATGGACGACCGCTTTACGCGGAGTCCGACATCGGCCCGCACACCAGGAGGAACAACCCTTGATAACTCTCAGAAAGGCAGCGCTGCCCACGGCTCTGGCCGCGGGCTTCCTCGCTTTCCTGGCCGCAGTTGGTCCTGGCGGAACGACAACCGTTTCTGCGGCTCCTCTGGATGTCTGCCAGGTAAACGGCCCGACCGCCATGGGCGTGGGGCAGAAGGCAGACTTCACGGCCATTGTTGCGGACGCCAACACCGGTCAGACAACTCACGTTGACCTTAACGACCAGCGCGGCGACAGCGACATCACCAGCCTCAACGGCGCCACCATCCCGGTGACCGACCACCTCAGCGATGTGCCGCTGACGGCCGGCGCCAACGTTTGCGGAACCAGCGACACGGACCTC
>JBFWZE010000088.1:10419-14685 GCA_050185685.1 Dehalococcoidia bacterium
GGCGACGTCGAGACGGCCGAGATCTTCTCGACTCCGACGACGGTCGAAATCAACCCCTCCCTTGCCAACGTCGCTCACTCCCTCGTCTGGGTCTCCCTCAAGGGCAAGGACGGTGAGGTCGCGATCCCGGGCACGAAGGTCCTCTTCACGACGGACCGCTGCTCGATCGAGTCCAGCACCGTGAGCAACGAAAACGACTTCGAAGCCGCGGAAGGCCTCTTCCGCAGCATCAACCCGCTGAACCCTGCCACCGCCCAGGCGGTTGAGCAGAGCACCTTCGCGACCACCGCTCCGGACGGCGCCAGCCGCCAGCAGGAAGAGCCTGTCAGCTTCGGCGTGACGAGCTCCCCCGCCACGGGCAACGTGGAGCGCACGGTCGCCGCGGTGGTCCTCCACTGCGACCCGATCCACGCCCCCAGCGTCACGCCCGGACCGGCCACGGTCACGGCGTACATCGAACGCGGCAGCCTGAACGACGGCAACATCGCAAACGACGACGACCTCGTCCTCAAGACGACCGTCACCGTCGTCGGTCCCCCGGCCGCGAACGGCGTGACCGTTACGGCTGCCCCCTCGACCCTCGCTTGTGGCGAGAAGGCGACGATCACCGCCGACGTCAAGGACTCGATCGGCCAACCCGTCTCCGACCACACCCTGGTTGAGGCTGTCACCAATGCTGGTGGAGTCCTCGCGGGAACCGGTGCTGTCGCCGGCCAGGCCGGTCTCGTTTCCCCGGTCTCCAGCACGATCGCTGAGACCTTCGGCGGCAAGGCCACCTTCTACCTCCTGACCTCGACTGCCCACGTCGGCAAGTACGAAGTCGTTGTCACCACCGGTGGCGGCGGCGGTGTCACCGGCCAGCTGGCGAACGGTGGTGTGAGCACCAACCTTCTCGGCGGCCTGTTCACCACCGCTCCCATCTCCGTCCAGGTGACGGTCGAATGCAGCGTGCCCAGCGTGGCGCCTGTGGTCGCCGCCCCCAGCGGTCCATCCACCAGCGGTCCGTCCACCAGCGGTCCGTCCACGGGCCAGGGCATCCGCCCGCCGAGCACCGGCGACGCGGGCCTTGCGGCCGCGGGCAACCACTCGAGCTGGGTAATCGGCGCCGGCGTCGCAGCTGTCGTCGCAGTCCTCAGCACGGCGGTCGCGCTGAAGCCCCGCCGCCTCGAAGACTGAACTTCTCGGCTACCCGATTACAGGAAGAGGGGTCCCCAATAGGGACCCCTCTTCACGTTCACTCGAAGGCGTCGGTCAGGTGGCGGTGCCGCTTACCGGCAGGCGGAAGCTCACCTCGAGGCCCGGCGAACCTGACGTCGCCGACACGCTGCCCCGGTGCAGGCGGGCAATCGAATCTGCAATCGCGAGGCCAAGGCCGGCACCCTCCGAGCGCTTCGTGCGGGTATCACGCCGGAAGCGCTGAAAAATTGATGGCAGAACGTCTGGGGCAACACCCGGGCCGTCGTCGGCGAAGGAGACGAGGACGTGGTCGCCGCGGACAGACCAATCGACCGTAACGGTGGCGTCCGCGCCCGCATGCGTCCAGGCGTTCTCGAGGACGTTGGCGAAGGCCTGGGAGAGCAGCTCCGCGTCGGCGGCGATCATCGCGTCCGACTCAGAAGCGATCAGGCTGACCTTCGAGCGCGCGTGATCCTGCTGAAAGTCGTCGATTACCGAGTCGAGGAGCTGCAGGACACTGACCGGCTTGAATGACGCGGGCTCCGCCTGGGCATCGAGTCGCGAGAGCAGGAGCAGGTGCCGCGTCAGCCGCGAGAGGCCGGCGGTACGACCCGCCATGATTCGCAGGACGTCGCGATACTCCTCCGCCGTGCGGTCCTTCGACAGCGTCACCTCGAGTGCGGTCTCTATCGCGGTGAGCGGGGTCCTGAGCTGGTGGGAGACATCACCCGTGAAGCGGCGCTCCCGGGCGAAGTTTTCTTCCAGCCGCTCGATCATCAGGTTGAAGGTCAGTGCCAGCTCGCCGACCTCGTCCTGGGTCTCGGCCGGTCTGAGGCGCTGATGCAGGTCACCGCGGGCGATACGGCGGGCCGTTGCCGTGATCTCCTGCACGGGCCGCAGTGCGTTCCGGGCGATGACGAAGGCCGCGATCGCAAGCACGCCGCCCGTGACCGGCACGGCGATGAGCAGCGTTAGAGCGAGGAGATCGAGACTTTCGGCGACGGAGGCAGGCTTGATGCCCGTGATGAGGACGCCTACGACTTCGCCGCCGCGTCTCACCGGCACCGCCTTCTCTCGGAACGTTGTTCCATTCACCTTCACCGACCGGATCGGGTTCTCACCCTGGAGCGCCAGCATCACCAGCTCCCGCTCGGCGCCGAGGCTTCGCTGGTCCTTGGGCGCGGTGTCGCTGTCGTCGATCAGGCGCCCGGTCGTGTCGTACAGGCGGACGACCTCTTTGTCCTCGATGTCGATCAGCTGGTCATCGGCGAGGAGCAGCCGGAGCGGCTCACTCGTGCGCTCGACGAGGTTCATGTTGCTGACGGCCGAGGCGCTGAGCGAATCGTCCAGATTGTCGAGCAGCGCCGCGCGAAAGGCGACGAAGACGGTCACCGACATGATGACGAGGCTGACGACCGCAGCACCAAAGATGCTCAGGGCAATGCGCGTACGGATCGAGGTCAGGGGCCGCAGGCGGTCTTTCATGAAGTGCTCTCTTGAGGGTACCTCGCCGTCTACGCCTCCGCCGCCTGGAGCCTGTACCCGGCGCCGCGGACCGTCTGGATCAGGCTCGGCACGCCGGGTGCATCGATCTTCTTGCGCAGGGCGTAGATGTAGACCTCGATGAAGTTGGTCTCGCCGTCGAGGTCGGCGTCCCAGACGTGCTCACAGATCATCGCCTTGGTCGCGACCCGACCGGCATTTCGCATCAGGTATTCCAGGAGCATGAACTCCTTGTTGCTGAGGTAGATCTGCTGCCCGCCGACCGTCACGGCGTGGGTCGCCGGGTTCAGGGTGACGCCCGCGACCTGCAGCACAGCGGGCTCGCCGCCGCCCCGACGCAGCAGGGCACGAATGCGGGCCAGCAACTCGACGAACGCGAAAGGCTTCACGAGATAGTCGTCGGCGCCGGCGTCGAGCCCCTCAACGCGGTCGTTCACGGAGTCCCGCGCGGTGAGCATGAGAACACCGGCGTGTCTGCCCATCGCGCGCAGCCGCTGACAGACCTCCATGCCGTCTACCTTCGGGATGCCGATATCGAGGACGACGACGTCATAGTCGAAGACCTCGATGGCGGAAAGCGCCTCTGAGCCATCGCAGACGGAGTCGACGGCGTAGCGCGCCTCGCGCAGGCCCTGCACCACGAACTGCCGAATCGTGTCGTCGTCCTCGACTACGAGAATTCGCACCATCTCAGTATGAGGAATCAAGCTGAAAATTGGCTGAAATCCGCGCAGACGATGGACATCACTCGGCGGGCTGCCACTGCCAATTCGTCCCTGCGATCGCTACACTGAGCGCCTTACGCAGTCGTTTTTCAGGAGGGTGACCGATGCCGACGATTCAGAATGGCGACGCCACGATCTACTTCGAGGAGGTCGGTCAGGGGTTCCCGATCCTCACCTTCGCGCCCGCCGGCCTGCTGTCCGTCGCCGACGTCTGGAACCGGCCGATGTCTCCCGTTAACCCGATGACCGAGTTCAGCGGCGAGTACCGCGTCATCGCGATGGACCAGCGCAACGCCGGCGGTCAGTCACACGCACCGATCACCGCGGAGGACGGCTGGCAGAGCTACCTCTCCGACCACATCGCCGTCCTCGATCACCTCGGCATCGAGAAGTGCCACCTCTACGGTCAGTGCATCGGCGGGCCGTTCATCCTCGCGATGCTGAAGGCCCAGCCCGAGCGCATCGCCAGCGCGATCATCGCCCAGCCGATCGGCCGCGTCGGCGAGATGCCTGCGGAGTACTCAGGCAACTTCAAGAGCTGGATCGAGACGATGAAGCCGCAGGCGGACGAGAAGACCCTCGATGCGTTCTACAACAACCTCTACGCGCCGGGCTTCGGCTACAGCGTCGACCGCGACTTCGTACGAAGCTGCCAGACGCCCAGCCTCGTCCTCGCCGGCAATGACAACGCCCATCCGTTCGCGATCGCCGAGGAGATCGCCCAGCTCCTGCCTAACGCCGAGTTCATCCCCGAGTGGAAGGACGGCGAGCCGCTCGTCGCTGCGAAGGCGCGGATGAAGGCGTTTCTCGCGGAGCACACGCCGGCGACGGCGAGGTAGGGCAACCGCACCGACACCTGCAT
>JBFWZE010000089.1:0-2518 GCA_050185685.1 Dehalococcoidia bacterium
GCGGTCGAGCACGGCGTGCAGGAGGCGCTGCACCAGGGCGTCCTCTCCCACAACGAGGTCGTTGACGTCCGTGTCAGCCTGATCGACGGCAAAGAGCACCCGGTCGACTCCTCAGAAATGGCGTTCAAGCTGGCAGGCTCCCAGGCCCTTAAAGAAGGCGTTGAGCGAGCCCATCCGGTGCTGCTGGAGCCGATCGTCAACGTCCGCGTCAAAGCGCCAGAGACCTTCACCGGTGACCTCGTCTCGGACCTCAACGGCAAGCGGGCACACGTCCTCGGCATCACGCCGGAGGACCACGGCACCGTCATCGACGCCCAGGCGCCGCTGGCGGAGATGCAGCGCTACGCGACCGACCTGCGCTCGCTCACCCAGGGCCGCGCAATCTTCTCGATCGCGTTCGACCACTACGCCGAGGTTCCAGACCACGTCGCAAAGAAGGTCATCGAAGCAGCGCATAATGCGAACGGCGCGAACGAGCACCACTAAGCCGTCGGTGCGTTGACGTCCAAAGGGCCGTCGTACGACGGCCCTTTGGAGATCGAGTCCTGTGTGCTTGCCTGGGTGAGGTAGAGTAGGCGCATGACGCTCGCGCATCCGTCGCTGACGATTTCCCGCGAAGAGCTTGCCGCCTTCTGCAAGCGCTGGGGCATCAAGGAGCTATCGCTCTTCGGCTCAGCCGCCCGCGGTGAGTTGCGCCCCGACTCCGACGTCGACTTCATGGTCGAGTTCGATGAGGACGCCCACATTGGGCTCGACTTCATTACCGTGATGGATGAACTGGCCCGACTGGTTGGGCGGCAGGTCGACCTTACTGGTAAAGAGATCCTGCGAAATCCCTACCGCAGAGCATCGATCGAACGCGACCTTACTGTCCTTTATGCCGCCTGAGAGCCGAGACGAATCGTATCTTCGTGATATGCACGCGTACGCGCTCGAGGTGGCGACATTTGTGCGAGACGCCTCGTTGGACGACTTTCATCCTGGCTCAATCCTGCGACGAGCGGTAGAGCGTAGCATCGAGGTGATCGGTGAAGCGGCAAATCGAGTCTCAGGTTCGGTTCGGGAGGCTCATCCTGAGATTCCGTGGGGCAAGATCATCGGGACGAGAAACGTCCTTGCACATGGCTACGCGGTAATCGACGGACGGGTCCTCTGGGAGATCGCCACCGGCGACATCGAAGAGCTTATCGTTGCGCTCGACGCCATACTCGGCCCTCAAGAAGCGTGACAGGAAAAGGCACGACCATGATCAAAGGCATGCACGGGATGTTCTACTCCAACGATGCGGAGGCGACACGGACGTTCTTCCGCGACATCCTCGGCTTCCCCGCGACTGACGTGGGCGGTGGCTGGCTGATCTTCCCGATGCCCGAGGCCGACATGGGCGTGCACCCGGCGCATGCTGCCGGCTTCCACGTCTCCTTCTACACCGACGACATCGAAGAGACCGTGCAGAACCTGCAGAGTCGCGGCGTGCAGTTCACGGGACCGGTCGAGGACCGCGGCTTCGGCCTCGTCACCCACTTCGAGGCGCCGGGCGGCCTCGAAATCGAGCTCTACCAGCCTCACTACGAGGTGTAGAGTTCTCGTATGCCGACAGCCACCCGCAACATCGACGAGTCCCACCCGCCAGCAGGCGTCCCGAGCTTTTACAAGACCGAGAGCCAGGTGGACGACACCTGGCCGCCGCTGACGAAGTTCATCCTCGGCCAGTTCGGCTGGTGGTCGGTGGCCTACATCGCTCTGTGGACGGTGGGTATCCTCCAGTACAACGGGCTCGACCTCGCGATCTGGATCGTGCTGACGACGGCGCTCGTGCTCTTCGTGAACTTCGCTGCCACGCTGGCGTTTCCGGTGCTGGAGCTGCGCGGCGCCCGCGGTCTCGTCGCCGGCTTCAAGACGTCATGGTTGAAGCTGGAGGCCGGCGAGACCGTCGTCCGCGATGACCTCGTCGTGATCAGCCGCGCCGAGGAGCGCAACACCGACAAGCAGCGCCTTGCACGTCTCGTCCTGACGAACCGCCGCCTCGCCTTCGTGCCGGCGGAGTTTCCCTCCTGGTACAGCCCGGCCGCCTACCTCTCGAGCTACGGGCCGGGCACGCCGCTGATCCCGCCGCTGCTCAAGCCGCGCGATATTGCCCTCAAAGACATCGAGCGCTTCTGGACCTGGCAGCCGCCGTTCTCCGCCGCGCCCGCAGCACAGGTGGGCGAAGAGCTCGTCAGCTTCGGCCTGCGCGTCGAGCAGGGCCCCTGGCAGACCTACGAAACGCGTGAGAACGTCGAGGCGCACTTCCACGACATCGAAGCGGCGTGGCAGGCAGTGAAGGGACTGGCTGTTAGCTAGGACGAGGAGCGGGCTTCGGCGAGGCGGAGCTCGTCTTCGAGCTCGCTGAGGTTCTTGTGGTAGCGGGCGAGCCGCTCTTCAAGCTGGCTCTTCATCTCGATCATCGCCGTCAGCTTTGAGCTGATGATGTCGAACTGGCGCTGAGTGACTTCGATGCGCTTCTCGAACCGCTTGA
>JBFWZE010000089.1:2618-7101 GCA_050185685.1 Dehalococcoidia bacterium
AGGTTCTTGTGGTAGCGGGCGAGCCGCTCTTCAAGCTGGCTCTTCATCTCGATCATCGCCGTCAGCTTTGAGCTGATGATGTCGAACTGGCGCTGAGTGACTTCGATGCGCTTCTCGAACCGCTTGATCCGCTCACTGACCTCGAGGTCTGGGCGGTAGGTAGCGCGGAGCTCTTCGCGAATCTCCTCTGCCTCGACCATCTCTTTGATTTCGGCAAGTGTCAGCCCGAGCAGGCTCTGGAGCTGCTTGATTTGCTCGACGCGGGAAACGTCTTCTTCGGAATAGAGCCGGAAACCGCCGTCCATCCGAGTCGGAGGTTTCAGCAGGCCGCGCTCCTCGTAGAAACGCAGGGTGCGCTGGGTGACGCCAGTTCGATCGGCGACCTCACCGATTTGTAGACAGGGCTCGGAGCGGTCTCTTTCGGCCATTTGCAACGACTATGCCTATCATTAACGCGCACGTCAAGGAGCAAATGTCGCTTGCGAAGCGAGGCTCTGCACCCCCTCAGATATACTGGGCCCACCAGTACGACGCAATCAGCAAAGGGGATCAGGACATGGATTTCGCCCTTAGCGAGGCCCAGCGCCTCGTGCAGGAGACCGCCCGCAGGGTAGCACGCGACGTTGTGGCGCCTCGCGCTGCCGAAATCGACGAGAAGGGCGAGTACCCCGAGGACGTCTTCCAGGCCTTCAAAGAGGTCGAGCTGCTCGGCCTCGCGATCCCTGAGGAGTACGGCGGCAGCGGCGCCGGCATCCTCTCCCTCGTCCTCGCCGTCGAGGAAGTCGCGAAATACTGCTGCTCCTCCGGCCTCATCCTCCTTCTCACTGCGCTCCCCACGAAGCCGCTGCTGGTTGGCGGCACCGAGGAGCAGAAGCAGAAGTGGCTGCCTGCAGTCGCCCGCGGCGATCAGCGCTGCGCCTTCTGCCTTACCGAGCCTGGCGCCGGCTCCGACGCGGCGAGCATGAAGACGCGCGCCGTGCGCGATGGCGACAGCTACGTGCTCAACGGCGAGAAGATCTACATCTCCGGCGGCACCGTCGCCGATTTCGTCACCGTTTTTGCCAAGACGGACCCCAACGCCGGCTCACGCGGTGTCTCGGCCTTCATCGTGCCGACCGACACGCCCGGGTTCTCGATAACGCGCACCGACCGCAAGATGGGTGTCACCGGTGTGCCCACCGCCCACTTCGCGATGCAGGACTGCCGCATCCCGGCGGAGAACCTGATCGGCGGCGTCGAAGGCCGCGGCTTCGCGCACGCGATGGCGACGCTCAACTCGGTGCGTCCGCTGGTCGGCGCCCGCGGCCTCGGACTCGCCCAGGGCGCGCTCGCCTACTCGCTGGAGTACGCCCGCCAGCGCGAGGCCTTCGGCGGCCCTATCGTCAACCTTCAGGCCCTGCAGTTCATGTTCGCCGAGATGGCGATGGCGATCGAAGCGTCGCGTCTGCTCGTCTACCAGGCGGGCTGGATGGTCGACCAGGGCCGCGTGTCAAAGGCGGACGCACCCTTCCTGTCGATCGCAAAGGCAACCGCCACCGAAGCTGCCGTGAAGGTGTCGGGCGATGCGCTGCAGACGATGGGCGCGCAGGGCTACATGAAGGACCACCCGCTGGAGCGCCACTACCGCGACGCCAAGCAGCTCACCATCGTCGAGGGCACCAGCCAGGTGCAGCGCGTGATCATCTCGAAGGCGCTCATCGACCGCGATCTCGTGTACAACTAGAGCGCGGCTAATAGGATCGCAGTGATTTAAGATCGCTGCAGAGTTGACGATGATCGATCCATGCGTAACAGAGTTGATCGATCATCGGGGCATGCCCTTCGGCTAGCCGAAGCTCCTTTGGTGCTCGGCCGGTGGGTGAATCGGTCACGGCTCACGGTCTATCCGCTGGTGTTCTTTGCGGGGCTGACGATTAGCTGGCTCGTTCTGGTGGCCGGTGGTAACGGCATCCTCGACGCGAATGGTGAGCCCATCGGCGCCGATTTTCTGACCTTCTACTCTGCTTCCACCCCCCTGCGAGACCAGGGCGCGCGGGCGGTCTACGACGTCGATGTGCTTCGCACTCGGGAAGCTCAGATCGCCAAGAGCGATGAACTGCAAACGGAGTGGCGGTATCCTCCGGCGGTACTCTTCCTGATCAAGCCATTGGCCTGGCTGCCATACGGTGCAGCGCTCGCGGTGTGGACTGTCGCCGGTGGCCTGGCGATGCTCGCAGCCATACGACGTATCTCCCGTGACTACCTCGCTCTCGTGCTCATCGCGGCGTCCCCCGCCTTCTACCGTTCCTTCAGCCAGGGACAGAACGGCTTCTTCACCACCGCTCTCCTGGGTTTCGGTCTCACGTTATTGAGAACGCGGCCGGTTGCTGCGGGCCTGATCCTCGGCCTGCTCACATACAAGCCGCAATTCGCCGTCCTCGTTCTTGCAGCACTGGCAATCAACAGGGATCGGAGTGCTTTCTACGGGTACCTTGCTTCGGCGGCGGCCGTAGCTCTCGTCGCTCTTGTTGTCTTTGGCGTCGGATCCTACCAGCAGTTCTTTGCGAGCGTCGGAACAACCGCGGACACCCTATTCCAGATGCACCAGGACCTTCGAAAGGTGCACTCTTTCAGCTCGACCATGCTGCTTCTCGGCGTCTCTGCGACTGCTACTCAATGCTTACAGTTGCTGATGAGTCTCGCGATCGCTTGCACTTCACTGTGGGTTTGGAAGCAATCACGGCTCGACAGGGTCCGATTCGCTGCCCTGGTGCTCGGCACGATCGGAGTCTCGCCCTACTTCTTCGACTACGATCTCGTCATTCTTGCCCTCCCGGTGCTCTGGTTAGCGCTCGACTGCATGGAGCGTGGTTGGCAGCGCGGTGACCTTGAGTTGCTCGTACTTGCCTGGTGGGCGCCATTTCTCGCGACAGCCGTTGTTTTAGCCACCTCCTTGATGCTCACGCCGGTCATCGTCATGCTGCTGTTGCTCATGGGAATTCGGCGGATGCGATTTGAGCCTACAAGGGAGCGCCCCACGCGCTGGTCGGTGCTTCTGGCAGCCTGATCGTCTCTGGAGAGAATTGGCTGCCCTGTAACTTGTTAACGACGGTAACCCTCCCGTATCCTCAGGAGTGAGGTACCCGCCGGTTAAAGCAGCCCTGACCAGCCCCAAGTTCGTCATCGAGGGTGGACGTGCTCTCCATGGCACCGTGCGCGCCGGCGGGTCGAAGAACGGCGCCGACTACTGCCTCGCCGCCTGCCTGTTGACCGGCGATGAAGTCATCCTCGAGAACGTCCCCGATATCGAAGACGTGCGCGTGATGGCAGCGATCCTCAGCGCGATGGGCGCCCAGTGCGTCAACGAGGGCAACAACACCTGGCGTATTCGCGCCAGCGTCGACCGTCTCGAGTCGCCGAACGAGCTGGCCGTGACGAACCGAGCCAGCTTCCTGATCATGGGGCCGCTGCTCGGGCGCTTCGGCGAAGCGGCATCGTGCTCGCCCGGCGGCGACGTCATTGGCACCCGCCCCCTCGACGTTCACCTCGACGGTTTCAGCGCACTCGGCGCCACGATCTCGCGGCGCGGCGAGCAGTACCTCGCACAGACTGAGAACAAGTCCCGCCTCCGCGGCGCCCGCATTTTCCTCGACTACCCCAGCGCTACGGGCACGATGAACGTCATCTTCGCCTCTGTGCTCGCCGAAGGGACCTCGACAATCATCAACGCGGCCATGGAGCCGGAGATCGTCAGCGTCGCCGAGATGCTCAACGCGATGGGCGCGAAGATCCGCGGCGCCGGCAGCAGCATCATCGAGGTTGAGGGCGTGACCGAGCTACATGGCACGCGCCACCGCGTTATCCCCGACCGCCTCGAGACCGGAACGCTGCTCCTCTGCGCAGCAATCACGCGCGGGCAGGTGAAGGTCGAGTCCGCAGCGCCATGGCACCTCGACGCGCTGCTCACGAAAGTGCGCGCCGCCGGTGTCGTCGTCGACGTCCAGGATGACACGATCAGCGTCGACGCCGAGGGCAGGCGGCTGCGCAACATCCAGGCGCAGGCGGTGCCCTATCCCGGCCTGGCGACCGACCTCCACCCGACACTCGCCGCCTTCCTTACCCAGTGCCAGGGTGTCAGCGTGATCCACGAGCGCGTCTACGAAAACCGGCTGCTCTACGTCGGTGAGCTGCGCAAGATGGGTGCGGACATCATTACTGCCGGTCAGACCGCAATCATCACCGGACCTGCCGCGCTTACTGGTACCGTAGTAAAGGCCCTCGACGTGAGAGCCGGCGGTGCTCTCGTCCTCGCCGCCCTCGCCGCCGAGGGCACCACGGAGATCAATGACGCCTATCACCTCGACCGGGCCCACGAAGACCTGGTCGGCAAGCTTCGGCGCCTGGGGGCGACCGTCGACCGCTAAATCCCCGCAAAAGGCATTTACGTGATTAACAAGCGCATCGGCATCGACCTTGGTACCGCGAACGTCCTCGTCTACGTCAA
>JBFWZE010000089.1:7201-14649 GCA_050185685.1 Dehalococcoidia bacterium
ACGCCCCCGGAGATGGCCTCAGACGTCGTCGACCGCGGCATCATCCTCACCGGCGGCGGCGCGCTCATCCGCGGCCTCGACGAGCTGATCTCGCAGCAGACCAACGTCCCCTGCCAGGTCGCCGAGAACCCCCTCGACTGCGTCGCAATCGGTGCCGGCGCCGCCCTCGAGTACCTCGACGTCATCAAGCGCAGCCTGCCGACCGAAGAAGAGCTCCTGGTCAGCAACCAGTCGATGTAGCTTTCAGCTCTCAGCCATCAGCTGACAGCTTTCAGTACTGAACCAGCCTGGTAAGCATGAGTCTGCAAGTGCCAGCATGCTGTGCACCTGCGGACTCATCAAAAATCTCGACGCGGCTGCCTGAAACCCGGGCCCTGTTAGTTGCCTTGTGGAACCGTGCGCGAACGAATACGGGGCTCCAACCTGGAGCCCTGCATTTGTGCCAGCGACGCCTTCTTACTTGATCGGCGCGCCGTTTTTCAGATAGAAGGTCATGCTCTGCAGTGACAACACCGGGTCGATGTTGCGGATCTGCACGCGGTCCGGCACCGGAATCGACGACGCCGAGTAGTTGAGAATCGACCGCACACCGCCATTGATCAGCGTTGCAACGATCGGTTCAGCAGCTCCTCCGGGGACGGCGACGATGCCGATGTCGATGTGGCTCTTCTCGAGATAGCCCGGCAGCTCGTCCACGTGACGGACCGTAAGGCCACCGGCCTTGCTGCCGATCACCTTCGGGTCGGAGTCAAACGCGTCGACGATGATGAAGCCCTGCGGCTGGAAACCGCCGTAGGTCAAGATCGCGCGGCCGAGCTGGCCCACACCGATCAGGATCATCGACCACTGGCGGTCGAGGCCGAGGATCTGGCGCAGCTCCAGGGCGAGGCGCTGCACGTTATAACCGCGCCCCTGCTTGCCGAAGCGGCCGAAATACGAGAGGTCCTTGCGGATCTGCGCGGGAGTAACCCCGAGGATTACGCCGAGCTCCTGAGAGCTGACGACATCACGGTCTTCCGACTCCAGCGCGTTCAGGGCGCGGGCATAGACGGGAAGCCGGTCAATAACTACTGCGGGAATATCGATTGGCAAAGCACCACCCAGCAATCGCTTCTGCGAGCGTTGCCATAACTCTAATTAGGGCCAGAATTAGGGTCAATGCGGCGTATACGTGGTAGCACCGCATTGCCTGATCCTCCCATAGATTTCACCCTTTACGACGCCTCCAGGTCAAACTCCGGCGCTGGCCCCGCATGCCTCCGGTTTGCAGGTTCGGCTTGAAGACGCGGTTCAGCCCCACCGGAACAAGAGGCTCCCGACTACCTGTTATCCATGCCCTGCTCCCGCGTTGTATTAAAGGCATGACTCCGCACGATCCGCCGCCCAGCGCCCCCGTCCCGGCCGGCCGTTCATCGTCGAAGCGCGGCTTCTTCGGTCTGCGTGTCGCGGTGCTTGCTGTCGTGGCGGTCGTTGGCATCGTCCTCACCGTCTTGGTGGTACTGCCTTCCCTCAGTCCGCCCGGTTCAGAGGACCACGAGGTAGTAACGAAGGGGCCCTACGTCAACGTCAGGGACTACGGCGCCGTGGGCGACGGCATCACGGACGACACCGCCGCGATCCAGGACGCGATCAGCAACAACGTCGGCCGGCCGGCGATGCAGACGATCTACTTCCCGGCGGGCACCTATGTCGTCAGCAGCCGCCTGGAGTGGCGGGATGAACGCGGCAACTTCCAGCCCTACCTGACCCTTCAGGGTGAGTCCCGCGACCTGACGACGATTCGGCTCGAGGATGGCGCGACGGGGTTCGACGATCCCGGCAACCCTCGCGCGGTCATTTTCACTGCGTCGGGCCTCTTCTCTGAGGAGGCAACCGGCGGCGGCAAGAACTACCAGAAGGACGGCGAAGGCAATGAGGCCTTCCGCAACTTCATCTACGACCTCACCGTCGACACCGGCTCCGGCAACCCCGGCGCCATCGGTATCGACTTCCTCGGCAGCAACATGGCCGCCATTCGCCGGGTCGAAGTGCGGTCGGGCGACGGCAGCGGCGTCGCGGGCATCTCGATGACGCGCAAGTGGGTCGGTCCCGCCTTGCTGAAGCGGGTCAAAGTCACCGGCTTCGACTACGGCATCAAGGCCAGCCAGAGCGAGTACGGCATCACCCTAGACGGCATCGACGTCGCGAACCAGAACAAGGCCGGCATCTTCAACAGCGGGAACGTCCTCAGCATCAACGACCTGAGCAGCGACAATAACGTGCCCGCTATCCAGAGCACCGACCTGACCGGCCTCGTCGTGATCATCGACAGCGTCCTGAAGGGCGGCGAGTCGAGCAGCAGTGCAATCGTCAACGAAAAGGGCGAAGTCTACCTCAGGAACATCAGAGCCACTGGCTATCGTTCTGTGCTACAGGATGGCAGCACCGTTGTGGCCGGCCTGACGCTGGCCGAATACGCCTCCCTCGGCACAGTTCCCAGTGGTGGCGGAAGCCTGGGCATCGAATCGCGGCCCACGCCGGAGCCGCCCATTGACCCGGTGAGCACCTGGGTCAGCGTCGCCGACTTTGGCGCCATAGCCTTCGATGCCGACGGTCAGGTCGATTACGGGGACGACTCGGAAGCGGTGCAAAAGGCGATCGACTCCGGCGCGACGACGATCTACTTCCCGCCGGGTCGGTATCTCTTCAGAGACAACGTCACGGTTCGAGGGAATGTGAAGCGCATCGAGTTCCGCGGCTCCATCCTCGGCGTTACTGACAGCAACCACTTCGCGGACGGACGTCCGTTGATCACGGTGGCAAGCGGCGCTTCGAGTGTCGTTGTGCTCAATCAGATCGGCGAAGTCGACGCTACGAATATGCCGGCCGACAAGAGTCCCTACATCCTGCAGACCACCGGCAGCGCCCTCGTGATCCTCGATAGCGCTCTCTTCGGCTTTCAAGGCGCGAAGGGCGCGGGTCCGCTCTTTCTCGAAAACGTCTGCTGTGGCCGCCTTGAGTTCGATCAGCAGGACATTTGGGCGCGGCAGCTCAACGTCGAGATCAGGGGTGGGCCGATGATCACGAATAACGGCGGCAGCCTCTGGGTGCTCGGCCTGAAAACGGAGCGCGATAGCACCGTCATCGAGAGCACCGCCGGCGCAAAGACCGAGGTCCTGGGCGGCCTCCTCTACCCGGCTACGAAAGTGGCCGCGGAGCAGCCTGCCTTCATCAATGAGGACTCGCACCAGTCGCTCATCTACGCGACCACGGCCTATAACGCCGGCACGTCGTACACCGTACAGTCGCTGACGACGGTGCGTGGCTCAACGAAACGGTTGCTCACCGCCGACCTGCCTAGACGCGGCGTCCTGGGCAGCTTCGTCTTCCTGCTGCGGGACTAGGGGCTCACAGCAGGGGCGCTGCAACGAGGGAAAACCCGGCTCGAAGGCTGCCGTCCTGAGGTGATACCATCGATCACAGGAGGCAGTCCTTGCTTATCACCTATTCGGACCTCATCGGCGAGAGTGTCCTCCTCTTTGTGACGTTCTTTGGTGCCGTCGTCTTCGCCCTTCTCACCGGCGTCTGCTTCCATGAGTTCAGTCACGCCTTCGTCGCGGACCGTCTCGGCGACCGCACCGCACGCATGGCGGGGCGCGTCAGCCTGAACCCGGTGCGACACCTCGACCCTGCCGGCACCTTCTTCATGATGATCGCGGGCTTCGGCTGGGGTAAGCCGGTGCCGGTGAACCCGAACCGCCTGCGCAACGGACCCGAAGCAGGCAGGGCGATGGTCGCCGCCGCCGGGCCATTGTCGAATCTCCTGATGGCGATCATCGCTTCGATTCCGATGCACCTCGGCCTCGTCGACTGGCGCAACCCGTTTCGTATCCCCTTCACCGTCTCGGGCTGGGAGTTCAACGACTACGCGGCGCTCTTCCTCAGCTCCGTCATCGTCTTCAACGTCTTCCTCGCCGTATTCAACCTGCTGCCGCTGGCGCCGCTCGACGGCTTCTCGGTGGCGGTCGGCGTCCTGCCGCGCGACCTCGGCCGGGAGCTCTCGAAGCTGGAGCAATACGGCCCCGGCATCCTGCTGCTCCTGTTCTTCCTGCCCTTCCTCACCGGAGGCTCGCTGAGTCCGCTCTACTCGATCATGTCGCCGATTACGAATGCCCTCATCGACTTGATAAGTGGTGTGAAAGATGCCGCCGCTCGCTAGGGCCGCCTATCGCACGCGGCAGGTGGCGCACGCCCTCAACCCGCGCGTCGTCCACACCGACCTCGAGTGGGCGCGCCAGGTCCTCAGCGCCGCCGAAGCCCGGCTCTTCTTCGAGATGCACAAGCGCGACCAGCGCCACGCCCTCGAAGTCGCGCGCCGTCTGCGTGACCAGGCGATCGACGACCTCGACCTGCTGAAGGCGGCGCTCTTGCACGACTGCGGCAAAGGCGACGTCCCGGTCTGGCTGCGCATCGTCAAGGTGCTCCACCCGCACTTCGTCCGCAGTGCCGGCGACGAGACGTCAGGCGGCTGGCGCGGCGCCGCGTATCGCCTCACCCACCACCCCGAGATCGGCGCCCATCGCGTCCTGCATGCCGGCGCCGGCGAGACCGTCAGCGCCCTGATCCGCGGCCACGTCCACCCCGACGACGCCGACCGCCTTGCCCTCCTCATCGCCGCCGACGACGCTAGCTAGGGGCTTCCAGGGCAACGCTTCCTCTGATCGAGGGACGGCTGACTCGAACGTATTGCGCCCGCTAAGATGGAGCAGCAAACGCGAAATTCTGGGGCGCTCCGAAGCGCCTGACCTGAGGCGGTGGTGATGGGCAAGCTAGCAATCGTAGGGCTCGGTCTGATCGGTGGGTCGATGGGGCTCGCCCTGAGCAAGGCAAGCAGCGTCAAGGCCGAGATCGTCGGCTACGACCGCGACTATGAGGTCGCCCAGCGGGCGCAGAAGGCCGGCGCCGTCCAGTCGATCGCTCCCTCCCTTGAGCAGGCCGTCCGCGGCGCGAGCCTCGTCATCGTGGCGACACCGATCCTGGCGATCCGTCGCGTGTTCGATGAGATGGCGCCCTACCTGCAGTCCGGCGCCGTCGTCACCGATACCGCCAGCACCAAGGGCGAGATCCTGCAGTGGGCGGACGAGCTCCTGCCGTCGGACATCCACTTCATCGGCGGTCACCCGATGGCCGGCAAGGAGAAGGCCGGTCCGGGCGCGGCTGAGGCGACGCTGTTTCAGAACCGTCCCTACTGCATCGTCCCCGGCGTTCGCGCTGCCGACGGCGCCGTCCACTCCATCGTCGGCCTCGCCGAGGCAGTCGGCGGCAACATCTTCTTCCTCGACGCCGCCGAGCACGATGCATACGCGGCCGCGATCAGCCATCTGCCGCTGCTCACTTCGATCGCGCTCTTCAAGCTGGCCAAGGGCAGCTCGGCCTGGCCGGAGCTCGGCGGTATGGCCGGGCCAGCCTTCTACGACCTGACCCGTCTCGCCTCCGGACAGCCGGAGATGAGCCAAGACATCTTCGTCACCAACAAGGAAAACGTCCTCCACTGGCTCGACCGCTACATCCTCGAGCTGCAGAAGATGGCCGACATGATCCGCGAGGATGACCGCGAGAAGATGTTCCGCGACCTCGCCTCGGTGCAGTTCGAGCGCGACACCTTCGTCCAGAACCCGCCGAGGCGTGAGGAGCAGGGCGCAAGGGCGCCGATGCCTTCCTCCGCCGAGTCCTTCATGAGCATCATGGCCGGCTCGCTCTGGAGCCAGCGCTCGAAGGACCTCGAGCAGTCGATGGAAGAGCGCCAGAAGGCCCGCCAGGCTGAGGAACGCTTGCGCCGGCGCGACATCTAGGAGTCGCGGATGGCCCTGCCCGACCTGATCGAAATCGTGCCGCCGTCGGCCTCTGGGCCGGTGCTGGTCACGATCCCCGGCTCCAAGAGCATCACGAACCGCGCGCTACTCCTTGCCGCCCTCGGAAGCGGTGAGACAACTCTTCGCGGCGCCCTGTGGAGCGACGACGTCGAAGTCATGGTCGGCGCCCTGCGAACTCTGGGCTTCGACGTCGACGTCGAGCCCGACCCGGCTGAGGCAGGCAACTGCAGCATCCGCGTCACTGGCCGCGGCGGCGAGATCCCCAACGCCGGCACCGAAGCCGAACCGCTCTCGATCTACGTCGGCAACGCCGGCACGGCGGCGCGATTCCTCATGGCGTTCGTCGCCCTTGGCCGAGGCGTGTACCGCCTCCACGGCGTCGACCGCATGCACTCCCGGCCCCAGCGCGCCCTCATCGACGCGCTGCGTGAGCTCGGCTACCGCGTCGAGGACGAAGGCCGCGGCTGCCTGCCCGCGACGATCTACGGCGAGGGCCCGAAGCAGGCAGATTGCAGCGTCAGCATTGAGGAGAGCTCCCAGTTCGCCTCGGCCCTGCTGCTGTCGTCGAGGGTCGGCGGCTGGAACATCAACGTGCTCGGTGAAGACGCCGAGGAGTCTGCCTACGTGGCGATGACGCTCAAGCTGCTGCGCGTCTTCCCCCAGGACGGCGGCGAGTTCCAGGTCGAGCCCGACTGCTCCAGCGCCAGCTACTTCCTCGCCGCCGGTGCGCTTTTGCCCGGCTTCAAGCTGCAGGTGGCGAACTGGCCCGAGAGCGACTGGCAGATCGACGGCCGCTTCAGCGAGTTCGCCCGTCGCTTCGACGTTGAAATGGGGAACGAAGGCGTCGAAGCCTACCCGGCCGTCTCCCGCATCCACGACCTCGGCGACGCGATCATGACGGCGATTGCGGTTGCGCCGCTCCTGCCGAAGCCGTCGCGATTCGAGGACCTCGCCCGCCTGCGTCTGCAGGAGTCCGAGCGCGTCTACGCCCTGCGCACCGGCCTCGAAGCCTGCGGCGCGAAGGTGGTCGAGTACGGTGATACGCTCGAGGTCTTCCCTTCGAAGCTGCACGGCGCCGAGATTGAGACCTACGACGACCATCGCCTCGCGATGTGCTTCTCGGTGCTCGGTCTGCGCGTCCACGGTATGCGGATCAAGGACCCGTCCTGCGTCGCCAAGACCTTCCCGAACTTCTACGCCAAGCTCGCGGCGCCGGCCCCTGACGGCCTCGGCGTCACCGTGCTCGACGTAGCCACCGGTCAGCCGCTGCACGGCGACCAGCTGCTGGCGGAGTAAACGCGCGATGCCGGAACTCGAGCTGCCGGAAGGGCCGCCGATGCTCACCGTCCTCTCCGGGTTCTCCGGCTCGGGCAAGGACGCGGTGCGCGATTTGCTCATGGCCTGGCACCTGCCCGTCCACTTCGTCGTCACCGTCACCAACCGCGAGATGCGCCCCGGCGAGGTCGAGGGCATCGACTACCTCTTCGTCAGCAACGAGGAGTTTGACCGGATGGAGCGCGACGGTGAGCTTATCGAGCACGCCATCGTCTACGGCCAGAAGAAGGGCGTCCCGAAGCAGCAGATCGTCGAGCCCCT
>JBFWZE010000090.1:0-6034 GCA_050185685.1 Dehalococcoidia bacterium
AGACGAGGCCGCTGCGTCTAGTTGTTGCTGAGCTCGCGGAGGCGGTCGACGACCTCGTCGATGATGAAGTCAGGGGTAGAGGCGCCGGCCGTGACGCCGACGGCCTCATGGCCCTTGAGCCACGCCGCGTCGATCTCGCCGGGTTCCTCGACGTGATAGGTGACGACGCCGCATTCACGCGCAACGTCGGCGAGGTGGCGCGTGTTCGCACTCTCACGGCCGCCGACGACGATCATGAGGTCGACCTCGTTTGCCAGCTGCATCGTCGCCGTCTGCTGCGAGGTGGTCGCATGGCAGAGCGTGTTGAGCACGCGCAGCTCGGAGATACGGTCCATGTTCACTTCGAAGAGCTTGCGTACAAACGAGGCGAAGTGCGCCTCAGTCTCGGTGGTCTGGGAGAGAACGCCGATGCGAGACGGGAAGTCGTCGGGCAGCAGCTCGATATCCTTCTCGGAACGCCAGGTGAGGGTTTTGCCCTTCGCCCAGGCCTGAACGCCACGCATCTCCTTGTGGTTCGGGTCGCCGAAGATGACGACCGCGAAGCCCTCCTCAGAGAGGCGCTTCGCCCACTGCTGTGAGCGGGTGACGATGGGGCAGGTGGTATCGACGATCTCTGCGCCCTGGGCTTCGAGCACCGCGATGACGTCCGGGCCGACACCATGGGCGGTGATCGCCACGGCTCGGCCACCCGCCTCCGAAGCGTCCTTGATCACCTCGAGGCCCTCAGTGCGCAGCTTGCCGACGACCTGGGGGTTGTGTACGACGGAGCCGAGGCTCACCATCGGCCCGCGCTGCTTCAGCGTCTCTTCCATCATCTCGACGGCCCTGCGGACGCCGAAACAAAAGCCCATTTCACTCGCACGAAGGATCTTCATAGTTCACCTGCTAGCGGCGGTTCCGCCTCGACGGGATGCTCACTACTTCCATAGTACCCGCGGTACGACTCCGGCAACAGGGCAGCAATCTTCGCCATAATGACCTCCGTCCCCGCCGCCGCGGCCTCAGCGTTGAGCCGCTCCGGCTTCGGCAGGACGAAAGGCTCGCCAATCGTCAGGGTGATCCGCCAGCGGCGGAAGGGCTTGAGGAACATGAGCGGCATCCCCATGTGCTGGCTGCCGGTGATTGCGCAGGGCAGGATCGGGTAATTGCCGCGCAGGGCGATGAGGGCAGTGCCCGGGTGCGCCTTGCGCATGCGGGCTGCACCGCCGCTGCGTGTGCCCTCCGGATAGATGACGAGCGCATCGCCGCGTTTGAGGATCTCTGATGCCGCCCGCAACGCCCCGAGGTCGGCCTCGCCCCGGCGCACCGGGAAGGCGCCGTACGACTCGAGGAACTGCTTCAGCACCGGGACCTTGAACAGCTCGACCTTCGTCATATAGACGAGGCGGCGCGGGATGCTCCAGGAGAGGACGCCCGGGTCGGCGTCGTTCAGATGGTTCGCGACGACGACGAGAGGTCCCGAAGGCGGCACGTTCTGGACGCCTCTGACTTCGAGCGTCGCATAGAAGGGCAGCATCAGGTAACGCGTTACCCAGTTTGCCAGCCGGTACATGAGGTGAGGCTTCATTTGAGGGCGTCCGCAGCGGCGCGGACGCGGGCGATGACCTGCTCCAGGGTGAGGCCGTCGGTGTTGATGATCAGGGCGCCATCGGCGGCCTTCAACGGCGACGTATGGCGATTGCTGTCCATTTCGTCGCGGGCACGGAGCTCGGCGAGGATCTCCTCGTAGGGACGCTCGACACCGCTCTGCTGCAGCTCGAGATGGCGCCGCCGGGCCCGCTCCTCCGCCGAGGCATCGAGATACACCTTGAGCGGCGCGTCCGGAAGCACGACAGTGCCGATGTCGCGGCCAAGCATGACGAGATGCCCGTCGGCGGCAAGCCGGCGTTGGAAGACGAGGGTAGCCTCGCGCACGCCGGGTACGCGCGAGACCAGCGGCACCGCGCGGTCCACCTCAGGCAAACGCAGCTTGTCGGTTACGTCAATCTTCTCGATCGTCACGCCGGTGCGGCCGTTCTCATCCGGCGCCGTGAGGCCGAAGTCGGCGCCCTTCGCCATCACCGTCAGCGCCTCCGCGTCTTCGAGGTCGATGCCGCGGTCGAGCGCCAGCCAGGTCAGCGCCCGGTAGATCATGCCGGTATCGACGAGACGGTAGCCGAGGTCACGCGAAAGCTGCAGCCCGACGGCCGATTTTCCGGATGCAACGGGGCCGTCAATGGCGATAACTGAGGCCGCCACTGGCTGTTCGGAAGAAGAAATCGGTGGTGCTCCTGGGCTGAGGGGTTGGAGGTTGTTCACGCGATTATATTCTCGGCGGTTTTTGCGAACAAGAAAGGGCGCAAGAGCTTCGAGCTTCGAGCTTCGAGCTTCGAGCTTCGAGGCCAATGTCGCCACCGTAGCCGGGACGTCCCCGTCCCGGCGCCGTGATCATGACAACGTCTCTCACGCGAATCTTGAGGTGTCCTCGCCAGGACGACGCCGAGGCTGGAAAGCCCCGGCTACGGCAGTAGCCACACTCCGCGTCTTGTGATGCCCTTCGCGGTGAGCCCCGGGGGCGGGACGTCCGCACTACGGTGGTGCTTCCCGTCGCGTCTTGAGACGTCCTTTCGTGATGACCGCCGGGCGGGGACGTCCCGGCTACGGTGGTCTAGCGGCGCCTGGCGGGCGTCCTTGCTACTGGCTTGCGACGGCGACGCGGACGTGTCGGTAGCTCCTCGCCGTGCAGCTCGCGGTGGATCTGACGATGCGTGTAGCTGGGATGGGCGAGGTGCAGAGCCTCGTGGCGGACCGTCTCGGCGATCTCTTCCCAGCTTCGGCCGTGGGTCCGGACGTAGACAACGCCATCGTGACCGTGACGGAAGTGGCAGATTGTCGCCATGCCCAGCTTGCCGCGCGTGCTGCGCCGGGTCGTCGGTGATGCGAGACGGGCGATATAAGCAGGACATCCGAGATGATGCATCGCTTCGCGCCAGGCGGCATCGCTGAAGCAGAGGATGTAGGGGAATTCGGGCCGTCCGAGTCGCGTGAGCTCTTCTTCGAGCAGGGCCTGGGCGAGGTCGTTCTTATTCGTCTGGGCGGGCATGCCGACTTAGTATAGGTGGCGTGACCGCCGCAATCGGGCAATCTGACATTCGAGCAAAGGCAAAATTGTGCTGATCTCTTCGCGGGCAAACGAGCGAGTGAAGGCGATTCGCGCCCTCCAGGAGCGAAAGGCGCGCGACCAGAGCGGCACGTTCTTCGCCGAGGGCACCCGCGTCCTGCGCGCAGCGCTCGAGACCGGCGCCGTCATCGAGCAGGTGGTCGTCTGCGAAGAGCGCCTTACCGAGGACGACGCCGCCGTCGCGAACGAGCTGGCCTCGCGTGACCTCCCGATCCTCGAGGTGACAGGCCCGGTATTCGACGCCATCTCCTTTCGCGAAGAGGGACAGTCACTCGGCGCGGTCGTCCGGCAAAACTGGGAAACGCTGACACGGGAGACGAAGGGTAAACGCTGCTGGGTCGCCCTGCATGACATCGGCCACCCGGGCAACCTCGGCACGATCGTCCGCTGCAACGACGCGATCGGCGGCGATGGCGTCATCCTCAGCGGCACGACCACCGACCCCTACCACCCGATCGCCGTGCGAGGCAGCCTCGCCGCCGTATTTACGCAGCGCATCGTCCGCAGCTCCCCTGCCGACCTCGCGAGGTGGGCGCGAGACTCCGGTTGCCTCGTCGTCGGCACTTCGCCCTACGGCAACGTCGACTTCCGCGAGCCGGACTACACGCAGCGCCCGGTGCTCCTGATCGGCGGCAGTGAGCGCATCGGCATCAGCGAGGAGCAAATCGCCCTCTGCGACGCGGTCGTCAGAATCCCGATGCACGGTTATGTCGAGTCCTTGAACCTATCGATCGCCACTGCGCTGGTGCTGTACGAGATTGAGAGGCAGCGGTCCGCAGCCGGCTAGCAACGACTCATCGGGCATCGCCCGATCAGGCCCCCTCGCCCCGCTGGGAGAGGGCTGGGGTGAGGGCGGCTCCCAGCAACGGCGGTCGTCGGGACTTGCTGGCACGCTTCGCGCAGCTGTGCAAAGCCCGTGATTTGAAGACCTGGGGGGACACCCCCCAATCCCCCCGGGCATGGGCTGCGCCCCTACCTACCCTGCTTCAACCGCGCGGACCCACTGTTGGAGACTCCTGCAGCAGCAGGCGGTTTGGTGGAATATGGCACTGGCATGAACGTATCTGCTGACTAGTGCCTTCCACGGATGATGCCTGGCAACTCGTCAATTGAATCTAAGACGTGGGTTGCGCCGGTGAAGTCGTGGCCCGCAGTGAACGCGTTGTGGACCACGGCGCAGTGAATGCCGGCGGCGATCGCTGCTCGCAGTCCGCGTTCGGAGTCTTCCACCACCAGGCACTCCTCCGCACTCGCGCCAAAGCGGCTGAGAGCGAGGAGATACGGTTCCGGATTGGGCTTGGAAGAAACGTAGTCTTCGCGAGTGAGAACGAAGTCCATGAACCGAAGCACATTCGTGTTGCGGTGAATCACATCGAAATGCGCACGCGTTGAGGTGGTGACAATCGCCATGCTCACGGCGCTATCTCTGGCCAGCTCCGCCAGGACCTGCTCCACGCCCGGTATCTCGATCGCCTCTTGCGCCAGGTACGTCTGGTAATAGGCATCCCGCAGTTGCCGCGTGGCAACGATCCGCTCAGGGGCGATTCCTGCTTGCTCAGCCAACTCCCAGCTCGACGCGCCACGAACCATGCGCTTCTGGTAGGTTTCCTCGTCCAGCTGCACCCCAAGTTCGCCCAGCGCGCGCTGCCTCGCTTTGAAATACCACGGCTCGGTATCGACCAGCACACCGTCGTTGTCCCAGAGGATGAATCGCTTCACGGACATCTCAGCGCCGATTCCATGCCCTGGCATGATACTCACGGCACTCAGCTTTGCGAGCCCAGGCAGGGTTCGTAGGGGCGCAGCCCATGCGCGGGGGCGCCGGGGGTGTCCCCCGGGTTCTTATTTCACGCTCCGCGCAGCTGCGCGGAGCGTGCGAGCGAGTCAACTCAGCAGCCTTTTCACCGCACCCACTTCCCTCCCTCGGCCTCGAAGGAGGGAAGCACCGTTGCCCGCCCTCTAGTCCTCCAGCAGGAAGGGCAGCACGGCCTTGATGTACGCGTCAGGGCGCTCGTACGGTGCCCAGTGGCCGCAGCGGTTGAGAACGATGAGGTCAGCCTGGGGCATGTAGCCGATCAGCATCATCGCCTGCTCGTACGTCACCATGCGGTCGAAGCGGCCGTGGACGACGCGCACGGGCACCTTGATCGTCTCCAGGAGGCCGAGGTTGCTGTGATTGACGCTCTTCGAGGCCTGCTGCGCGGCGATGTGGTCCGGGTGGTTGTTCCACTGGTTGAAGGTGTAGTCCACCAGCTCCGGGTCGGTCGCCATGTCCTGGTCCCAGATGTGGGTTTTGAGGTAGCGGGTGATGTTCTCGCGCGTGCCGTTCGCGTACGCCTCGCGGGCGGCGAGACTGCCCTCAGAGGGGAAGTTCGCGATGATGTATGGGTCGCCGCCGGTCGAGGCGTGGCTGCCGCCGAGGACGATCTTCTTCACGCGCTTCGGGTCCTCGATCGCCGAGACGAGGCAGGTGGTGCCGCCCATCGAGATGCCGACGAACATCGCCGACTCGATGCCGAGGTGGTCCATGAGCTTTCGGGCGGTACGGGCCTGCACGGAATGACCGGGCTCGTTGTAGACGAGAGGGCCGGTCTTGCCGTAGTTGACCATGTCCATGAGCAGGCATCGGAAGTGCTTCGAGAACTCATCGATCACTTTGTGCCAGCTCAGCCACGACGTGCTGCCGGGCCCCCAGGCGTGGAGGAAGATAATCGGATCGCCCTGGCCGATGTCGTGGTAGTGTGTCGGCATTCCCGTGTCGTCGATGAACGACTTGCCGGTCGCTTCTTCGGTGAGCCCGTTCGATGAGATATACGCCACAGCATTCCCTCCCGCGTACCTGACTGCGCTGCAAAACCGACCCGAGCCCCAGAC
>JBFWZE010000090.1:6134-14574 GCA_050185685.1 Dehalococcoidia bacterium
CCGCGGACGTTGTTGTCTCTGGGAGGGAGCCCGTTTTGCGTCTACTCAGCACCTTGCTGCTCATCGTCCTTATCTCCGTCGGGGCGTCCTTCGCGACGAGGGCGACGAAGTTCGATGACATCGAAGCGCAGCTACGTGAGGCGTCGGAGCAACTCGACAACATTGGCTCGGAGTCTCGAAGGCCGGAGGCGCCCGTCGTCATCCCCGAGGCAACGCCCGGCTGGGGCCCCTTCGGCGAAGCCGACACAGTTCATTAACAACTCTCGGTGGTAGTCCGCATACGATGCAGGGGTGAACCTGCTGTCTGCAGCTATCCTCGTGGCGCTCCTTGCCGTTTCCGCGGGCGGGCTCGCGCTTACGTTAAGCGATCAGGGACAACCGCCGCTGCGCCGCGCCCGCCTCGATGCCAGCGCGCCTTTCGACCCACGCGAGGCACGCCCCATCCCCTGCCCGACGCGGACACCCAGCGCTTACGACCCCGGCGCGCTCGACCCCGGCATCCTCGCGCCGACGCCGGCCACGCCCTTCACGTCGCGCATGCCTGCCGGCGGGCAGCACCAGTGCTTCTGGTCGATGCCCCCGGGACGTTGAGCTAGCTACAAATCGTAGTCGACGCCGAGCTCCTCGCAGACCTTCTTGATGCCCGCGGGGATCGAGGGGTGGTAGGGGATGCCCTTCTCATAGCACTCCTCTTCCATCTTCGCCTCGGGCTCGCCGGGGAAGGTGAGCGGGCCGGCGCCTTCGAGACGCGAATACGCTCGCATCGAGTTCTTCATGGAGTCCATGCGGTCGTAGAACGCTTCGACCGGCGTGAAGGCGTCGATTCGCATCGCTGCGAAGAAGTGGTTGGCGTGGCGGGTCGGCGGCTGCTGGCTGCTGTCCGGGCCGCCGCTGAGCACGCTGGTGAGGACATCGACCATCAGCGAGAGGCCGAAGCCCTTCCAGGCGCCGTGCTCCGGGTCGCCGCCGAGAGGCAGGATCGCGCCCATCACCTCGTACAGCTTGTTGGGGTCGAGGATCGGCGTACCGTCCTGCTCGATACCCCAGCCCACCGGCACCGGCTTCTCGCGGCGGCGGGCGATCTCGAACTTGCCCGCCGCGACCACCGATGCCGCCATGTCGAGGCAGAACGGCACCTCGGGCGGGCGAGTCGGCGCGGCGAACGAGAAGGCGTTGAGCCCATACGTGCGGACCGAACCGCCCGGGGGCGCCACATATTTACCGCCGGTAGTCATCGACCAGCCGATCATGTCGTGCTCCAGCGCCATGAGGGCGTAGGGCGAGGCCGGGCCGTAGTGGGTGCTGTTGAGCACCGTCACCATGCCCACGCCGGTGGTCCTCGCCTTGTCGATCGCCATTCGCATCGCGATCGTGCTCGGGACGAAGCCGAGGGCGCTATCGCCGTCGATTGTCGCCGCGGCCATGGCGTCGGAGATGACGCGGATGTTCGGGGACAGATTGACGCGGCCCTCGCGCGCCCGGTTGACGTAGAAGTCGACAAAGCGCGCGAAGCCGTGAGATTCGATACCGCGGAGGTCGGAGCGCAGGAGGACGTCCACCGTCATCTCGGCGTGGTCTTCCGGCACTCCGGCCGCAACCAGGACGCGGATGCCAAGGCGCTTCAGCTTCCCGGCATCGACGCGTACGTCTGAGGCGTCAGGCACCCGCTGTCGCTCCGTTCATGGCCGCGTTTCGAGCTTCCGAGATCGCCTTCAGCTCGTTGCTGGCGTTGAGGGCGACACCGGCGGAATCGGCCGTCAGGAGGATCATCTTGAAGCCCTCCTTGATGTAGCGGTTGGTCAGCGCCGAGCCGTTGGTGTGGATGCCCGGGATCTTGCCGTGCTTCTCGGCCGTCTCGCGGACGTGGGTGACCGCCTCGGCGTGCTTCGGGTTGTCGGCGTTGTAGCGGGGGCCAAGGCCGAGCGACTGGCTGAGGTCGGCCGGGCCGATGTACAACGCGTCGATGCCTTCAACGCTGGCGATGTCGTCCAGGTTCTCGAGCGCCTTCGGGGTCTCGATCATGACCGCAATGGCGATCTCCTCGTTGGCGTGGTCGAGGTAGTCGTTACCGGCGTAGACGACGGCGCGGGCCGGACCAACGCTGCGCTGGCCGAGAGGTGCGTAGCGGGCCGCCCAGACGACGCGCTCGGCGTCTTCCTTCGTCTCGATCATGGGGACGATCAGGCCGTATGCGCCGGCGTCGAGGTACTTCATGATGATCGACGGCTCGCTCCACGGCACGCGCACGAAGGGCATCGTCGTCGGCGAGGTCGAGATCGCAGCGAGCATCGGCAGCGCGGTCGTGTAGTCGATGAGGCCGTGCTGCGTGTCGATGCAGAGCCAGTCAAAGCCCTGCTGGGCCATGACTTCGGCGGTGGTTGTCGCCGGGATCGAGCACCAGCCGCCGATCGCGGGCTGGCCCTTTCGCCACTTTTCTTTCACAAGGTTCGGTCGCATTGCCTGTCTTCCCCTCCTCGGCCGATTGCCGGCCCGGTCACATTCGCGAGAATCGTCAACGGCGAATGAATCAGCCCGCCGGTGGCCATAAGGTAATGCGCATGCCGCGTAGTCGGCTAGTGTGGCGCACACGAAAATGCAGTTCGAGCGATCGGAGAGCGCTTCCTTCCGGGCGGGTGAAACACGCTGCAGGTAGCAGGGAGTGTCCGCGCCCGCTACCGTCAACTCAATGGAGGCAAGTCCCAGGCAAGGCACAGACAATGAGGCCCCGGCGGCGAGACGGAGTCTGCTCCAGAACGACCGCTTTCGGCGCTTCGCGATTGCGAAGACGCTGCAGCTGAGCGGCCAGAATGCGCTCGTCTACGGGCTGTTCATCGCCTACGTCACGAAGCAGGACTCATACATCGCCGGCAGCGCCTTCGTGCTGGCCTCCGTGTTGCCGTCGGTGTTGCTCAGCCTGCCCGGCGGCATCGTCGCGGACCGGCTCCCGAACAAGCTCGTAATCATCGGTGTGATGGTCGTCCGCATTGCGATCGTCGCGCGCTTCTTCGGCAGCGGACTCTCGCTCGAAAGCGTGATCGCGCTGACCTTCCTGATCTTCACCGCCTACCAGTTCTTCACCCCGGCAGAGAACGAAGCCGTGGTCACTCTAACGCGGCCCGAGGACAACCCCGGCGCACTTGCATGGCTGCAGGCGCTGTCGCTGCTGGCCCAGGTTGCCGGCGCCGGCATAATCGCGCCCCTCGCGATCGACCTCCTGGGCACGGACGGGCTGTTCGCCATCGTCACGCTGCTCTTCGTGATCAGCGGCGTCCTCTACTGGCTGTCACCGCGACTCACGCCGCAGCGCGCAGTCGACGCCTACCGTCTGAGCTGGTGGAGCTCCCTGCCCGCCGGCTACCGCGCAATCAGGTCGGACCGCCTCGTCATGCAGGTCACCGTGCTGCGCGTGCTCAACGACACGGCGATGCTGATGGTCCTCGTCGCCGCTCCGAAGTTCATCACGGACGCGTTGGATTCGTCACCGGAGAACGCAATCTACATTGCCAGCCCGGCAGCGATCGGCCTTGCTCTCGGCCTCATGGTCGCAGCACCGCTTTCGCGAATTGTCAGTGCGCGCATCCTCACGCCGCTGGGGTATGGCTTCTTCGTCGCGGTCCTCTGCTGCCTGCCCTTCATCGAGCAGATCTCCGGTCCTATGCTTGACGCCCTTTCATGGTGGGACCAGGTACGGTCGACCGCTGGACTTTCGCCGGAGATAGCGACGACGCTCCTGCTGCTCCCCTTCGCGGGCTTTGGTATCAGCGTTGTGCAGGTGAGCAGCCGGGCTGCCGTCTACGCGCGCATCTCGCCCGGCCTGCTCGGCCAGGTGCTCGCGACGCAGTCGGCACTTGGAAGCCTCGCGGCCGTCGTGCCCACCTTCCTCGCAGGCGCCCTGCTCGACGTCTTGCCGGTCGAAGTCTTCCTGACCGCGCTCGCAGCGGCGGCAATCGCGGCCGCGGTCTTCGGCTATGCAGGAGCCGGGCAGCTCCCACAACGAGAACAGCCGCCCGGGTAAAGGCGGTTGTTCGAAGCGCGCTTGAGTCGCGTGCTCGCTACGTCGCCATGCGGCCTTCGGCCACCTTGTCGCGCAGGACGGCCTGAGCGGCGGCGACGCGGGCGATCGGCACGCGGTACGGCGAGCAGCTGACGTAGTCGAGCCCGATGCGGTGGCAGAACTCGACCGAGGTCGGCTCGCCGCCGTGCTCACCGCAGATGCCAAGCTTGAGGTTCGGCTTCACGCTGCGCCCCTTCTGCTCCGCCATCTGCATCAGGCCGCCGACGCCGACCTGGTCAAGGCGGACGAAGGGGTCAACCTCAATCACGCCCTTGTCGACGTACGCCGGCAGGAAGTGCGATGAGTCGTCACGCGAGATCGCAAAGGTGGTCTGCGTGAGGTCGTTTGTGCCGAAGGAGAAGAAGTCAGCATGCTCGGCGATCTTGTCGGCGATAACGCAGGCGCGCGGCACCTCGATCATCGTGCCGACGCTGTACTCGACCTTGACGCCGGTCTCCTTGATCACCTCGTCGGCGGTCTCGACCGTAATCTTGCGCATCGACGAGAGCTCCTCTTCGATGCCGACGAGCGGGATCATGATCTCCGGGAAGACCTTCACGCCCTGGCCCTGGAGCAGGCAGGCCGCCTCCATGATCGCGCGCACCTGGGTCTCGTAAATCTCCGGGTAGGTCACGCCGAGGCGGCAGCCACGGTGGCCGAGCATCGGGTTGAACTCTGCCAGAGCCTCGTTGTGCTTGGTGACGACGCCGACCGGAAGGCCAAGCGCTCCTGCCACCTCAGCGATTTCCTCGTCGGTGTGCGGCAGGAACTCGTGCAGCGGCGGGTCGAGCAGGCGGATGGTGACCGGCAGGCCCTCCATCGCCCGGAAGATGCCTTCGAAGTCTGAGCGCTGCATCGGCAGGATCTTCGCCAGCGCCCGGCGGCGGCCGGCGACGTCCTCGGAGAGGATCATCTCGCGGACAGCGAGGATGCGGTCGGCGTCGAAGAACATGTGCTCCGTGCGGCAGAGACCGATGCCCTCGGCGCCGTAGCGGCGGGCGACGGCGGAGTCATGCGGCGTGTCGGCGTTCGTACGCACCTTGAGCCGGCGAATCTCGTCGACCCAGCTCATTAGCGTGTTGAAGTCTTCGCCGAGCTTGCCTTCCGCCACCGGCACCTGACCGAGCATGACCTCGCCGGTGCCGCCGTCGATGCTGATGACGTCGCCTTCCTTGACCACGACCTCGCGGCCGGAGAGGTGGACGACGAACTCGCCCTCGGCGTAATTGATCTGGAGGGCGCCGCAGCCGGCAACGCAGCATCGGCCCATCCCGCGCGCGACGACCGCCGCGTGGGAGGTCATGCCGCCGCGGGCCGTGAGAATACCCGCCGCAGCCTTCATGCCCGAGATGTCCTCAGGCGAGGTCTCTAGGCGGACGAGGATGACGGACTCACCCATCTCTGCCTCGCGGACCGCGTCGTCGGCGCTGAAGACGACCTTGCCGACTGCCGCACCGGGCGAGGCCGGCAGGCCGTTGGCGATGACGTCACGCGCCGCGTTCGGGTCGAAGGTCGGGTGAAGCAGCTCGTCGAGCTTGTCCGGCTCGATCCGAAGGATCGCTTCTTCGCGGGTCAGGACGCCCTCGTTCACGAGGTCGACGGCGATCTTCACCATCGCGAGGGCAGTGCGTTTGCCGCTGCGGGTCTGGAGCAGCCAGAGGCGCTGGTTCTGGATCGTGAACTCGATGTCCTGCATGTCGCGGTAGTGCTGTTCCAGCGACTTGTAGACGCGGGTCAGCTCTTCAAACGCGGCAGGCATCGCCTCTTCGAGCGAGACCTGGCCGGGCGCCTTGTCGGCCGTCGAGACCGGCTGCGGCGTGCGAATGCCGGCGACTACGTCCTCACCCTGGGCATTGATCAGGAACTCGCCATAGAACTTCTTCGCGCCGGTCGAGGGGTCGCGGGTGAAGCCGACGCCGGTTGCGCAGTCCTCACCGAGGTTGCCGAACACCATCGCCTGGACGTTGACGGCCGTACCCCAGTCATACGGGATGCTGTACATGCGGCGGTAGGTGACCGCGCGCTGGTTGTCCCAGGAGCCGAAGACGGCGCCGATTGCGCCCCAGAGCTGGTCCCAGGAGTCCTCCGGAAAGGTGACGCCGGTGCGCTTGAGGATCTCTGCCTTGAACTCGCCGACCAGCTCCTTGAGGGCTTCGGCGGGAAGCTCGGTGTCTTCCTTGACGCCGAGCGAGTGCTTTTTCGCTTCGAGGATCGCCTCAAAGGGGTCGACTTCCTTCGCCTCGCCCTTCATACCCAGGACGACGTCGCCATACATCGAGACGAAACGGCGGTAGGAGTCGTAGGCGAATCGCGGGTTACCCGTCTCCTTCGCCAGACCCTCCGCAACTTCGTCATTGAGGCCGAGGTTGAGGACGGTGTCCATCATGCCTGGCATCGAGACGCGGGCACCGGAGCGCACAGAGACGAGCAGCGGCTTGTCGGCCGAGCCGAACTTGCGGCCGAGGCGCTCTTCGACTAGCTTCATGCCGTCGCGCACCTGCTCGGCGAGGCCCGCGGGGTAGTTGCGGCCGTTGTCGTAGAAGGCGGTGCAGACTTCCGTCGTGATCGTAAAGCCCGGGGGCACGGGGATGCCGAGGTTGGTCATCTCGGCCAGGCCAGCTCCTTTGCCGCCGAGGAGATTGCGCATGTCGGCGGATCCGTCCGCGTGTCCATCACCGAAGTGGTACACGTATTTGGCAGCGACGCCCGACGGAGGAGTGGTTACCATACTCTCTGTATCCCCTTGAGAACTGGGCCAGTGAGGCCCTGACGATGTGGGCCTGGAAGTGGCGCGCCGAGATAACAGCGGTTTCGACGCCGCAAAATTATACAACGGTGACCGGCGATTAACCTTTCGCCAGATTCAGTTTCTGCAAAGAAAAGGGCTCAGAGATGTGTCCCGGCGCTATTGAGATGATTTCGCATGATATCTTCAACGAGGCATCTCGCAGACCCAGGGAGTACTCCATGGGTCCCGGAATCGGCCGCCAGAATTTTGCCGATCCCGCCTGATTAGCGGTTGGCCTTAGGCTCAGCAGCCGTTATACTCGCCAAACGAGCGCGGGAATAGCTCAGTGGTAGAGCACCTCCTTGCCAAGGAGGGGGTCGAGAGTTCGAATCTCTTTTCCCGCTCCATCGTCCCAACAGACCGCCGTCGATTCTGACGGCGGTCTTTTTGTTGCGCCTGTCGTTTGAGAGAACCGGCGTGTCGGTTTCAGGGGCGCGTGGCTCTCCGACGGAGCCGCTCGAGCTCTGCTTCTGCGCAGGCCTCCGCCGCTGCCGGCCCCTCATGGCGGTGCGCGCAGGTCCACACGGAGTCGTCGTGGGGCCAGTGCTGTCCCCGCACCAACAGAATGCCCCGACAGCGTTCGCCGATCTGGGCATAGCCGACCTCAAGGTCTTCGAAGACCCGTGTGTCGTTCGCCGCAGTACGAGACTGGGCCGAAGAGGTCGTTCCCTCATGGGGCTCTGACGCGCTCAGGCTGGACGTGAGGGGTGGCGGCAGGGAAAGCACCAGCTCCGCCTCGAAGGCAACAAGGGCCGCCTGCCGGTAATCGAACGTGTTCCTGACGGTCTGGCTGAGGTACCTGGATGCCGTGGTGACTTTCCGCAGCTCGGCCGGCGACAGCCGTCTTCCCGTCGCCCTGGTCGCACGCAGAAGGTCTGCAGCCTCTCGCATGACAGCTACTCGCTGCCCATCTTGAAGGTGATGCCGTTCCCGCGTCTTCATGAGCCTCCCTGCTCTGCAGCGCGAGGCGCGAGTATACCGAGACTGGTCGGAGACGTAAACAATCGGCCGGGGGGCTTCAGCTTTCAGGGGCAGGGGCAGTCCGGCGGCCCAGGACTGCTGTTCCCGTCGTGGACGCGAGGCAGGGTGAACCGAAGGGCGGTTCCGCGCTCGTCCCTCGGCTCAGCCCAGATTGAGCCGCTCTGGATTTCGACGAGCGTCTTGCACACCGCGAGGCCCAATCCCAGACCCGACGCCCGGACCTCCGGCTTCTCTTCGCGGTAGAAGGGCTGAAAGAGCGCTTCTGGCTTCTTGACGCCGACCCCTCTGTCGAGCACCGATATCTCGACTTCGTCCTCCATGGGCTCTATCACAACGTCAATTTGAGATTGTGGAGGGCTATACTTCACAGCGTTCTCAAGCAGATTCAGGAGGATCTGCTTCAGATACCCTTCGACGCCGAGGACGATGACATCGTACCGCGACGACTGAACCTTGAGATTCAGGCCCGGCAACAACTGATTCGCCTCAGAAACGAGAGCCTCGATCGTTCTGCTGAGCGATATGGGCTCCATCGGTGGACGCTGCCCGGCCTCGATCCTTGCGAGCGTCAGCATGTTCTCGATGAGGCGGTAGAGTCGCTCGGACTCCCGAGACAA
>JBFWZE010000091.1:0-14270 GCA_050185685.1 Dehalococcoidia bacterium
CTTCGATTTCGCGTACGGGCGGCGGGACCTGTGCTGGGTCGCTCCGGCGGTATTGAGAAACGCCGGCTTCAGGAAGCGATCCGGCGCTGGCTCCGGATTGTTGCCCGGCTTCGAGCGAGGCGAATCATCTGCTTCAAGTCGACTTTTTCGCTGGGATAGACGACCAGCCCGGACCTGGGTCCGTACGCTGCGAGCGCCTTTTCAATGCGAGCCTGCGCAGTCTCGGCGCCTTCCCGGTCGCAGTGGACGAGACAGACTGCGAACTCATGAGGCCCCAGCGCCGCCGTAAGATCGACGGACCTGACGGATTGGGCCGTTGTGTAGGCGGCCTCGCAGGCATCATCCTGCCAGCCGTCGATCGAGAGCTGAACCACCGATGTCCGTTCCAGCCTGACGACGATGAGAGCCATAGACAGGCCGTAACGCCGGCAACGGGCCATCTCTTCTGCCAACCTCATCTCGAGATACCAGCTCTGATAGAGTCCGAGATGTCCCTCTTGAAGTACGGAGTTACGCGAAGGTTTCTTCTGCTGATTGACGCGCGAAACGAGTGCGTCTCTCGTAGCGACGGAAGGTGAAGGATTTCTTCCGCCCCATATGCAAAGAAGCACGAGTATCACAATGGCTGCATTGACAATCGAGACCTGGAGTAGGCTCAGCGACGCAGTCCCTGCAGGGATGATCAGCAGAATGATAAGCAGGCCGGAGGAGTATGAAATCAGGCGACTCGAAAACCATCTCATGCTGTCGCCTTCACCTGTGGATCTCTTAGTGCAGAATCCATTTGCGCAATCTCCGTGCCAGCTAGAATACTCCTTTACTGACGGTTTAACAGCGCATCTTTTCGAGATTTAACGGTCGACATGAAATATTCATTCACTCCTGCCAGCATGAACACGGAGAATCTCTTATCGAGTCGAAGTGGCGGAGCAAAGCGGCACTTTCGTCGCTGCATGCAAGGAAAGACGGTGGTCGGAGTCCGCAGCAGTCCGGCGACGCTGAGAGGGGTGCAGGAGCTACGCAGCCCTATTCGGCCGAAGCCTGGTCCGCCTTGAGCTGCAGGCTGGCGACGCACTCGACGTGGAAGGTCTGAGGGAACATATCTAGGGGCGTGACGTCCAGGAGCTCGTAGCCGCCGTCGACGAGGATGCGGAGGTCGCGCGCCAGCGTGGCAGGGTCGCAGGACACATAGATGAGGCGCGGCGGCCGGTGTGTCCGAATCGCCTCGAGAACGGCGGGATGGCAGCCCTGGCGTGGCGGGTCGAGGATGAGGGCGTCCGGACGCTCTGCGAGCTCGGGCAGGACGTGCTCGACCTTGCCCTCGATGCAGCGGACGTTGTCCATGTCGGCCATGTTGACGACGGCGTCGGCGATTGCGTTCGGAGCCTCTTCGATCGCGATGACCTGCTTCACGAGCGGCGCGAGGAGCGCGGCGAAGGTGCCGACACCGGCGTAGGCGTCGACCAGGAGGTCGTCGGGGCAAGGCTGCAGCTTCTCGATGACGAGCTCAATGAGACGCTCTGCCTGGCGGGTGTTCGACTGAAAGAACGACGCGCTTGACACCTCGAAGGGGCGGCCAAGCAGGGCCTCGCGGTATGAGCCGCCGTCACGTTTCCCGCCTGTTTCCGGCGGCTCGATCAGGACATCGCCGGTGTTGACGCCGAGGCGCACCTCGAGCTGATGCAGGCCTGCAGTCCTGCCCTGGAACCTTGCGAGGACGTCGTTGATCACCGGCTGGGCAATGAGGCAGCGGTCGATCGGCAGAAGACTGTGGCTCCCTCGCCGGACGAAACCGAGGTCACCCCGCTTGCCGGCGCTGAACCGCATATGGTTTCGATAGCCGAACGGTTCGTCGGCGCCGACGATCTCGCTGACCGGCTGGACGGCGAACTTCCCGATGCGCCGCAGCTGCTCGCTGACGACGTGGCGCTTCAGCTCGAGCTGCCGGTCATAGGTGATGTGCTGCCACTGGCAGCCGCCGCAGACGCCGAAATAGGGGCACGGCGCCTCGACGCGGTCGGGCGACGCCTCGTGGACCTCGACGACGCGGCCGTGGGCGACGCCGCCATGCTTGCGGTACAACTCGACCGTGGCGCGTTCGCCGGGGATGCCGTACTCCGCGAAGACGACGCCGTCGGCGTAGCGCGCGAGCGCGTGACCTTCGTAGGCCATGTCGCTGAAGGTCACTTCGATGCGTTCCGGTACCGGCAGCTCGCCGCGTTCGCGTTGTCTCTTTCGCATCACCTAGACGTACCAGAAACGAAGCGCGAAGTCGAACGAGGTGAGCACGAACGAGGCCGGCGTCGGCGTCACCGGACGATTGCTGAATCCCCCGACAAATAGGGCCATTCGGCCCTCCAAGATGGTTGCTACGTCAACTATTTTGTCTCCCGTAGTTGCTGAGGAGGCAGAGATGACGATCGACGTTGGGTTGTCCCGGGAGATGCGCGGCATGGTGGATGCGTCCACCGGCCTGGTGAGTCGCGCAATCTTTAGTGACGAGCGGATCTTTCAGCTCGAAATGGAGCGGATTTTTGCGCGGGCATGGAACTTCGTCGCGCATGACTCCCAGATCCCGAACCCGGGTGACTTCTTCCTGACATTCATCGGCGAAGACCGCGTCATCGTGGTGCGCGACAACGACGGCAACGCCCAGGTGCTGGTGAATTCCTGCCGTCATCGCGGTAACGCGGTCTGTCGGGCCGAGGAGGGGCACGCGAGCTCCTTCATGTGCACCTACCATGGCTGGACATTCGACCTCCAGGGGAAGCTCGTCGGTGTGCCGGGCTTCAAGGAGGTGTACCACGAGGAGCTGGACCGCGAGAACTGGGGCCTGATCAAGGCGGCGCACGTCGACTCCTACAAGGGCTTCATCTTCGCGACGATGGACCCGGAGGCGATCGGCCTGTACGAGTACCTCGGCCAGGTCGGCCGCATCGGCATCGACCTTCTCGCCGAGCGTGGCGACATCAAGATGGTGCCGGGCGTCCAGAAGTACGTCATCGACTGCAACTGGAAGTTCGCTGCCGATAACGTCTGGGACTGGTACCACGTGCCGTTCAGCCACTTCTCCGCCACGGCCTCCGGCTATAACCGCCGCGGCAACACGCCGGAGCCGAAACCGCTGGCGCAGGCGCACATGGTCATGCTGGGAGAGTATGGGCACGTTGTCGGCGGACCCCGCATGACCGAGGAGCTGAAGAACCGCCTCTCCGGTAACCCGGCGTTCGACGACTCGTGGCGCGAACGGCCGGAAGCGCAGGCAGCGCTCGGACCGATCGGTATTCAGTCGCGGGGCCACCCTCACATCTTCCCGAATATGTGGTTCACGGGCGGCAATCAGGTCAGCCTGCGCATCCCGAAGAGCCCGACGACCACTGAGATCTGGTGGTTCACGTTCCTCGACAAGAACCGGCCGCAGGAGGTCTACAAAGCGCAGCGCCACAACGCGAATCACACCTTCGGCCCTGCCGGCATGCTGGAGCAGGACGACGGTGAGAACTGGGGTCAGAGCACTCGGGCGATGCGGGGCGTGATCAGCCGCCAGTACCCGCTCAACTACTCAATGGACAAGCGTCATGGCGAGGTCATCGAGGACGAGCTCGGGCCGCCGCGCATCTTCACCCAGGTGAACGAGCACGGTCAGCTCTGGCTGTACCAGGCCTGGGCGGACTGGATGGCGGCGGAAAGCTGGGACGACCTCAAGCGAAACCACACGGAGGTCCCAGGCGGCACGATTTAGCTGAAGCGCCGGCGCGATCGACCACGTCGATTGCGCCGGCAATGCCTTTGCCAGCGGACACCCGCGCTTTCCCTTGAATCGCTATCATGACGGTGCTCTCGACGGCGCCGCCACGGGAGCAGTTGCTGCGAATGAGAGGGATGAGTCGATGACCGCAGGTACTCAGCTGGAGAGCAAGTTCGTCACGGTACACGGGCGGCAGGTCCGCTACCTCGAGGGCGGCGCCGACGGTCCGCCGCTGGTGCTGATCCACGGGCTGACGCTGCACCAGCCGGCGCAGATGTGGGTGCCATCCTTCGACGAGCTGGGTGATTCCTTCCATCTGTATGCGATGGACCTCTACGGCTGGGGCATGTCCGAGATGCCGGCCGAGTACTCGTTCCGCGACTGGATCGACTCCGTGGCGGGCCTGGTCGATGCGCTGCAGCTCGAGACGGTCGACCTCATGGCGTATAGCTTTGGGTCCTGGATCGCCGCGCTCTACGCCGCCGAGAACCCGTCGCGCGTCCGGCGCCTGGTGTCGCTGCACAACCCGGGGCTCAACGCCGTGATCTCGCAGTTTCACCCGACCGAGAACTTCGACCTGCCCTCGCGTGAAGAGGTGCGGCGCCGGTACCCAACGGCGGAGCTGGGCGACATGGTCTACGACGAGCTCGTCCGGCCCGGCCGCGCCGAGGCGCATGTCGAGGTGCTGAATTACATCGGCCGTCCGGAGATCCGTCAGGAGTGGAGCTTGCGGCCGCACCTCTCGTCGCTGACGATGCCCGTGCTGTCCGCCGACCGTGACACCGGCTTCGTTAAGGGTACGGTCGAGGTCGCGGCGTCGGTGCCGACGGGTCACCTCCTGATTACGCCCTCGGAGCACGACTTCGAAGAGCTTGTCAGCGCTGGCAAGGCGTTCCTGACGAGGCCGGAGATCAGGGGCCTCGGCGTGATGCGCTAAGACTGCGGGCATATGGCCCAGACGGCGTGCGGCCAAGCCCGATCTAACCGAGGCCGCTGATCGCGTCGCCGATCAACTTCACACCGAGGATGACCAGGATGACGGTCATGATCGTGTCGTTGTTGCGGCTGAACCAGTCCTTCACTCCACTCAGCGCACGCTCTGACTTCGCTCCGAACAGCAGGAACGCGACGAAAGGGACGACCACCCCGAGGCTCGCGATTCCGACGAAGACAGCCAGCGCTGTTGCCTCCTCAGCGGCGGAGATCCCGGACTGAGCGATCGCCGCCGCTCCTGCCGCGCCGAGGAGCAGATTCTTCGGGTTGGGGCCGGAAAGCAGGAACCCGAGGCCGAGAATTCTCGGCGCCGAGAGTCCGTCGATCTTCGCCATCCAGCCGGGCGTCTCAGGCGTGGCGCCGGGCGCTGGTCTGCTGCGCCACTGCTTCACGGCGAGCACCAGCAGCGTGAGGCCAAGAGCGAGGAAGAGCAGACTGACCCAGGTCGCCGGCTCCTTGTCATCGTCGTAGCCGCTGTCGCCTGCTATGAGGAGGACGAGGCCGCCGACGGTCGCGACGCCGGCAGCCCAGCCGAGCGCCAGCATCAGACCGTTTACGCGAGCATTCCGGGTCGTGAGCACCAGCACGGCAGCGACGACCGCGAAGGGACTGATCGCTATGGCGAGCGCGCTGGGCAGCATGCTGCCGATTGCCTCACCCACAGGGCGATCCTTTGACGTTTGGCTTCCCGCCGTCCGGGCGTTCGCTCATCTCATCTGGCGGCATCCACGATCCAATCAAAGCGCAGCCATCGTTGCGCCGCATGCCTTGAAGTCGCCATTTCCGTCACGGCCGTGTGGCGGCGAAATGAGCGCCGGATTCCTACCGATCTGTGGCGCCATGCCGCGCTGGTCCTCTGCTACTGTTGCTTGCAGCGCATCAGCGAAGGGACCGGCAGCGTGGCCCACGACGAACCAGCCAGAGACGTCAGTGAGCAGCCCTGGTACGCGGACGGCCTCTGGTTCGTCTGCACGGGCTGTGGAAAGTGCTGCACCGGCTCGTCCGGTTCGGTGTACGTCTCGCAGGCTGACCTCAAACGCCTCGCAGCGTTTCTGCACATGCCTGCCGGGAAGTTCGCCAAGCAGTACACGCGCTCATTCCTCGGGCGGCGGGCGCTGATCGACCGGCCGCGGTCGCCCGACTGCGTCTTCCTCGAGGGCAAGGCCTGCACGGTGTACGAGGCGCGGCCGACCCAGTGCCGCACGTTCCCATGGTGGGGGCAAAACCTCCACGACCACGAGAGCTGGGAAGAAGCGGCGGAGTCCTGCGAGGGCATCAACCACCCGCGCGCGTCGCTGATACCTCTCGCCGAGATCGAGGAGCAGCGCCGAATCGATGTCGCGAACGACGCTTCGTCGCGGCCGGAAGCCTGGAGATAGCCTGGAGCTACCGGGCGGCGTTACTCAGTTGAGGCTTACCGTTCTTCCAGAGCAAGGGCTGAAGCCACATCACCCGGCTGCCGCCGCGGTTGTACCCGACAGCGCCGTTCCAGCCGTGGAAGAGCAGCCAGTAGTCGCTGCCAACCCGGGCGATCGTCTGGTGTCCCGGGCCGATCGCGTCAGAGCCGATGTAGCCGGTCGCGAGCAGAGGGCTCTCTTTCGCCTTGCTGCACGGTCCCGCCGCGGACCTGCAGGTGGCATAGCCGACTGCGTAGGTCTGGTTGCGGTAATCGTTGCCGGAGTAGAAGAGGTAGAGCTTACCGCCGTGCCTGAGCATCGTCGGCGCTTCGGCGATCTCGCCCTCCCACGGGGCGTCGACCCTCAGGAGCAGGGTCGGGCTGCCGACGGTTGAGAGCCCGTCCGGTGTGAGCTTCTGGGCATAGAGGCCATTGGGTTCGCTGCAGCAGACGCCGCTGAAGTAGAGGTAGAGCTGCTTGCCATCGAAGAACGGGCTGGCGTCGATCGCGCGCTGGTAGCCGTCCGGGCAGATCAGCGGTGCCGCCGAAGTGTCGCGGTAGGGGCCCTCGGGAGACGCGCTGCTGGCGACGCCGATGCACTGGCGCTTCGATGTGTCGTCGTGGGCGGTGTAGTACATCCGGTACTCGTCGCCGACGCGAATCGTCTCCGGGGCCCAGACCATGCTGCGAAACGGCTGCACCCACGGCGCCAGCACCGGCATTGCGTCCGGCAGCATTGTCCAGTCGACGAGGTCGGTCGAGCGCGCCGTCGGGATGTTCTGGCGGCCGCTGTTTGTCGCGAAGGCGTAGAAGACGCCGCCTGCTTCAAGGATGCCCGGGTCGGGGAAGTTCTGGTTGAGGACCGGCTGCCTGAGGTTCGACGACGCCGAGGCATGCTCGACGGAGGTCGCGTTATCGAGCTGCCCCGTGAGAGGACGGCCCGTTGCGATCAGGAACGCGAGGACCAGCGCACCCGCCACAAGCAGCGAAATCCGGGCAGCAGCCATCAGTCCCTATGGTATGAACATTTGGCGTACGTGCTCGGATATTCATTGCAAACACGTATCAGTTAGCCGCCGGTACTTCTCGCCGCGAGCTATTGCCCGCAGGCAAGGCGAAGCAACCTCTTGTTCGGTAAGATGATCCGCCGCGTCAGCTTGTGGCAGCGGCTTTCGCGATCAGCGCCTCGAGGTCATCGGCCGGCGAGACGTGCTGGCCGTTTAGCACGTCGGCGTGGCCGGTGGCGAGCGCGAGCGCAAGGTCGGTGACGGCAGACATCGAGGTCTCGACGAGGTCAGGGTCGGTGCTGTTGTTCAGGCGCTCGACGAACTGCGGCATCCACTTCTGGGCGGCGGGGTCGCGGACTGTGCTGGCGGCGAGCTCGGTGTAGACGAGGCCGGGGCTCATCGCGAACCCGACGATGCCGCGGTCGCCACCCTCCGCGGCGACGTGCTCCATGAAGCGGATCTGCGCCGCCTTCGTCGTGGCGTAGCCGGAGAAGAACGGGCGCACCGCGAGGCCGGCACCGCTGACGATGGTGATGATCCGGCCGCCGCCGCGCTCGATCATGCCCGGCATCACGGCGCGGGTGAACAGGAAGGCGCCGCCGAGGTGGACCTGCTGTGTGTAGAGCCAGTGTTCGGCGTCGACCTCCCAGATCGGTCCGTACGGGCCGGTGATGCCGGCGTTGTTGACCATGATGTCGACCGGGCCGAGCTCGCGCTCCGTCGCCTCGACGACACGCTGGACGTCTTCGGGCTTCGCGACGTCGCCAACCACGGCGACGTACTTCGCGCCCATCTCTCGCAGGAGAGCCGCGGTCTCGTCAACCTGCTCCGGCGTCCTCGACGTGATCCCGACGGCAGCGCCGGCCTCCGCGAACCGCAGGGCGATTGCGCGGCCGATGCCTCTGCCGCCTCCAGTAACCAGGGCGACCTTGCCCGCGAGTTCGTCTGCCATGTTCTGTCTCCTTCTGTTCGTGCAGGAGGAGTATCGAGCCATGACCATCGGAGGGGAATGGTCTAAACAAGCCACAGGCGGCCGGGCTATGCTTCGAGGCATGAACGAGGATTACATGCTTCGGCCGGTCGGCTACCTGCGGTCCGAGCTTCATGACCGGAGCCTGGCGCCGCGACAGGGCTATGAAGGCGCTCCCGACGCCTGGATCGAGATTGACGCCGCCTACGAGCAGTCGCTGCACGGGCTCACCGCCGGCGACGAGATCATCGTCATTACCTGGTTTCACGAGGCGGACCGTGCCGTCCAGCAGGTACACCCGCGGGACGAACTCACCAACCCGCTGACCGGCGTCTTCGCTACTCGCTCGCCGGACCGGCCGAATCCCCTCGGCCTGCACCGCGTCACCGTCCGGTCGATCGATGGAGTGCGGCTGCGCGTCGGGCCAATCGAGGCGATCGACGGCACGCCGGTCGTCGACATCAAGCCGGTGCTTTCCGCTTCGTTCGATGCGTAGCTTCAGCTAGAGGGACGGCCGTTTTCGGCGACCTCATCGCCCTTCTTACCGGCGTCCTCCGGCAGGCGCATTGCTGCCAGGAGGCCGATCAGTGATATCAACGCGACGCAGAGCAGCGCGAGCCCGAGGGCCCGGTCGCGGGCATCGGCGTTGATGCGCGTAACCTCATCGACGACGTCCTGCGGCTGTCCCTGCAGCGCCTCCTGTACCTGGGCGTCGCTCACTGCACTGACGCTGTCCTGGATCACCGCATTGAGCTGCTGCTTCTGGTCGGCGTTGAGGACGGTGCTGTCTTCGATACCGCTCCCGAGGCCGGAGACGAGCGCGGAGATCAGTACGGCGCCGGCGATCGCGGTGCCCAGTGATGACCCAAGGTTCGAAACGCTTCGCGAGACGCCGGAGATTTCGCCCTGGTCCTTGTCGGGAAAGCTCGACTGGACCACCGTCACCGAGGCAGTAAGCATGATCCCGGCGCCGAAGCCCATCAGGAAGAGACCGGGGGCGAAGAGGAGCACCGACGAGGTAGCACTCGTCAGCAGGAGAAGTAGCACGATGCCCGAAAACGCGAGGGCAAAGCCGCCTCGGATGATCGCACGCTGCGAGAAGCGCTCGGACAGCTTGCCCATGCGCGCGGCCGCAATCAGGATGCCCGCCGTCGACGGCGTGAGGACGAGGCCGGTCTCGATCGCGTTGTAGCCGCGGCTGACCTGCAGGAACACCGAGACGACAAACGAGGCGCCGATCATCGTCAGCCACTGGACGTTCTGTGTGACGAGGCCGAGGTTCGATGTCCGGTTCCGGAACAGCCGCGTCGATAGCAGGGGGTCCTTACCGGTGTGCTCGCGGCGGCGGATGTGGAGATAGAACCAGGCCAGCAGCAGAAAGCCGATGCCCACGAGGATGACTACAGGGGAGATGTCGCCCTGGCTCAGGAGCACGGTGTCGCCGACCGAGAAGTCCTGCCGGCATCGCAGCCAGCCGTACGTCCCCGCCTGCAAGATGCCGAGGACGATGGCGACCAGGCCCAGTGCCGAGAGGATTGCCCCGACGAGGTCAAACGCCGGCTTGTCGCCTTTGACGCCTTCGTCGTGGATCGCTCGCGCGAGGTAGAGGATGTAGAGGATGACGAGCACTTCGAGGGCGTAGGAGACGCGCCACGTCCACGCCGTCGTGATCAGGCCGCCGATCAGCGGGCCGCTCGCCGCGCCGAGGCCGCCGGCGGCGCTGACGATCGCGAAGCCCTTTGTCCGCTGCACCGGGTCGGAGAACGAGACGGTGATCAGGATGTAGATCGGCGGAATCATCAGCGCCGAGCCGATGCCCTCTAGGAGCGAATAGCCGACGATCATGACTCCAAGAGCCGGAGCAACGGCGGTCATAGCGGCGCCGCAGCCGTAGACGATCATGCCGAGGTTGAAGCAGCGCTTCCGGCCCCAGATGTCGGTGAGCTTGCTGCCCGGGATCATCAGCGCCGCCATCGTCAGGGTGAAGACACTCATTGCCGTCTGCACCCCGGTGACGGTGGTGTCCAGGTCGTCGACGATCCGGCTGATCGCCACGCTCATCGCCTGCGTGTCGTAGCTGGCGAGGAACTGGGCCATCGCAAGCGGTAGGACGAGCGCGCGGGGTGAGACCGCGGGAGCCACTTCGGCATGACGCGACGCCGAGCTGCCGCTGGGCAGATTCATCCGCCAGGACCCAATAAGGTTTGCCATCGGGGCCTTCACGCCGCCAGTTGTCCGGTCCCGCGGCCGGCTCGAATGACGCCGATTATCGGGGCGTGTCTCGGCGATTACCGCTGCCAAAGCTGGTGACTTGCGGAAGCGCCTCCGCCACCCGATTCGGCACGAAGAACCCGCAGCACATCTGTGGCGAGACAGGAGTGCCCTTTCGCTGCGCTTTGCGGACGCCTAGAAGTCGTGATTTACAGCCGGTCTGGCGGCTCACGATGCTGGCCTGACTACCGCGGCTCTCGAAGGCGCGTCAGGGGGACGAGGCGAGATGAACGACTACCCGAATATCGAAGACCACGGCATCATCGGCGATCTGCAGACCACAGCGCTTGTCAGCACGGACGGTACGATCGACTGGCTGTGCCTGCCTCGCTTCGACTCGCCCAGCGTCTTCGCCTCGATCGTTGACAGGGAAAAGGGCGGCTACTTCCGCGTTGGCACCGATGCAGCTCACACGGTCAAACGCCAGATGTACTTGCCGGGCACCGCGATCCTGATCACGCGCTTCATGAACCCCGACGGCGTCGGCGAAGTCGTTGACTTCATGCCCGTCGCCGGGGAGCAGGCAACGACCAGGCACCGCCTCATTCGGCTGATCCGGGTGGTCCGCGGCCACATGCGCTTCGTCGCCGAGGTGCGTCCGCGCTTCGACTACGGGCGCGTGCAGCCGGTCATCGAGCTGACTCAGGGCGGCGCCGTCTTTCGAAGCAGCTCTCTGACCCTGAACCTCTCGGCGGCGCCTGAGGAGGGAATCGCCGAAGACGTGGAGATCCGGCAGGAGGACGGCGCCGTGATTGCGTCCGCGACGCTTCATGCCGGCCAGATTGGCGGCATGATTCTCGAGTCCGACCCGGAAGGGCCGCCGCAGCGTGTGCCGGCGGCGGAGATTCGTCGGCTCTTCGAAGACACCCGCGCCTACTGGCGGGACTGGATTGCACGCTCGGAGTACCGCGGCCGCTGGCGGGAGATCGTCGAGCGCTCGGCGATGACGCTGAAGCTGCTGACCTACGCACCGAGCGGTGCGCTGGTTGCGGCGCCGACGGCCGGGTTGCCGGAGCAAGTCGGCGGCGAGCGCAACTGGGACTACCGCTTCACCTGGGTCCGTGACGCCTCATTTTCCGTCTACGCGTTGCTCAACCTGGGCTTCAAGGACGAAGCGGCAGCCTTCCTCCGCTGGCTCGGCGACCGCATTCGCGACTCAAACAGCAGCGGCCGGCCGCTGCAGATCATGTACCGCGTCGATGGCTCACCAAACCTCAACGAGGAGACTCTCGACCACCTTGAGGGCTACCGCGGTTCGGCTCCAGTGCGGATCGGCAATGGCGCCGCGGACCAGCTCCAGCTCGATGTCTTCGGCGAAGCGATGGACTCCGTGTTCCAGGCTGACGTCCGTGGAATGCCGATGACCTACCAGGGCTGGAAGCAGATAGCCGAGGTCACCGACTGGCTCTGCGACAACTGGGACCGGCCTGAGGAAGGGATCTGGGAGACGAGGTCGGGGCAGCAGGACTTCACCTACGGCCGCCTGATGTCCTGGGTCGCTTTCGACCGCGCCATCCGCCTCGCCCGTGCCCGGGGCCGCCCCGCCAATCTGGTGCGCTGGACCGAAGCGCGCGACAGCGTGTACTCCCAGATCATGAACCGCGCCTGGCACGAAGGGCGCAGGGCCTTCGTCCAGCACTACGAGACCGACGTGCTCGACGCCTCGCTGCTCTACATGCCGCTGGTGGGCTTCATCTCGCCCCTCGACCCGATGTGGCAGTCGACCCTCAAAGCGATGGACGAGGAGCTGGTTTCGGACAGCCTCGTCTACCGCTACAACCCGAGTGCTTCCCCGGACGGCCTGCGCGGCTCCGAGGGCACGTTCTCGATCTGCACCTTCTGGTACATCGACGCCCTCGCCCGGTCGGGGCGACTGGAGGAGGCGCGGCTGACATTCGACAAGATGATGACCTACAGCAACCACCTCGGGCTGTTCTCGGAGGAGATTGGGCCTACAGGTGAGCAGCTTGGCAACTTCCCGCAGGCCTTCAGCCACCTCGCTCTGATTACGGCCGCTATCAACCTGGATTACCAGCTCGATGAGGGCTCGGCCAGGCTCACAGCGACGGGGACGATGCCGATGGCCGCCTGAGCCTCGGCTGGTCCCTGTCTTCTCTTCGCCGCTGGCAACCGCTCGAAATTTTCCGCCATTTCGTTTCTCGAGCCGGTTGACAGCGGCTTTTTCCGGACTATAGTTAACCAATCATTTAATTAACTTATTGGTGAAATAATCGATGACCACCGACACGCTGAGCCTGACCTTCGCCGCACTCGCAGACCCGACCCGCCGGGCGATCCTGGCGCACCTGGCCGGCGGTGAGGCCTCGGTGAAGGAACTGGCAGAGCCGTTCGACATGAGCATGCCGGCGATCTCGAAGCACCTGAAAGTGCTCGAGCACGCGGGCCTGATCAGCCGCGGCCGTGAAGCCCAGTGGCGGCCGGCCCGTCTGGCGGCTGACCCCCTGAAGGAGGTTGCAGGCTGGGTAGACGGCTATCGCCGCTTCTGGGAGCAGAGCTTCGACCAGCTCGCCAACTACCTCAAGCAGATCCAGGCGCCGGACGCGCAGGAAGAGGATCCCTCGCCGAAGTGACGGCGATTCAACGAACCAACATCAAGGAGAACCGAAAACCATGAGCAACCAGACCGACGCCGAGACCATGCTGATTACCTACGAGTTCGACGCTCCGCGGGAGCTCGTCTTCCAGTGCTTCATCGACCCGAAGCATCTCGTGCACTGGTGCCACGCCGGCGACGGGTGGGTGACGCCCTACGCGGAGACGGACCCACGGGTCGGCGGCCGCTTGAAGATTGGCTACCAGTCCGGCGACGGCTCCGAGGGCTTCGACCTGGAAGCGACCTACACTGAGGTCACGCCACCCTCTCGCCTCGCCTACCTCATCGACGAGATGAGCTTCCCGGACGAGACAGGCAAGCTTGTGACGTTGCCGGCTCGTCCCATCACGATTGACTTCACGGACCTCGGCGGCCGAACGCGCATCGACCAGGTCCTCACGCTCGAGCCGCTGAACCCCGCCGAGCTGCAGCGCCAGGGCTGGACGGAGCACCTCGTGAACCTCGAGGCCTACCTCAAGACCCTGTAGCGGGGCACTACACGACATAAGGAGATCGAGATGACGAACACAACAATAACGGACCGGGAGATCGCAATCAGCCGCCTGCTCGATGCGCCTCGCGAGCTGGTCTACAGGGTGTGGACGCAGCCGGAGCATATCGCGCAGTGGTGGGGGCCGAACGGCTTCACGACCACGATTCTTCACATGGACGTCCGCCCGGGCGGCGAGTGGAAGTTCATCATGCACGGGCCCGACGGCACGGACTACAACGACCTGATCGTGTTTACCGAAGTGACGCCGCCCGAGCGCCTCACCTACGAGCACAGCGACTGGGAGGACACCATGCACTTCTCCTCAGAGACCGTGTTCGAGGAGCAGCCGGATGGCAAGACGCTGGTCACGATGCGCTCCGTGTTCAAAACCCCGGAGATCCTGCGTGAGATGGTCGAGCAGGTCGGCGCCATAGAGGGCGGCAACCAGACGCTGGACCGCATGGTCGCCTACATCGCGGCGCTGAAGTAGGTAATCGGCAATGAGGCAGCAGGAAGCAGCGCCGCGGTCGACGGCACGAGAGTGGTTCGGCCTCGCCGTCCTGGCGCTGCCCTGTCTGCTCTATTCGATGGACCTGACGGTGCTGAACCTGGCAGTGCCGTCGATGAGCGCCGACCTCAAGCCCAGCGCCTCGGAGCTGCTCTGGATCATCGACATCTACGGCTTCGTCGTCGCCGGGTCCCTGATCACGATGGGTACGCTCGGCGACCGCATCGGGCGGCGGAAGCTGCTGTTGATCGGCGCAGCCTGCTTCGGTGC
>JBFWZE010000092.1:0-14107 GCA_050185685.1 Dehalococcoidia bacterium
TGTTCATTTGTCCGGCTGACAAGGCGTCCGGTGACTTCACATGCCGAATACTGGCTATACACAGATTCGTTTGACCGTACTAGGGGCCGATGCTAGGATGCCGAAGGGTTGAACCCCGGCGCTCCCGCATAGCGCTTTTGTGACCACCAACGTAGCGCGGAAAAAGCAGGGTAAGACTTAATGCAGGCGCTCTTCGAGAACTATCTCGCAGTTCTGCTCGCCGCCGGAACCGGCTGCATCCTCGTAATTACCGCCCTTATTGCCACAAAGCTCCTCGCACCCTTTTCTCAGAACCGTGGCAAGGGCACGCCTTACGAGTGCGGTATGTTGCCGATTGGGCGGGTACGCACCCAGATCCACATCCGCTACTACGTGTACGCAATTCTCTTCCTGATCTTCGACGTCGAGGCCGTGTTCCTCTTCCCCTGGGTGGTTTCCTTCGTCCAGCTGGGTGACACAGCCCTGTTCTCGATGCTGTTCTTCATCGTCGTGCTGGGCGCGGGTCTGGGCTATGCCTGGAAAAAGGGCGCCCTGGAGTGGAAATGAGCGAGACCAACCAGCCCGAATCCGTCCCCGAGTCTTCGGGGCCGCCTGATGTGCAGCCGCCAACGCCCGACGCGGCGCCGCCCGTTAACGCGGAGTCGGCTCCCGGCGCCACCGCTGCGGCTGCCCCGGCTCCCGTAAACGCGGCTCCTGCGCCGGCGGCGACCGAGGCACAGGCCGCGGCTGCTACTGTCGGCCAGGGCAACCGGCCAGCAGAGCCCCGCTCTGCCGTCCCGGGTCGCGTCCCGGCTCCTGCAGCTGCTGCCGTCGAAGCCGCGCCGGTCATCCGCCCCGTTTCTGTCGGCATCCAGCTCGAAAACGCGCGTCTGATGCCGGTCGAAGTCGATGAGCCGAAGGCCCTGTACCGCTCGGTTCTGCCGGGTGTTATGCAGGTGCCCGCCGACTACATCATCGCCGCGGCCCGCAAATCATCGCTGTGGCCGATGACCTTCGGCCTTGCCTGCTGCGCCATCGAGATGATCGCCAGCTACATGGCGCACCACGACCTCGACCGTTTCGGCATCGTGCCGTGGCCGAGCCCTCGGCAGTGCGACGTAATGATCGTCGCCGGCACCGTGACGAAGAAGATGGCCCCGGCGGTGAAGCTGCTGTACGAGCAGATGCCGAACCCGAAGTGGGTCATCTCGATGGGTGCCTGCGCGACCAACGGCGGCCCTTACACCCGCTACGACCGCGTCCTCCAGGGCGTCGACAAGATTATCCCCGTGGACGTCTACGTCCCGGGCTGCCCGCCGCGCCCTGAAGCCCTCATCGACGGCTTCATCGCGCTGCAGAACAAGATTATGGAAGAGCGCAGCAGAGTCGGATGAGTCCAGAAGACAGAAGAGCAGCTCCCCCAGTCATTGTTGAGCCGGAACCCGGCTCGATCGCCGACACCTTCCGCGAACTGCTTCCCGATATCGAGTTCCAGGCGATTCAGGCTGCACAGGACGTGCTCCTGGTCGTCGGCAAAAACGATGCGCACCGCGTCCTCGAAGAGGCGAAGAACAACCCTCGCCTGGCGATGGACTTCCTGCGCGACCTCTGCGGCATCGATCAGGAAGGCGGCAACTTCGAAGTCGTCTACCAGCTCTGGTCGATGAAGCACCGCCACGGCGTCACCCTCAAGGCGAAGCTGACCCTGGACGATCTGCACATCCCCACGGCGTCCGACCTCTGGACCGCCGCGAACTGGCACGAGCGTGAATGCCGCGACATGTTCGGCATCGTCTTCGACGGCCACCCGAACCTGGTGCCGCTGCTGCTGCCGGACGACATGCTGGACCACTTCCCGCTGCGAAAAGACAACCCGCTTGCGCCGCTCGAGGAGTGGCAGGGCACGAACCTCGGACCTGCAATGGGCCGCGCCGGCCACATTCCGCCCGGCTCCGGCATCGAAGTCAAGGCGGAGGGAGACTAACAATGGCCCTCGAGCCTGCACATTTCGAACACGAATTCGACACTATCGACCTCAACATCAATATCGGGCCGCAGCACCCGGCGACCCACGGCGTTTTCCGCATGGTGCTGGTCGTCGACGGCGAGGTCGTCAACGACCTCGTCTCGCACATCGGCTACATGCACCGCGGCGGCGAGAAGCTGTCCGAGAACATGGATTACCGCCAGGCGATCGGCTACCAGGACCGCACGGAGTACCTCTCGCAGTTCAACGCAGAGATGACGTACGTGCAGGCGGTCGAGAAGCTCGCCGGGCTCGAAGTGCCGGAGCGCTCGCAGCACATCCGCGTGATCCTCGCGGAGCTCAACCGCATCTCCAGCCACTTCATGTTCCTCGGCGCCTTCGGTACCGACCTCGGTATCCTGGGCACCGCTTTCATCTACGCCTTCCGCGAGCGCGAGAACATCCTCGACCTCTTCGAGGAAATCTCCGGCGACCGCCTGATGTACGCCTACTTCCGCCCCGGCGGCGTTGCCTGGGATGTCCCGGCCAACTTCAAGGAGCGCGTGGAGTGGGTGTGCAAGCAGGCGCTGATCGGCGCCGACGACATGGACCGCCTGCTCACGGACAACGAGATCTTCATCTCCCGCACCCTCGGCATCGGCAAACTGTCGGCTGAGGAGTGCATCAACGCCGGCATCACCGGCCCCATGCTCCGTGCCGCCGGCGTGAACTACGACCTGCGCAAGGACGAGCCGTACTCGATTTACGACCGCTTCGACTTCGACATCCCGCTTGGCACGAACGGCGACTGCTACGACCGCTACCTGGTCCGTCTCGAAGAGGTGCGCCAGTCAGTGCGAATTGTCCGGCAGGCCCTGGCCGCCCTTCCCGACGGCCCGATCCTGCCGGAGAAGATGCCTCGTCTCTTGCGCCCCGCCGCCGGTGAGGTCTACATGCGCTGTGAAGATCCGCGCGGTGAGTACGGCGTCTACCTGGTATCGAAGGGCGCGACTCAGCCCTACCGGCTGCGCATGCGGTCGCCCTCGTTCTGCAACCTGTCAGCGCTGAAGGAAATGACGGTCGGCACCTATGTTGCCGACGCGGTGACGATTCTTGGCTCGACGGACATCGTGCTCTGCTCGGTGGACCGTTAGAGAAACGATCGAGGGCCCTGTGGCTTTCGTGAAGGGATAACTGAGGTACGCTTGTGAACCTGCCGCTGCTCTGGGGCATTTTCGGCGTCAACATGAACGTTTGGCTGGACGCGTTCCTGCGCCTCCAGATCGTCGTCATTGTGATGACGGTGACGGTCATGGGCCTGATCTACATCGAGCGCAAGTTCGTCGGCCGGATCCAGCAGCGCCTTGGCCCCATGCGGACCGGTCCGTTCGGCTCGCTGCAGTCGATCGCAGACGCGCTCAAGCTGGTAACAAAGGAAGACCTTCGCCCGGCATCCGCCGACGCGATCCTCTTCGAACTGGCGCCCTACCTGACCTTCGTCCCGGCCTTCATGATCCTGACCGCCATCCCCTTCATGGAAGGATGGGGCGTTCGAGACCTGACTCTCGGCCTCTTCTACATCATTGCCGTGTCGGGCGTTAGCGTAATCGGCTACATCATGGCTGGCTGGGCATCCGACAACAAATACGCGCTTCTCGGCGCTGCCCGTTCCGCGGCACAGCTGATTAGCTACGAAATCCCCCTCGTGCTCGCCATCCTCTCCGTTGCGATGGTCTCGGGCACCCTGAACATCGAAACGATCATCCGCCAGCAGGACGTGATTCCGAACATCATCCTGCAGCCCCTGCCGTTCTTCATCCTGATTACGGCGCTCCTCGCGGAACTCTCCCGCCGTCCCTTCGACATCCCAATCGGTGAGTCGGAGCTGGTCGGCGGCCCCTGGGTTGAGTACTCCGGCATTCGCTGGTCGATCATCTTTGCCCTTACCGAGTACGCGAGCCTCTGGGGCATGTCAGCACTGACCGCGATGGTCTTCCTTGGCGGCTGGCAGCTGCCCTTCGGCACGGCGGGCTTCTGGGGAGACTTTGACTTCCTCTTCCAGCTCATCCTGATCTTCGTCAAGTCGTTCGCCCTCATCCTCATGGTGATGTGGATCAGCGCGACCTTCCCCCGGCTGCGCATCGACCAGCTGATGGCGTTCTGCTGGAAGGTCCTGCTCCCGTTCGGCTTCCTTCAAATCATGATTAACGGTATCGTCCTGAGTTACGTGACCGACTCGGAAGCGCTGCGCGACGTCCTTCTGTTCGCGACCTCCGGCACACTCCTTGTCGCTCTTTCCTACGTCGTGTACAGGGCGACTCGCCAGCCCTCTCGCACGGAACGGCTCAGCAGACTGGTTATCGCGAGGAGTACTGCAGAATGATTGGCGTACTGAAATCGCTTGGCGTCACCGCCGGAACCTTCTTCCGGAAGCCGGTTACGATCCAATACCCCACAGAGCACCGAGCCGTACCGGACCGCGACCGCGCCTTCCCGATTCTGCTCTGGGACTTCGACGTCGACGAGTCGTTCTGCACCGGCTGCCACGCGTGTGAGCGCGCCTGCCCGGTCGAGTGCATGACCGTCACGATGAAGGACAACCCGAAGCACGCCGAAGGCACGAGCAAGCGCCGCAAGATCCTCGATGAGTTCTTCATCGACTACGGCCGCTGCATGCGCTGCAACATTTGCGTCGAGGTCTGCAACTTCGACGCCATCGCCATGAACAACACCTGGGTGGGCCACGAGCTCTCCAGTGTGGACCGCAAAGACCTCGTCATGGACCGCGACCAGCTGCTGGCAATGTCAAAGCAGCAGGCGATTCGCCCCTGGGTGCCCTCGTGACGATAGCCGAAGCCGTCTTCTACCTGCTCGCTGTTGTCGCAATCGTCGGCGGTATCGGTGTCGTCACCGTTCCGAACGTCGTCCACGCGGCGCTGTTCCTGATCCTCTCGCTGCTGGCGACGGCCGGCTTCTACATCCTTCTCTCCAGCGAGTTCCTGGCCCTGGTCCAGGTGCTGGTCTACGGCGGCGGCGTCGCCACGATCATCCTCTTTGGTCTGATGCTGGTGCGCGGCCGTGAACTGCCCGAAGTTGGACCCGGCGGTCAGTGGCCAATCGGCCTGGCGGCATCGCTGGTCCTGGGCATCGCCCTTCTGACGGCCGTTCTTGGCAGTGACTGGCCGCGCCAGACCGGCGACGTGACCATGGTCTCCATCGAGACCCTGGCAGGCGCGCTCTTCCGAGACTGGCTCCTGCCCTTCGAAATCGCCTCGGTCGTTCTGACCGTCGCTCTCATCGGTGCAATCGTCATCTCTCGACCGGAAGAAGGGGAGGCATAGTTGGAAACTGCCGTCGAGCAGATACCGCTGGAAAGCTTCCTCTTTGTCTCAGCAATCCTGTTTTCTACAGGCGTCTATGGCGTACTTTCCCGGCGGAATGCTGTCCAGATCATCATGTCGGTTGAGCTCATGCTCAACGCGGTGGCGGTGAACTTCGTCGCCTTCGCGGCCTACACGGACCCAGAGTTGTTCCGAGGCCTGATCTTCGCTGTCTTCGTAATCATCATCGCTGCTGCTGAGGTTGGCCTCGCGCTCGGTCTCATCCTGCGCGTCTTCCGCAACCGGGCGACTGCAAACGTGGACGAGGTGGCTGAGCTCAAATGGTAACCATGGAACAGGCCTGGCTCCTGCCGGCAATCCCGGCCGTAGCCTTCGTTATTCTCGCCTTCGCGAAGTTCCTGCGAATCCCGCTGCCGCGTGAGGGCGACTTCATCGGCGTGGCCGCATCGATTGCCGCGTTCGTCATCATGCTGATGGTTGCGGTCGATCTCTTCGACCAGCTGCCGGCCAGCGCTTCGGACCTCGTCAACAACAACGCCGGCTTCGACTGGATCAAGATCGACAGCATCGACTTCGTCCTGCGCGTCGGCTTCCATGTCGACCAGATCACGATCGTCATGCTGATCTGTGTGACCTTCGTCGGCATGCTCGTGAACATCTACTCGCTCGGCTACATGAAGGGCGAGCCCCGCTACGGCTGGTACTACGCGGTCCTGGCGATGTTCGTCGCCTCGATGCTCACGCTGGTTCTCGCCGACAACCTCCTGCTTCTCTACGTCACCTGGGAAGGCGTGGGTGTCTGCTCCTTCCTCCTTATCGGCTTCTACTACGAGCGGCGCTCGGCAGCTGAGGCGGCGAAGAAAGCGTTCATCACCACCCGCTTCGGCGACGTGCTGATGCTCATCGGCATCATTCTGCTCTGGCGCGAAGCCGGCACCTTCGACATGACGGAGATCTTCCACATGGCGGAGGAGGGTGAGTTCGACAAGTGGTACCTCACGATGGCAACGCTGTTCCTCTTCGGCGGCGCTGCCGGTAAGTCCGCGCAGTTCCCCTTCCACGTCTGGCTACCGGACGCGATGGAGGGCCCGACGCCGGTCTCCGCACTGATCCACGCCGCGACGATGGTCGTGGCCGGCGTCTACCTCGTCGCCCGAGCGATGCCCCTCTTCGAGGCGTCATACCCGATTGCCCTCGACGTGGTGATGGTCCTCGGTCTGATTACGACCTTCCTGTCGGCCTTCATGGGTCTCGCAGCGACCGACATTAAACGCGTCGTTGCGTATTCAACCCTCAACTCGCTGGGCTTGATGATGGTCGCCCTCGGTATCGGCGAGCACGGCGTCGGCGCGGCGATGATTTACCTCTTCGTCCACGCCTTCTACAAGGCTTGCCTCTTCCTCTGCTGCGGCTCGGTCATCCACGCGACCCACGTGCAGGAGGTCGGCCAGCTGGGCGGCCTGAAGAGCAAGATGCCGATTACGAACGCTGCGTTCTTCATCGGCGCAATGTCGATGGCCGGTATCGTGCCGCTCTCAGGCTTCTTCGCGAAGGACGAGATCCTCGTCATGCTGCGCGAATACAGCACCGCGATCCCGCTGATCCTGATCCTCGTATCGGTCCCGCTGACCGCGATGTACATGTTCCGCGTCTACATGCTGACCTTCCTCGGGAAGCCGAAGGACCACCACATCTACGACCACGCGCACGAGTCAGAGCCCGTCATGGCCTGGCCGCTGCTGCTGCTCGCGGGTATTACGCTGGTCGCCGGCTTCGTAGTCTTCGACACGGTCGGTGAGGCGGTGGGCTTCGGCTCCGGCTTCCTCGGCATGGTCGAGAACGTCTTCGAAGAGGAAGTCCACCACTTCGAGTTCGACTGGCCGATGGCGATCATCTCCAGCGTCCTCGCGGTTGCAGGTCTGGCTGCCGCCTGGTTCATCTGGGCGGGGGAGCAGGCGCCGGCAAAGGCGTTCAACAAGAGCGCTCCTGCCCTGGTCCGCCTCGCTTCGAACCGCTTCTACATTGACGACATCTACCAGTGGGCGATCAGCAACGTCGTCCTTGGTGTGGCGCGCTTCGTCGCCGTCTTCGACCGGGCTGTGGTCAACGACACGGGTATCAACGGTCCCGGCCACGTCGGCATCGGCCTCGGTTGGCTTCTCAAGTTCCAGCAGACCGGCAAGTTGCCGAACTACGCGCTGGCGATGACCCTCGGTGTTGTCGTCCTGGTCGTGGTCGGCTTTTCAGTGAAGGGCTAACGTGGAACAGGGACACGCACTGCTGGCGTTAATCGCCATACCGATCCTCTCAGCCCTTCTGCTGGTCTTTGTGCCCTCGGAGAAGAAGGACGTTATCCGCTATGTCGCCCTGGCGGCAGCGGCAGCGATGTTCGTCATCTCGATCTACGTCTTCGTGGCCTACGAGACCAGCGACACGGAGCAGTTCTCCTTCCTCCTGCGCTACAACTGGATTGAGAACGTCGGCATCTTCGGTGAGAACGGCATCAGCTTGAGCCTGGGCATCGACGGCATCGCCGCAGTGATGATCCTGCTCAACGGCGTCGTCACCTTCGCCGGCACGCTGATTTCCTGGAAGATTGAGCACAAGAACAAGGACTTCTTCATCCTGTTCCTCCTGCTCACCGCCGGTGTGTTCGGCACCTTCTCATCGCTGGACCTCTTCGCCTTCTTCTTCTTCTACGAGCTCGCGGTGCTGCCGATGTACTTGCTCATCGGCATCTGGGGCTCGAGCACGCGCTTCCCCGACTTCCTCCGCACCAAGGAGTACAGCGCCATCAAGCTGATGATGGTGCTGGTCGGTGCATCCGTGCTGCTCTTCCTCGGCTTCTTCGCCACGTTCATCGAGGCGGGCATCGGCAGCTTCGACATGCGTGAGCTGTACGCGGTGAGCCAGGAGGGCGGTTTCGACACCGACTTCCAGAAGTGGGTCTTCCCGCTCTTCGTCATCGGTGGCGGCGCGCTGGCCGGTCTCTGGCCGTTCCACACATGGTCGCCTGACGGCCACGTGTCGGCTCCCACCGCCGTCTCAATGCTCCACGCCGGCGTTCTGATGAAGCTGGGCGCCTTCGCAATTATCCGCCTCGGCATTCAGATGTTCCCTGAGGGCGCCGAGTTCTGGATGCCCGGTCTCGTCATCCTCGCCTCGATCAACGTCCTTTACGGCGCGATTTCGGCGATGGCCCAGACAGACTTCAAGTACGTCATCGGCTACTCGTCCGTCAGCCACATGGGCTACGTGCTCCTGGGCCTGGCGACGCTGGACCCTGTGGGCATGAACGGCGCTGCGCTGCAGATGTTCTCCCACGGTGTGATGACGGCCCTCATGTTCTCTATGGTCGGTGCCGTCTACGACCAGGCTCACACCCGCGAGCTGGCAGTCTTCGGAGGCCTGGCGAGCAAGATGCCGCGGATGGCGATCTTCTTCGTCATAGCCGGCTTCACGTCAGTTGGTGTGCCGGGCTTCTCCGGATTCACGGCGGAGGTCCAGGTCTTCATCGGTACCTTCAACACCTATCCGGTGGCCGGCGGGCTGGCGATTCTTGGCGCCGGTATCACCGCGGTGTACATCTTCCGGCTGCTGGCGCTGTCCTTCTTCGGCAGCTTCAACGAACAGCGCTGGGGTTGGCTCAAGGACATGAACAAGTTCGAGATGGCGGGCGGTGGCCTGCTCATCGTCTTCATCCTGTTCATGGGTCTCTGGCCGAGCCCCTTCGTCGACCGCATTTCTCCCACGATTATTGATTTCGTTCTGAGGGCCGGATGAGAGAAGGGCTAAATCTCGACTACGGACTGCTGATCCCCGAGTACATCCTCGGGCTGACCGCAGTGCTGATCATTGCCGTCGATCTCTTCGCGCCCAACACGAAGAAGAAGACGCTGCCGATACTGGCGGGCGCCGGTCTGATCGTCGCCTTCATCGTCTCGCTGCTCTACGTCGACAAGAAGGACGACTTCGCCGGCCTGATCTTCATCGACGACTACACGACCTTCTTCCGCTGCTTCTTCATCGCCATCGCCTTCGCGACGGTGGTGAGCTCGGCACAGTACGTCGAAGACCGCCTCACGCACCACGCGGAGTACTACGCTCTGATCCTGTTCTCCACCGTTGGCGCAATCTTCATGGCTGCCGCGAAGGAGCTCCTGACGGCGTACATCGCGCTCGAGCTGCTCAGCTTCTCGCTCTACGTCCTGGTGTCGTACGCCAAGAAGAGCACAAAGTCGAACGAAGGCGGTATGAAGTACATGCTGCTCGGCGCCTTCGCGTCGGCGCTGCTTCTCTACGGCATCACCTTCATCTACGGCACTTCGGGCAGCACCTCCTACTCGGAGATCGCCGCCGCCTTCTCGGAGGGCACGTCTGACTTCACCTTCGGCACCCTCGCCGGGCTGACGCTGATCGTCGCCGGTCTCGGCTTCAAGGTCGCCGCGGTTCCGTTCCACATGTGGACGCCGGACGCCTACGAGGGTGCTCCGCTGCCGATCACCGGTTACCTGGCGGCGACGTCGAAGGCTGCCGGCTTTGCAATGCTGCTGCGTCTGTTCTCGGGCGCACTGCTGCCGGTGATCGACGACTGGCAGTTCATGATTGCCGCGCTGGCGGCGGTCACGATGATCGTCGGTAACCTGCTGGCGCTGCAGCAGCACAACCTCAAGCGCCTGCTCGCTTACTCCTCCATCGGCCAGGTCGGTTACATGCTGATGGCGATTACCGCCCTCGACGCCGATGTGACGAGCGCGATGCTGCTGCACATGACCGGCTACATGATCACGAACATGGCCGCGTTCACGGCGGTCATCGCCTACCACAACCTCACGGGCGCCGAAGAGGTCAGCGACTTCCGGGGCATGTCCGACCGCGCTCCGGTGCTGGCCGGCTGTCTCGCCGCCGCACTGTTTTCACTCGCCGGTATGCCCCTGTTCGCCGGCTTCCTGACGAAGTTCATCTTCTTCCAGTCGGTCGCCTCGAACGACTTCTACTGGCTGGCCGGTGTTGGCGTGTTCGCGAGCCTCATCTCGCTCTACTACTACCTCTACGTCATGCGCGAGATGTACGTCACGCCGACTGAGGTCACATCACGGCTCAGCTTCCCGCTCTACCTCCAGGGCGCGGCTGTCGTCCTGACGATCGGTGTGTTCTTCGTCGGTCTCTACCCGCAGCCGCTCTACGAGGTGACGGAGAGCGTTGCCAGGGTCCTCTTCGCGACCTAGCCGCTAGCGCTCAGCTATGAGCATTCAGCTTTCAGGAGCCCGGGTGACCGGGCTTCTGCTTTTCCGGGCTTAGAACGCGTCTGAAAACTCGGCGCACGCCGGCCATGCGCGGTGGTTATCCGTGTCCTGTCACGCTGAGCAGCGAGGTGACGCGATGACGAGCAGCAATAATGACCGAGGACCGTTCGAGACGCCGAGCAATGACGAGGTCTCCGGCAAGATCGATGGCCTCGACCAGGCGATGGAGACCGACCCGGAGGTGCTCGAGCAGGAGACGATGGGTCCGGTCGACGTAGCCGGCAGTTCGGGGACAGAGGGTTTGCAGACGTACACCGTCCAGCCCGGCGACGACCTGCGGCAGATCGCCCAGCGCTTCTACGGCCAGGAGGGCGAGTACATCCGGATCATCGAGGCGAACCGCGATGAGCTGGGCGACTCTGAGACGGTCCGTCCCGGCCTCCAGCTGACGATCCCGCGCTAGATTGCAAACTCGGCGCACCTGCCTGAACGCCGGAGCTACGTCCGAGACGGCTTCAAGGCGCTAAAGGCCCAGCAGCGGCAGGAGCCCGCGCAGCGAGGTCATCTCGGCGTCTGGCGTCATGTCGTCGGCAGTGAGCGTGGCGCCGGTGCGGTTGACCCAGGCTGCCCTGAGGCCCGCGCGCTTTGCCCCCGCGACGTCGGCGTAGAGGTTGTCGCCGACGTGCCAGGCCGAGGCGGGCTCGATGCGAAGGTGGTCGAGGGCGACCTGGAAAATCGCCGCGTCGGGCTTGCCGATGCCGTGAGCGCCGGAAGAGACGATCAGCTCAAAGTAGTCGTTAATGCCGAGGACCTTCAGCTTGTCCTCCTGCAGGTCGGCGGGCCCGTTCGTGATGATGGCCATGGGAACTTGCCCGTGCAGCTGTTGTAGCACCTCGAGCGTGTCGTCGTAGAGGTGAAAGATGCCGTTACGGGCCGCCCAGTAGGCGTCGTGACCGATGCGCGCAGCCTCAGGCTCGCTGCAGCCGGCCGCCTCGAGGGCGTCCTCCCAGATGTCCAGCATGATCGCCTCGCCCAGGACCGAGCCGCTCTTCGATGTGAAGACGCCTGCCGTGACGTTACGCCAGTGCTCGATGCTCTTGTCGCGGTGGAAGTGCTGCAGGCTAAGCGCGTCGATGCGGAAGCGGTCGCCGATCTCGGCACAGACGCGCGTCATCGTTGCGTCGTAGACCTCGTCGCTGAAGCCGGCAAGCGTGCCATCGAGGTCGAAGAAGACGGCCTGTGCCTTCGCGCCGGTCATTAGCCGCCTCTTGGCGCGGGCGTAAGGATCGACGGCAGCTCCCAGAGCGTCCGCAGCTCAGCGTGGGGCTCCGGATGCTCAGGCTTGCGGGTTTCGCCGGGACGGTTGAGCCATGCAGCCCTGATGCCCGCGTTGAGCGCGCCTGCGACGTCGGCAGCGAGGTTATCACCGATATGCCAGGTTTGGGCTGGGTCAGCGCCGAGCGCGTCGAGGGCAGCCTCGAACACTACGAGGTCGGGCTTGCCGGCGCCGAAGTCCGACGACGCGATGAACGCATCGAAGTAGTCATCGAGGCCGACGAGCTCAAGCTTGTAGCGCTGGACCTCAGCGGCGCCGTTCGTGATGACGGCGAGGCGGTAACCGCGGTTGGTCAGCGCCTCGACGACCGGCTGAGCGTCTTCGAATGGCACAGCCGCCTTCGCCCGAAGTGCCGCATACAGGACGGCGAACTCCTCGCCGAGGCCGGGCCTTTCAATGCGGTGTTCGCTCAGGGCTTGCTGCCAGAGAGCAATGCGGGAGCCGCGGTTATCGTCGACGCCGCTGGCGACGCGGTGGGTCCAGTACTCTTTGCCGAGGCGCATGAACGTCGTCGTCAGTGCAGCGCAGTCGACACCGGGGATGCTGGTCTCGAAGTGACGGCAGGTCGCCTCGGTGCAGCGGCGTGCAGCCTCCTCGTCGTCGATGAGAGTGCCGTCGAGGTCGAAGAAGACAGCCTGAACGAGCGTCATAGGTCTACTTTCCAGCGTAGCAAAGGGATCCTAGGCGATGTCAGCTTCGGAGCGGGCGCCATGGTCCACGGCCCGCCGCGGCCGTGGCTGCAGGATGATCTCCCCGAAGGCGTCGTCCTGCTCCGCAATCAGGTCCTCGGTCTTCAGCAGGTCCAGCACGGCGATGAAGGTCACGATCGCCTCGAGCCGGGTGCTGCAGTCGTAGATCAGACGCGAGAACGCAACGCTGCCGCGGGCGAGGACGGCGCTGATGATCATCTTGCGGCGCTCATGGATGTTGATCAGCTGCTTCATAATCCGCGGCGCAGGCGGCGTCGCGGGCAGGCGTTCGAGAGCGCGATTGAGGGCCTTGAGCAGCCGCTTCATCGTCACGCGCTCGAGGCCGGTGGGGTTGAAGTCGCCCGGCGGCGGCGCGACGCGGACGTACGAGCGGTGTCCGGCGTCGTCGAGCTGCTTGAGATAGGACGCCGCGTTCTTGAAGACGCGGTACTCCTCGAGCTGGGCAGTGAGGTCGACCGCCATCTCCTCGATCTCGAGGTCGTCAGCGCTCATCTGGTCGGCGGTGCGAGGCAGCAGCGCGCGCGACTTGAGCAGCAGCAGGCGGGCGCCCACAGCGACGAACTCGGCGAGGGCGCGGAGGTCGATCGTGTCACCGGCGCGCAGTGCGGCGATGTACTGGTCGGTCACCTGGACGAGCGAAACCGTCGTGATATCAAGGTCGTCGCGTTCGATGAGGTGGAGAAGAAGGTCAAGAGGGCCTTCGAAGACGGGTGTCTTCACGGCGAGCATGGTCACGGGTATTCACCCCTGTCGCCGCCACCGTGACCAGCATACACGCTGTCCGGCGCTGTTGCGAAGGAGGAGATGCCCGTTGCCTGCTGTCCGGCGGGGATGGTCAGCAGCAGAGGTCGGCTCCGTCCGTAGTGAAATCGGCGCCTTAGCGGCGCCGTGATGCCCATAGTAGCGGAGGATGCGGCTTTACGCGAATCTGCCTATGCAGTTACGCGGATACTTCAGCGGCCGTGAGAGGCGGAGCCGTTGCGGGTGGGCGCCGGGGGCATCGTCACAATGAGGAGCACCTCTGTGCACACGCGGTGGCTGTTATAGACGTGCGGCCAGAAGGGCGCTGCGCTGGCCTTCGGCGCTCGCGATCTTCTTCTTGAGGGGTAGGGGACACCCCCACAACCCCCGGCAGGGGCTGCGCCCCTACCTACCCTGCTTCGCGCTATCGCTGCTACAGGCTGGGAACCCAGGTCTCTTTGCTGACTTCCAACGGATCTCATGCACGGCCGGCGAGGACTGCCCACGTGAGCGAGATACACCTAAGCCTGCGTTGCTATGGCCACCCAACAGATCCCCTCTCCCCTCGCCAGAGAGGGCTAGGGTGAGGGGCGGGCTCAGCTCGGGCCGTTGGCGTTGAAGGGCTCACGATGAGAGTAAACGGCCCGGGGGCGGCTCGACGTGAAGGCCTGCTGTGGCGGGCTGCTACTTCGCGGCGAGGTCGGGACGGAGGGCGGCGGCGCCTCGAAGGAAGACGTGCTGCATCTCCTTCTGGGTCTTCTCCGTATTCACCATGACCATCACTCGCA
>JBFWZE010000093.1:0-6465 GCA_050185685.1 Dehalococcoidia bacterium
GAGCATGATCGGCTCGCCGACCTCGATGCGACGGAGCTGCTCGGCGATGCGCTCGAAGCTGCTGACCCAGCCCGGGGTGCCGCCGGCGCTGTGGGGCGTGAGGATGACGTTGTCGAGCGTGAGGAGCGGGTTGTCCTGGGGCACCGGCTCGATTGCGAAGACGTCGAGGCCCGCGCCTGCGATCCGCTTCGTCGTCAGCACGTCGATCAGCACCTGCTCGTCCACCGTGTTGCCGCGGCCGCAGTTGATAAAGATGGCGCTGGGCTTCATGAGGTCGAACTCGCGGCGGCCGAGCATCTTGCGTGACTCCTCGGTGTAGGGCACGAACGAGGTCAAGACGTCGCTCTTCGAGAGCAGGTCATCGAGGCTCGCGTACTCGACGCCGAAGTAGGCCTCCTGCGCCGGCGTGAGGCGGTTGCGCTTGTGGTAGAGCACGCGGCAGTTGAAGGGCCGCAGCATGCGCGCGTAGCAGGAGCCGATCTCGCCGAAGCCCGCGATACCGACGGTCTTGTCATTGAGGGTGTCGACGTCGGGAACGCGCGCCCAGTTCACCTGTGCACCGGCACCGGTCTCGACCTCGGGCAGTCCGTCCGGGTTCGTCCCGTCCACGACGGCGCGGTGTCCGGCCAGGAGCTTTCGCAGCACTGCGGCGGTCAGGGCGAAGGCGTGGAATGCCACGCGGTCGGGAACGCCCAGGGGAAACGCCGACACCGGAATGCCCTTCGCCAGCGCCGCCGAGGCATCGCCCTTGAAGCGCGTCATGCCGATGCGCTGCATGAACCGCAGGCTCGACAGGGACTCGATCAGCGCCGCGTCGACCGGGTAGTCCCACCAGACCACCGCGTCGGCAGACTCAACGCCGTCGGGGAGGCGGCCCGCCTCGGTCGTCAGCAGCACCTCGTGCTCGCCGAGGTAGGTCTTCGGGAATTCGGCGAGACGGGCTTCGAGGGGGTCGAGAAAGGCGACGCGCATGGGTCCTCCAGCGATGCATTCGGCGTATAGGCGCCGACCGCAGGCATCATACGGGCCGCCGAGCCCGACGTGTAGCTACTTCGCCGCGGTGTCGGCCCAGGTCATCGGCGGGTGCTGCTCGTGGTGTTTGGTCGCCTGCTGGAAGGCGTGACTGACGCGGAGCAGCGTTGCCTCGTCCATCGGTGCGGCGGCGAGCTGGAAGCCGATCGGCAGCCCGGTCGAGGTTAGACCGGCTGGGACCGAAATTGCCGGGACGCCGGCGTTGCTGAGCGAGTTCGACGTCCCGCCGCGCGTCAGGACGACCTCGACGGCCTCCTGTTGGGTCGTCACGGGCTTTGCCTGGGCGGGTCCGGCGGGGCCGGTCATCGTCGCGCCGACGAGGATGTCGTAGTTCTCGAATGCGCCGATCACCTGCATGCCGAGCGCAGTGCGGGCGCGTCGGGCAAGGGTATGGAGGCCGCTCGGGAGGCAAGTGCCGACGAGAATCCGCACGCGAGTGTTGCGATCGTACTTTTCGTAGTTTTCACGCACCCACTTGCGGTGGTAGCTCGAAGCGTAGCCATCGGAGATTGCCGCCTGGACGCCTTGCATCCTGTTCGCCATCGGGATGCTGATCGTGTCAACTGTCGCGCCGAGGCCTCGAAGCACGTCGATCGCGTCGTCGAGGAGCTTGCGTCCTTCAGCGTCCTTCATCTGATTGAGAAGCTCTTCGAAGATCGCGACCTTCAGTCCCTTGATGTTGCCGCTGAGCGAGGCGCGGTACTCCGGCACCGGCTCTTTGCTCGACATCGGCTCGAGCGGGTCGTATCCGGCGATCGCCTGGAGGACGAGGGCGCAGTCTTCGGCGCTGCGGGCGAGCGGCCCCGGGGCGTCGAGCTCCCACGACAGCGCGAAGCCTCCCTGCCGGCTGACCCGGCTCCAGCTCGGCCGCAGACCGCTGACGCCGTTGAATGACCCCGGCCCGCGGATCGACCCGCCGGTGTCGCCGCCGATCGCCGCACTGACGAGCCCGGCAGCGACGGAGGAACCGGAGCCTGAGGACGACCCGCCGGGCGAGCGTTCGAGGTCCCACGGGTTCCGCGCGAGACCTCTGAGGAATTCGATCGTGCCGCCCATGTGGAACTCATGCGTGGCGGTGGTGCCGAGGATGATCGCACCGGCGCCCCGAAGACGCGCGATCATCGTGCAGTCTTCAGCCGCGACGTTGTCGGCGAACGCCCTGCTGCCGCCGGTGTTCGGCACGCCCTTGATGTCCCACTGGTCCTTCATCGCTACCGGGATGCCGTGGAGCGGGCCGCGGTAATTGCCTGTCGCGATCTCCTGTTCCGCCTGCTTCGCTGCCGCCAGCGCCTCGTCGCCCATGACGAAGTTGAAGGAGCGAATGAACGAGTCGTAGCGATCGATGCGTTCGAGGTAGCGCTGCGTGAGTGCTACCGGCGAAAGCTGCTTCGTTCTGATCAGCCGCGCCTGCTCCGCGATCGTCATGAGGGCGATCTCGTCGGTGTGTGCGGTCTCGGCCTCGGGAGCTGGCGAGCCGATGCCGGTTCGTTCTTTGAGTGGCGGCGCCGGCAGCTCAGACCATGGCTCGACCTGGAAGACGTCGAGATCTTCGAGCGTCGTGAGCCCCTGAATCAACGAGTTGAGCCGGAGAATGACCTCGGTCAGCTCGTCCTCGGGCGGATGGAAGTCCTGGACATCGAGAAGTGCTTTGACCTGCGACTGGCTCAACTCCGGCATCGAATTCTCTCCTCTGACTGACGGCGCGAAGGCTCCTCAAGAGTACGCGCGGACGCGGCTTCAGAGGGGTCTCAGTGTGACAATTTGGTGAACTGGTTTGGTATTAGCTGCCAGCAATCAGCTGTGGGGAGTCAGCGCGTTCTTGACCTCGGTTATCAGCGACAACTCGTCGAGGCTAAGGCTCGTGGGCTCGAGGATCAGCGTAATTGTGGGCGTGTCGATGGCGGCGTAGGGCTTGAGCGCGGCGATGCATTCGTCCGGCGTGCCGTAAACCGTGCTGTGCTCGATGTCGTGGGATGGGCCGTAGTAGCGCTGCCAGTGCTCGGCGGCGCGGCGTCGGGCTTCGTCGCGCGAGGCGTGGACGCTGACGTCGTGCACCTTGCTGAAGGCGATGCTGTCGGGGTCGCGGCCGAGCGCTGCCGCACGCTCTCTGACGCGGGCCACGCCGCGCACATAGTCGTCGTAGGTGTAGTGACCGCTGGCGCACCAGCCGTCGGCGAACTCGGGCACTCGGTCGAGCATGGCGTCTTCGCGGGCAGCGAGAATGACCGGGACCGTGCCTCGCGGCGGTTTCGGGCGCAGGTTGCCCTTCTCGACGTGGAAGTAGCGGCCGTCGTGGGCAACGTCATCTTCGGCCCAGAGGCGGCGCATCACGGCGATGCTCTCCATGACGCGCCCGACGCGCTGCTTCATCGAGATGCCGAGGCTGGCGTATTCGGCCGGGCTGCCGCCAATCGAGATTCCGAGGTGGAAGCGCCCGCCTGAGAGGTAGTCGAGCGTCGCGGCCTCCTTCGCGAGGAGCACCGGATGCAGGTGGCCGGCGTTGACCACCGACGTGCCGAGCTCGACTTGCTCCGTAATCGCCGCGACGTAGCTCAGCAGCTCGAGCGGCGCCAGGACGTCGGTGTGGTGGAAGATGTGGTCTCCCGCCCAGATCGAGTGGAAGCCGGCATCTTCCACCTGCAAGACGAAGCGCTTGATATCGCTGACGTCCGGCGCTATGACCGAAGGCACGCGAACGCCGACGTTGAGACGGGCCACCTTCAGGCGGATTTGCCGGTGAGCTCGAGCCGCAGCTTCGCCGAGGGGTCGGCGGGCGGGTTCTGGGGCACCGACTCGCCGTAGTCCTCCGGGTCGACTTCGAGCGCGAGGAGCACCGGACCCTCGGTGGCAAGGATCGCCGGCAGTTTCTCCTGCAGCACAGCGAGGTCGCTGAACGACTCGGCGTGGCGGTAGCCGGCCGAGCGCGCGAGCCCGGCGAAGTCGATGTCGTCGCCGCCAGGAATCGGCTGCTTGCCGGAGGTTTCGTAGACCCGGTTCACGAGGACGAAGTGGTAGAGGTTCGGCGGCGCTGCCCCGGCAATGCTCGCGAGCGTCCCGAGCTGCATCAGGAGGCTGCCGTCGCCGTCGAGCACGTAGACCTTGCGCTCCGGCTGGGCGAGGGCGAGGCCGAGGCCGATCGCGCCGGCGCCGCCCATGCAGCCGGTGCAGTCGAAGTGGTTCTCCTCCGCGGCGCCCGCCTGGTACCAGGGCTGGACGCTGCGCATGATCGTGACGCTCACGGCGTCGTCTTTGGTGGAGGCGATCAGTTCGACCGCGTCATCGCGCTTCATGCTGTCGGCGCTCCAATCAGGGCAACGGTGGGGCCGCGGCGCTCGCGGCTTTCGTGGAAGGCCTTCGTCAGGTTTGGCGCGTCGGCCTCGTGGTCGATCCGGTAGCAGGGGACTCCCATCGTCGCCAGCACCGGCTCGATGAGGCGCACGCCGCTGACGGGGTTCGCTTCGGCGGTCTTCGTGACGTCGCGGGCGAACTGGCCGACGAGCATGAAGGTCGGCACCTTCTTGTCCTGGGCCATTCCGCGCAGCGCGTTCATCGCCGCGAAGACGCCGAGGTTTTGAATCAGCAGGATTGGCTCGGCGCCGCCCATCCAGAGGCCGGCGTTGACGCAGATCGCCTCGTCCTCAGTTGAGACGGTGATCAGCTTGAGCCGCGGCTCCGTGTACAGGCCGGCGAGCAGGGTGCGCTGGTGGGTGTCGGGGACGGTTACGACATGGCTGACGCCGAGGTCGATGATCTGCTGATGGAGAAGGTGAGCGGGAACGGAATCAACAACGGGAGAATTGGTCATCGTGACCGGATTATAGTTTGCCACCCGGTGTCTTGATCCACTCCTGTAACGGCGCCGGGGTAACATCGTCGGTATGCGGCCGCCGGTCGCCTGGAGTCGGGGGAGTACATGAAGATCGACACATCAGCGTTTCTCGTCGCGGAGAAGGAGACGGTGGACGTCACGGCGCGGCCGACAATTCTGCCTCCTCTTTACAAGTCTGAGGACGACTACAAAGACGAGCTCGAAGACCGGGTTGAGGCGATCTCGAAGCTACAGCAGCGGCTCTACGCATCCGACGGCCAGTCGCTGCTCGTGATCCTCCAGGCGATGGACACCGGCGGTAAGGACGGCCTCATCCGACACGTGATGACCGGCATCACCCCCTTCGGCATCCGGGTCAGCAGCTTCGGCCGCCCGAGCGAGATGGAGCTCAAGCATGACTTCCTGTGGCGCACGTCGCTTGAGCTGCCGCCGAAGGGTACGATCGGCGTCTTCAACCGCAGCTACTACGAAGAGGTGCTCGTCGTCCGCGTCCACTCCGAGGTGCTCCAGTCCCAGCACCTGCCGCAGAAGATCAAGGACGACCCTGACATCTGGAAGAACCGCTTCCAGTCGATCCGCAACCACGAGCGCCACCTGCGGCGAAACGGCTACAAGGTGGTGAAGCTCTTCCTCAACATCTCGAAGGAGGAGCAGCGCAAGCGCCTCCTCGACCGCATCGAGGACCACGAGAAGACCTGGAAGTTCAAGGCCGCAGATCTCGCCGAGCGGGAGCACTGGGACGAGTACATGATCGCGTACTCAGAGGCGATCACGGCCACCAGCACCGACAATGCGCCCTGGTACGTCCTGCCCGGTGACGACAAGCTCAACACCCGCCTGTACGCAGCGCAGATCATTCACGACGCGTTGAAGGAGCTCGACCCGCACTACCCGGAGCTCAGTCTCGAAGAGAAGGCGGAGCTGGAGCGCTGCCGGGCAGAGCTGGTGGCGCAGGCGAAGAGCTAGGGCTTCTCCGCCCACTTCCCCGCTTCAACCGCGGTCAGGAAGTCGAGCACTGCGCGGTTGAATGCGTCCGGTTCTTCGAGGTTGAAGGCGTGGCCGCTCTGGGGAAACATCACGAGGCCGCTGCGCTTGATGTGGCGCTTGAGGAAGATCGACGGCTCGATGCAGGGTTCATCTTCGTCGCCGGCCATGATCAGCGTCGGCAGCTCGAGCTTCTTGATGTCCTCTTCCCAGACGAAGATCGGCGGCCGTCCTGCCTGCACGCCGCGCATCGTGTTCGCGGAGCCCTTCGCGGCGTGGGCGAAGAGCAGGCGCTTGAACTCCTCGTAGCCGGTCGGGTCTTTGCGCCGCAGCTGCACACGAGCGGGCCCTTCGGCGTAGTCCGCCAGCGCTGAGGGCATCCCGTCACGCTCCATGGCGTCGGCCATCTGATACCACATTGCCCGCGATTCCTCCGGGTTCGTGCTGCCGGTCCCCGCCGCGGCGACGATCAGGGCGCGAGCCATCTCCGGGTGCCGCAGGCCGAAGTGCAACGCGAGACTGCCGCCCATCGAGAGGCCGGCGATGTACGCCTCCTTGATGCCGAGAGCATCGAGCAGGCCCTTCATGTCTTCGACGGCGATGTCCTGGCTGTAGGCTTC
>JBFWZE010000093.1:6565-9807 GCA_050185685.1 Dehalococcoidia bacterium
GCGCAGCGTAGTCAGGAGAGCAACGATGGCGATTGAAGCAATCGGCAGGCCAACCCCGAAGGTCGAAAGCGTCGACAAGGTGACGGGGCGCGCACGCTACACCGCCGACATTGTCCTCGAGGGCGCGCTGTGGGGCCGCGTGATGCACAGCCCGTACGCGCACGCCCGCATTGTCAGCATCGACACCTCGGCTGCGCGCGCATTGCCCGGCGTTGTCGCAGTAATCACCGGCGATGACGTGGGCGACGGCTACTACGGCGGTTTGCTCAAGGACGTGCCGCCCCTCGCGCGCGGCGTCGTGCGCTTCAGCGGCGAACGCGTCGCGGCGGTTGCGGCGGAAGACGAAGAGACGGCGCTGCGTGCGCTCGATCTCATCGAGGTGGAGTATGAGGAGCTGCCCGCGGTCTTCGAGCCAGACGAGGCGCTCGCCCCCGGTGCACCGGTGCTCCACCCCGCGTTTAACAGCTACCCCGGTGTCACGACCGAGCGCGTCGGTCCGATGATGCCGATCCTGCCGCTCGAGACGCCGTCGAACGCCTACAACCGCTCACGCGTCGACCGCGGCGATCTCGAAGCCGGCTTCGCGGCCGCCGACCTGATCGTAGAGAACACCTACCGGACGCAGCGTCAGCACCAGGGCTACCTCGAGCCGCAGAACTGCCTCATCGATATCGATGACGAGGGCCTCGTCCACATCTGGGCGGGGAGCAAGGCGCCCTACGGCACGCGCAACAACCTCGCCGCGGCGATCGGCGTGCCGGTAGAACGTCTTGTTTTCCACCCGGCGACGATCGGCGGCGACTTCGGCGGCAAGGGCTCGCCGTTCAATCTGCCGCTGTGCTACTTCCTCGCGAAAGCAGCCGGGCGGCCGGTACGCATCGTTGCGGAGTACCTGGAGGAGTTCCTCGCCGGCAACCCGAGGCACGCGACCGAGGTCACGCTGCGGACCGGCGTGATGAGAGACGGGACGCTGGTCGCGCATCACGTCAACTTCGTCGTCAACGCCGGCGCGTATGCGGGCTTCAAGCCGGCGGGGCGCATCTTCGGGCCCGACCAGTCTGCCGGGCCGTACCGCATCCCGAACACCCGCATCGAGTCCGCCCATGTCTACACGAACACGGTTCCCGGCGGTTACCTGCGCGGTCCCGGCGAAGGACAGGGCATGTTCGCGCTCGAATCGCACCTCGACGAGATCGCGCTCCGCCTCGGCATCGACCCGGTCGAGCTGCGGCTGAAGAACCTCGCCGGCGACATGGAAGAGAACGCGATGGGTCACGCCTTCGCCGGCACCGGCGCCCGTGACGCCCTGGTCGCGGTCGCCGATGCCGCGGGCTATCGCGCGCCGAAAGCGCCGAACATCGGGCGCGGCGTTGCGCTCGGCGAGCGTCCTGCCGGCGGCGGCACCGGCAACGCGGCGATCACGCTGCGCCCGGACGGCGGCGTCATACTGGGCACGCCCGTGTACGACCAGGGCGTTGGCGTCTACACCTTCGAGATGCAGATCATCGCCGAGGAGATGCAGGTCGCGTTCGACGACATCGAGCTCGAGGTCTGGGACTCGGGGCGGGTTGCCTTCGACTCCGGCATCGCCGGCAGCTGGGCGACCAAGCTCGGCACGGGCGCCACGCACGCGGCGGTCGTCTCGCTGCGTGAGGCGCTGAAGCAGCACGCGGTCGATAAGCTCGGCTGGCCTGAAGACGCCACATCGGTGCGCGGGGGCGAGGTCTGGCGCAGCGACCTCGAGGAGCGCATGACCTGGCAGGAGCTGCTCGAGCAGACCGGCGAGAGCGTCACGGGCGAGGGCCGCTTCCAGGGCACCCAGTTTGAGAACCACGTCACCGGCTTCGCGGCGCAGGTCGCAGAGGTGGAAGTCGACCCGGAGACGGGGCACGTGCGCCTGCTGAAGTTCACCAGCGCCCACGACGTCGCGCGCGTCCTCAACCCGCTGGCGCACCAGGGGCAGATCAACGGCGGCATCGTCCAGGGCATCGGCTATGCGCTGATGGAGGACCTCACCGTCGAGGACGGCCGCGTCACATCCCTGACGTTCGGCGACTACAAGCTGCCGACGATCCGCGATCTGCCGGAGCTGAAGACGCTGCTGGTCGAAGCTGAGCAGGGTGTCGGGCCGTACAACGTCAAGGCGATCGGCGAGGTGCCAATGAGCCCGGTCGCCGCGGCGATTGCCAACGCAATCGCAGACGCCAGCGGCGCCCGCGTGCGAGAGCTGCCCCTGACGGCGGAACGCGTGTACAGAGAGCTGCAGAGCAAGTAAGCAACCACCGTGGACGGCGCGACTGCAGAAGATCAACTGCGACGCAATCGGTTATAAATTCGAGCCTGATAGGTTCATCTTGCGAGGGCAGGGAGTCGAGATGCGCGGCGTTTGAAGCCGTGGGCAATGGAACGATGAGACGGCTTAGAACCCGAACGACTCAGACCCGGCAGAGTGAACCTCAACGGCCGGCACGCCAGGCGGTGGCCGAGGAAAGCCCGCCTTCGCTCTCACGCGTGGACATCCTCCAGCGTTCACTTGGCAACGCCGGCTTCGCGCGACTTGTGACGTCCTCGCCCGCAGACGGCAGTGCGTCGAGCGGCGGCGTCGTGGCCCGGAAGCCCGCTGCGCCCAAGGCCAACTGGGGTTCGAAAGAGCTCGAAGGCAAGGACGAAGAGACCGGCTGGGCAGAGCGTTTCAGCCTGATGAATGGCTGGTCCCTCGACTACTTGCTCGAGACTGCCGACGTCCTGAAGAAGTCAGGCCGTCTTACGAAGTATCTCGAGCAGGTGCGTCTCAAAGAGAACACGAAGGACATCTTCGCAGAGCGCATCATTGCAACGTTGAAGACGGCAGACGGCGCCTTCGATGCCGAGTACTACACCTGCATGCTGGCCTTGAAGCCCGTGGATCAGGGCGGTTTCGCGGTTCTGCTGCACCGTGCCGGGAAAGCAGTGAGTGCGGCCCGGATCGACGCGTCACTGCCGCAGCTCGCGATTCGTTGGCTCGAGCGCCAGGAGCTCGAAGCGGCGGGAACGCTGCTCGATCAGCTCCCGATGGCCGCGCTGCTTGATGTCATGCCGCTGATCAACGCGACAGGCCAGGGGGCGAGGGCGCGGGACCCGAAGATCCACAAAGTGCCGGCTCGGGCCCAGCGCATCGCCCTTGCTTCGACGCTGGCTGACTGGGCGGTCTCGCCCGATAAGTGGGCGGACTTCGAAGCGACGGTACGCGGCCAGATTGGCGC
>JBFWZE010000093.1:9907-14099 GCA_050185685.1 Dehalococcoidia bacterium
TGGGCAGAGTTCGAGAAGACACGAACCTATACGTCGTTGAGCCGCTTCCTCAATATGTACGACCTCCACTCGCTCGCAATCGCCGAGGCCGACCGCTGCAACGCCCAGGTCCGCCACACGCATGCGCTTCACACCAACCTGGGTGGAAGCACACCGACCGGTCCCGAGCCGAAGCTTGCAGCCAACGGGCTCGTCTCAGACATCAAGCAGCATCGAAGGCCGAAGGTCGAAGGCCCGTGGCGTGGTTCGCAGGTTGTCTTCGTCGGCAACCTGGGCGCCGTTGTCGCTTCGATGAAGGCGGTGCTCGATTCGAAGCGTCGGATCATCGCCGGCGTCCTCAGCGGCGCCACGGGCGGAATGACGCCAGAGCACTACCTCTACATCATTGGCTACCGCGGCAATTCCTTCATCTGCGCCGACTCAGACCCGGGCAATGAGCAGAGCGGCCGCATGCCCATCTCTGGCGTGACCTACCTTTACTACGACGCCGCGGCGAACCGGCTGAGTACCGCGGTTACAGACGACGACTTCCCAATTCGATACATCGAACGCCCCGACGCAAAGCCGACTGACTCGGAGCAAGAACGGATGGAAAACCGCTTCCAAATGAACGGCCCTCATCGCTACCAGGCGCTCATGGTCTCCGTCCTGCCATCGAAATAGCCGTCAAGCTCTCCCTGCTAGGTGTTCTGCACCTCCGCCGGGTAGAACTCCTCCACCGTGATCGGCTTCACGATGAGCCCCTGCTCGATGGCGCCGTCGAGCAGGCGCTGGATCGTGCGGCGGTTTGCCTTGATGCCGGAGGAGTAGGGCTCGCCGAAGATCGCGTCCTGCGTCTCGGCGGACATGTCCGGGAAGTACCGGTAGACGCCGGACTCCTTGCCCGCGCGCTCGATGGCGACCTGGCGTGACTTCTCGAAGGCGTTATACAGGGCAAGGGCTACGCCCGGGTTCTCGTCGAGAATGCGCTGCTGGATGACGTAGTGGTGGTTGGCGTGCTCGCTGCCGTTCTTGTGGTAGTGCTCGATCACCAGCCGCTCCGTCTCGCTGGACGGGAAGAGGGGCTGCGCGCGGCCGCTTGAGATGACGGCGTTGTTCACGCCGTGTACCGCGTCGTAGGTGCCGTTCTCCAGCATCTCGGCCGGGTCGGCGTCCTGAGGCAGCCAGGTAATCGAGACGCCCTTCGGCGGGTCCTTGTCGAGGCCGGTCTCCTTGCCGCGGTTGCGCAGGTTATACCAGTCGATGTCGTCCGCCTCGATGCCGTAGAGGTCCTTTAGCATCGCGCGGAACCAGAGGATCGCGGTCATCGAATAGTCACCGACCGCGAGGCGCTTACCTTTGAGGTCGGCGATTGACTTGATGTCGGAGCCGGGCTTCACGCAGATCCGGTCCCAGTTGAAGCCACGTGCGAGGAAGTTGGGGATGTAGGCCCAGTTCCAGCGGCCATTGCCGTACGTCTCTTTGCGGTCGCGCACGATCATGCTCTCCGACATCGACATCTCGGAGACCTCGAAGTCGTCGTTGTGGAGGTTGTGCTGGAAGAGGTTGAAACTGCCGCCCGGCGGCTCCGTGAATTCGAGGTCGTAGCCGTCGACCTTCACGGTGCCGTCCTTGAGCGGTTCCAGTCGCGGGTTGCTGCCGGTGAGAAACTTCAGTTTCGGCGCCATCATGCCCTCCCTGTTGCTCGTATGCGTGCTGCGGCGGTCATTCTAGAGGACGCGATGGCGCTTTCATTTAGGCCGGACCCACAAATTCCACAGGCAGCAGAGCGAAACGGGACACAGTAAACGAACAGGGCACCGACAAATCGTCGATGCCCCGAGGTAGGACAGAGAGGTTGTTGCCTTCGTTAGCTTCTGCGCATTGAGAAGCCCAGGCCGAGGCGGAAGTTGCCGCCGCGGGTGTAGTTGATCGCCGCCTGAGAACCGGCGTGCTTCGACACCATGTGGACGTCGCGGAAGCAGCGCTCGAGGGGGCTGCTCTCGTAGATGCCGGTGCCACCCGCGGCCTCGACGAGGAGGTCGACGGCTTCGGCGGCGTTCTGGGCGGCAAAGGCTGAGGCGTAGAAGACGTCGACCGCGATGTCTTCGTCGTCGCCCTTGCCTTCGAGCATTGCCGGCCAGAGGCGCTCGCACATCGTGTTGTGCAGGTAGGCGTGGGCGGCGTTGATCTTGGCCTCAGCCAGGCCAATGATCCGCGCCGTGCTGTCGTACTCCGCGAGGCTCTTGTTCGACCTCGACGGCTTCTTCTTGACTGCGAGGTCGATGAAGGTCCGCAGCGCTTCCCGCGCAACGCCGATCGCGACAGCGGAGAAGGGCGGGCCGAGCAGCAAGGCAACGCGGGTCTGGAAGATCGTGCCGTCCTGGTAGGGGGACTTCGTGAGCATGCCCTGGACGTACATATCTTCGGGCACGAAGACGTCCTTCACCTCGTAGTCGCCGCTGCCGGTTGCCTTGAGGCCGGTCGTGTGCCAGGTGTCGTGGAGAACGTACTGGTCGGAGTTGAACCAGAACATCCGCATCTCCGGGTTGCCGTCCGCATCGACCCGTGCAACGCCGTCCTCTTCGATGCGGCAGTTACCGCAGAGCCATCGCGTGTGGTGAGAGCCGCTCGCAAAGCCCCAGCGGCCGGAGATCTTGTAGCCGCCTTCGACTGGAACGGCGATGCCGCCGGGCTGGCCGGAGCCGCCGAGGGTGCCGTTAGGCTGGTCGGCCATCATCTCGACCGCGCGGTACTCGGGGATGAAGCCCAGAAGGACGCTGCCCTGCAGGCCGATCATGAAGTTCCAGGCGGTTGACCCGTCAAATGACGCCAGGAGCTCGGTGATTTCGAGGGCGGTGTGGATGTCGATCTCGTTGCCGCCAACCGCGGAGGGCAGCCAGAGCTTGAAGAGCCCGAGTTCGCGCATTGCCTCGTACACGGGCGTTGCGAGCCATCGCTGTGCCTCGCTCTCGTCGCGGTGCTCAGCGATGAGGGGGGCGAGTCCGCGCACCTTTTCGAGCCAGACTTCTGTTTCGGATGGCGTATCCAGAGCTGTCATGGTGTCCTCCTGCTCGCTGCAACGTAGCCAGAGCGGCCTTTCCTGTAAGTGACTTCTATCACCGTTCTCGCGTACATGGACAGGGACATTCGGCCTGGATTGCTAGCGCGCGAGGCTGAAGCCGTTGCCAAGGCGGAAGTTCCCGCCGCGGGTGTAATTCGTCTGAGCCGAGCCGCCCGCGTGCTTCGAAACCATGTGGACATCGCGGAAGCAGCGCTCGAGGGGGCTGCTCTCGTAGATGCCGGTACCGCCCGCCGCATCTTGCAGGACTTCGACTGCTTCGTTCGCCATCTGGCAGGCGAATGCGCCGGCGTAGAAAACATCGACCGCCAGCGCTTCGTCGTCGCCGTTGCCTGCTTTCATCGCCGACCAGAGCCGTTCGCACATCGCGCCGTGGAGGTAGTCGTGCGCCGCGTTGATCTTCGCTTCGGCGCGGCCGATCGTCTGAGCGATGCTGTCGTACTCGGCGAGAAGCCTCGTCGCGCGGGTCGGCTTCTTCTTCTGAGCGAGCTTGACGAACTCGTCCAGTGCTTCGCGGGCGATGCCGATGGCTACGGAGGCGAAGGTGGGCAGGAGGAGGAGGACGACCCGGGTCTGGTAGATCGTCCCGGTCTGGTAGGGCGACTTCGTCAGCATGCCCGAGACGAAGCGGTCCGCCGGCACAAAGACGTCCTTGACCTCGAAGTCGTGGCTGCCGCTGGCACGAAGGCCCATCGTGTACCAGGTGTCGAGGACCTCGTACTGATCGGAGCGGAACCAGAACATGCGCAGGTCCGGGGGTGCCTCGGGGTTCGGCTCGCTGCCGTCATCGATACGGCAGTTGCCGCAGATCCAGCGCGTGTGGTTACTGCCGCTCGTGAAGGCCCAGCGGCCCGTGATCCGGTAGCCGCCCTCAACGGGGACAGCGATGCCGCCGGGCTGCCCGGAGCCTCCCAGCGTCGCCATCGGCTCATCCGCCATCATCTCCCTCACGACGTGCTCCGGCATGAAGCCGAGGAGGGCGCTGCTCTGGAGGCCGATCATGAAGTTCCAGGCGGTGGAGCCGTCGAAGCGGGCGAGCTGCTCCGTGATCTCGAGCGCCGTGTGCAGGTCGATCTCGGCACCGCCGAGGTACTTCGGCTGCCAGAGTTTGAAGAGGCCCATTTCGCGCAT
>JBFWZE010000094.1:0-14067 GCA_050185685.1 Dehalococcoidia bacterium
GCTCCGCCCCCAGACGGAACTTCATCGCCTTGAAGCCCTGCTCGACCAGCTTCGGCGCCGTCTCCGCCAGCATCTTGAGGTCGTAGTTGCGCCAGAGCTCGCCGCTCGCGTAGGCCGGGACGCGGTCGCGGAAGCCGCCGAGCAGCTTGTGCAGCGGCAGCCCGGCCGCCTTCGCCTTGAGGTCCCAGAGGGCGACGTCGATCCCGGCAACGGCGCGTGTGACGATGCCGGCCGGCGAGCCGCTGCCGCCGGCGGTGAGCAGCGACTCCCGAATCGCCTCGATGTCGTTAGGGTCACGCCCGACCACCAGCGCTGCTAGCCCGTCGACCGCCGCCTTCAGCGCAGGCAGCATGACGCCGGTGCCGAAGCCCGCGTAGCCGATGCCCTCGAGCCCATCGTCGGTCCGCAGCTTAATGGTGACGAAGGTGGCGTTGCCGGGTGTCGTCGGCCCGGGCGGCCGCGGCAGACCGACCGCGCGTGTCTCGAAGGCGGTGATCTTCATCGCGTCTCCTAGTAGTGGCGGATCTCGATCTCGTTCTCGTCGGGATCGAGGAGGTAGATCGACGTCGCCTGGCCGCGGGCGCCCCATCGCGAGGCGGGACGCGTCGTAATCGTCACGCCCTGCGCCTCGAGCGCGTCCGCCAGCGCGCCCAGATCGATATCCTCGGCGGTCAGGCAGAAGTGGTTGAGGTTCTTACGTACCGCGCCCGGCGCATCGCCGACCGACACGAGGTCGATAAGCGTGCTCTCGCTGATCCTGACGGAGGGGAACGTCACCTTGCCGGCGCGAAACTCCTCGACGCGCTCAGGCTTCAGGCCGAGTTTCTCGGTGTAGAAGGCCAGCGAGCGCTCGACGTCGCTGACGTTGAGCACGATGTGGTCCATCGCGATGACCCTGAGGTCGTTCATTTGGGCACCCCCTTTGCTTGACGAGGCGATTCTATGCTGTCCGGCGAGAGGCTGGCAGAAGCCTCGAGTCCAGAGTTCCGCCGCGGGCGTCGGGGACCCATCATGGCGTACTCTGGATCGTGAGATACAGGCGATGCATGACCCGCGCCGGGTCGCGCCCACCTCATTAGACCAACCAGCAAACGCGCTTCGGGACGTTCGCTGAGATTGTTTCCAGGATGCAACGTTATGTCATCCTTTGCCCTCGCAGTCATTCGCATTGGCATCGACCCCACCGCCTTTCACCTCGGGCCGATCGCAATTCACTGGTACGGGCTGTTCTACGTCGCGGCGATCATCATCGGCGTCGAGATTGCCCGCCGCTACGTCACCACCTTCGGCGCGAACGAGGACGAGCTCTGGGGCTTTCTGCCCTGGGCAATCGGCGCCGGACTCCTCGGCGGGCGCCTCTACTACGTCGTCCAGAACCGGCAGGGGTACTACCTCTCGAACCCGGAGCACATCCTTGCGGCCTGGGAGGGCGGTATGGCGTTCTTCGGCGCGATCGGCGCCGTGCTGATCGCCGCCGTCATCTACGCCCGCATCAACAAGATCAGCCTCCTGCCAATGCTCGACGTCGCGGCGATTTTCGCGGCCGTTGGTCAGCCGATCGGCCGCCTCGGCAACATCGTCAACGGCGACATCTTGGGCTACGAAACGTCACTCCCCTGGGGAACCGCCTACACCCACCCGGACTCGTTCGCGCCGCAGCTGGGCGTCGCCTACCACCCGGCCGCCGCCTACGAGATCATCGCGAACCTGCTCCTCCTCGGGTTCCTCTACGTTGTCCTCAGACGCCGGCGCTGGCCCGGCCTGGCCGCGAGTCTCTACCTGCTCGGCTACAGCGTCACGCAGTTCATCGTCTTCTTCGGCCGCAGCAACAGCATCGCCGCACTCGGGCTCAAGCAGGCCCAGCTCACCGCGATCGTGGTCTTTCTCCTCAGCCTGGTGCTCCTCAGGATCACCTACCAGCTCTTTCGCAAGAGGCGGACCAGTGAGCCGGACGCGGCGGCTGTCAGGCCGCTGACCTGAGCAGTGCCCGCGACCACAACCTGCAGTCGGCCTATGATGTTCGGGTAGCAGAGGAGCACACCGTGAACAAGATCGCCTTCATCCAGGCCTCGTGGCACACCGACGTCACCGACAACTGCAAAGCCGCCTTCATCGAAGAGCTTGCCCTCCACGAAAAGGGCGAGGACGACATCGATTTCTTCAGCGTGCCGGGAAGCCTCGAGATCCCGCTGATGGCGAAGAAGCTCGCCCAGACCGGCAAGTACGCTGCGATCTGCTGCAGCGGCCTTGTCGTCGATGGCGGCATCTATCGCCACGAGTTCGTCGCGCAGGCCGTGATCAGCGGCATCGTCCAGGTCTCGCTGGAAACGGGGGTGCCGGTGCTGTCGGCCGTACTGACGCCGCAGCAGTTCCACGAGCACGAGACCCACATCGAGTTCTTCCGCGTCCACATGCTCACCAAGGGCAAAGAGCTCGCGGACGCCTGCATGGGCATCCTCAAGAGCCTCGACGCAGTCAACGCGGGCTAGCCACGGCCCGGGAGCAATGTGGCACAATCCCCCCATGCCTGAAGAAGACGTGAACTGGCTCCTGAAGAACGAATACGCATCCGTGAAGGTCACCGTCGACACCGCGGGCAAGGGAACGCGCCTCAAGGTCGAAGACCTCAGCTCCGGCACGCACATCTACCTCGACCCGATCGAGCTGCAGGCGCTGGCCTGGGCGACACGCGAAGACCTCAGCGTCTTCACCCGTCCCTACTTCAAGGAGCGCGCCCTCGAACGGAAGATGGGCATTACGCCGGCGGACAGCGCTCTCGATGAGGCAGAGTCGATCGCCCGGGACGAAGCCCAGGAGTAGCCTCGCAGCCGCGTCAGTGCGCGGTAAAAAACCGCGCGCTGGCGGTACTCGCAACAACTACCGGCGTACCGTACAGTTGCGGCAGTTTGTCTGGTGACGCTCCCGGGAGAAGACGCTGCATGATTGCGCAGGTACGCCTCTATACGATTAACCGCGGCAAGATGGAGAGTTGGATCAAGCTCTTCAACGAGCGCCTCGCTCCGATCCACGAGAAATACGGCATGCAGATCGGCGGCGCCTGGGTCTACGCGAAGCAGAACGAGTTCATCTGGCTGCGCGTCTTCGATACCCCCGAAGAAGAGAAGGCGAAGACTGAGGCGTACTTCAAGCTGCCTGAACGCGTTGCCGTCGGCGACCTCCCCTCTCAGCACATCGCCAAGACCGAGGTCCGCGTCAGCGAGTTCGTCTACGCCTCGCCCAAGCCGGACCCGATGCCCAAGGCGGCACAGTTTCGCCTCTACACCGTGAACAAAGGCATGCTCGACAAGTTCGAGGAGCTTTTCACCAGCCAGATCGGGCCGCTGCACGAAGAGGCCGGCATCCCGATCCTCAGCGCGTGGAAGTACCCGAAGCAGAACGAGTTCCTCTGGTTCCGCGGCTTCGACAGCCTCGACGCCATGGAGCCTGCGCTCGAAAAGTACAACGCCCTGCCCGGCCGCAAAGCGCTCGGCGAGATTCCTCAGTCACACCACGCGAAGATGGAGATCCGCGACGTCGAGTACGTCTTCAACCCGGGCCCGTCGATCTCCTGACGACGTGACAGAGAAGGCTCAACGCCCCTCCTGGCCGGAACGCATGCTGGGCAACGCCGAGTACTGGGCCCAGTTCAGCACCTGCGTGCGCCGCAAGGTCGGCGCCGTCATCTACAACCCGGACAACTGGGCCGTCCTCAGCAGCGGCTACAACGACACCGCCCGCGGCGAGGTCAACTGCGGCGACGGCGGCTGCGCGATCTGCCAGGAAGGGCCCGCCTCCGACAAGATCGACTGCAACTGCATCCACGCCGAAATGAACGCGATCCTGATGGCCGCCTCGCGTGGCGTCCGACTCGAGGGCATGGTCATCGTTTCGACCTACGAGCCGTGCGGCTCCTGCCGCAAGCACATCAAGCAGGCGGGCATGACGATCGCCGCGGTGCCCTGATGACGACCTTCTCCGTCGACGCAGCCCTCGCCCACCTGCGCGAAGTTGACGCTCAGCTCGCGGCGATTATGGACCGCGTCGGCGACTACAACCCGACGATCCGCCGCGTCGACCCCTATGCGTCGCTGCTGCGGACGATCCTCTTCCAGCAGCTCGCCGGCGCCGCGGCGAACGCGATCCAGCGACGCTTCCTCGCGCTCTACGGGGACGACGGCCAGCCGCCGGCGCCGGAGCAGCTCCTGGCAACCAGCGACGAAGACCTCCGCGGCGCCGGCATCTCGCGCCAGAAGATCAGCTACATGCGCGACCTCGCCCTCCACGTCCACGAGGGCCGCCTCGACCTCGACGAGCTCGTGCATCTCGAGGACGAGGAGGTCGTCCGACGGATTACCGCGGTGAAGGGCCTCGGCGAGTGGTCGGCGCACATGTACCTGATGTTCCATCTCGGTCGCCCGGACGTGCTGCCTGTCGGCGACCTCGGCGTCCGCAACGGCATGCGCATTACCTACGCCCTGGAAGCGACGCCCACGCCAAAGCAAGCGCTGGAGATCGGCGCGAGATGGGCTCCATACCGCTCGGTTGGCTCCTGGTACATGTGGCGGGCAGGCGAGCCGGTCGCTCCCGACATCTAATTCTCGCGAAGGCGCCCCTCTATTACCTGCCTATCGTTTCCCGGTTTTACACTTTCGTAACGCCTGCGGTTTGGTATACCTCGTAGCATAGATTCATCCGAAATCTCTGTTTGGTCCGCCGCGCAGCTACCAGAACGAGTTTCGAAAGCCGTTTATGACAGTGGAAGCGTCAACTACCCCGCACCCAGACGCTGTCACTTTGCTCTCCGATATCGCCGTTGCGATAAGCGAGAGCGATGACGTTGACAGTCTCACGAACCGATGCGTTGCGAATGTCGCAGCGCTTTTCCGCGCGCGCGTCGCCGCAATCTGGCTCATCTCACCCGCGGGCGACAAGCTGCACCTTCGCGCCAGCATCGGCCCTGAGCCCGGCGGCGCGCTCAACTGCGTCGGCCTGGATGACTCGCCGATCGGTCTGATCGCCAGCGGCCGCCGTGCCCGCATCGAAGACCCTACTTCGCCCGACTTCGGCCTGCACCTCGAGGACTGGGCGCGCAGCGAAGGCATCCTCGCCTTCGCCGGCAGCCCGCTGATGCTTCGTGGCAAGCTCATCGGCGTCGTCGGCATCTTCGCCCGCCACCGCCTCAACGAGCGGACGCTGACCTTCCTCCGTTCGCTCGCCCAGGCAATCGCCGCCGGCGTCGAGCGCAAGCAGACCGAAGAAGAGAACGCCCGCCTCTACGAGGAGCTCCAGCGCACCAGCGAATCGCTCCAGCGCGCCAACGCCGTGAAGTCTGAGTTCCTCGGCCTGATCTCCCACGAGCTCCGATCGCCGATCTCGACAGTGGTCGGCAACGGCTTGCTGCTGCTCAACCGCGGCCACCTGCTCGAAGAGGAAGACAAGGTCCAGGCGCTGCAGGACATCGTCACCGAGGCCGACCGACTGCATCGCGTCATCGAGAACCTGCTGCTCCTCGTCCGCGTCGAAGCCGGCCAGAAGCTCGACGTCGAGCCCGTAGACCTGTCGCACATCATTCAGGACGCGGTCGCAGGCTTCTACCGTCGCCACAGCGGCCGTAAGGTCGAGGTCTTCGACGCCGGTGATGCGCCGATCGCCCTCGGTGAGGGCACGCTGATTACCCTCATCGTCGACAACCTGATCAGCAACGCGAACAAGTACAGCCCCGAGGGCGCACTGATCGAGGTCTACCTCCACCGCAACGATCACGATGAGCCGCAAATCTGCGTCCGCGACTATGGCATCGGCCTCGAAGAGGTCGACGTCGAAACGCTCTTCGTCCCCTTCTACCGCTCCTCGAAGGCGAAGAACCAGGCGAAGGGCGTCGGACTCGGCCTCGCGGTCTGCAAGCGCGTCGTCGAGGCACAGGACGGCCGCATCTGGGCGGAATCGCGCGACGGTGGCGGCAGCGACTTCATCTTCACACTGAAGGCCGCGTCCGAAGACTAGGCGCCGTCGCCGGGCACTGTCGTCAGTCGACGTCTGATGTCGGCGTAGGCAGCTTCTATCAGATCAGCCAGTGCCGCGGAGTCGATCGCACCACCCGGTCTCAGCTTCACGTGGCGCATCCGCTTGCCGCTGCCCTCGAGCAGCCCTGCCGGGTCCGCCAGCGCGGCGCCCCAGAAGAAGCCGACGTTCACGTGCGCTTTGAACGCGTTGACGTAGGCAAACGCAGCGTCGCCGACGCAGGCAGTGGGAGCGCCGTCGTGGATAACCTCGAGGACGTCATCGCCGCAGCGGCGCATCGCCGTGAACCACTCATGCGCAATCGCACCGAGCTCTTGCGTCTGGCCGCTGAGCCAGAGGTCGATGTCGGGGTTGTTTCTGACGCCGCCCGGGAGCAGAAAGAGCGGTTCCACGCTGCGAAGGATGCCTCCCGAATTCACTTCATCTTACGCAGACATCCCTTGTTTACAACTTTGTCACGGTGGCGACCTATACTGGCTGCATGAGCGAGAACGAAGCGGTCTACGAAAAGCCTTCGATCATCGTGATCTCGGACTTTGTCTGCCCCTGGTGCTATATCGGCCTCAGTGAGGTCGAGCGGCTCTCGAAGGAGTACGACATCGAAGTCGAGTTCGCGCCGTTCTTTCTGCGGCCGGACACGCCGCCGGAGGGCATGACCCACACCCGGATCACGCCTGCCGATGCGCCGCCGACACCGACAGAGCTGCGGGCTGAGCCCCTGGGCATTCAGTTCACCCGCGGCCGCACCTGGCTGCCGAACACCCACCTCGCCCTCGAAGCGGCCGAGTTCGCCGGCGAGTACGGTGACCAGTGGGCGTTCCATCGGGCGATGTTCAAAGCCTACTTCGAAGACCTCAAGGACATCGGCGACCTCGAGACCATCGTCCAGGTCGGCGTCGAAGCCGGTCTGCCCGAGCAGTCCCTCCGCGACGCCCTGACTGAGCGCCGCTACCAGCAGCGTGTCGACGAGGGCATCGCCTGGTCCCGCAGCATCGGTGTCACAGCGATCCCGACCTTCGTCTTCGATGACAAGTACGGGATGGTTGGAGCGCAGGAGCTCCCCGCCTTCCGGCAGATGCTTCAGCAACTCGGTCATCAGCCTCGCGCAGAGGCAGCCGCGCCGTAGAAACAAATACCCCGCCACAAACCAGTTACGGTTGTAACGTGCTCCCCTCCTTCACGCTTTAAGGAGTAGAGCCCGGAGCCAGAACCGGGACTGAGCCCGCAAGGATGCGAGCGTTTGGTAGCCTTCGAACGGAATCGACGGCAGCGCGGTAGCGTGCCGCAGGCAAACACGCCTGCCGCATCCCGCCTCCGTAGCCTCATAGCTCAATCGGTCGTCGCTCTCCGGCGCCGCAAGTCCTCCGTGCCCCGCGTCCGCTTCGTCTCCCGCTGGCGGCGGCCCCGGCCGATTCAGCCGCCGGTAGACCCCTTCAAGCCGCGCTTCGAGGCGATGGCCGCCCAGGGCCGCACGATGCAGTACCTGCTGCAGTCCTGCATCGCCCAGGTTGACGCGCTCCTCGGCAACCCTGGACGCCCGTTCATCCCGCCGCCGCCGAACGCGATGCCGGGCGGCGGCCGTCTCAAGATCTACAACCGCCGCTACCCGCGCCGCGCGCCGACGACCGCCCACCGCGGCCTGCCGTTGTTTGTCGCCGTGACGCTGGTGATCCCGGCGCTGCTCCTCTTCGGCGGCTACTCCGGCGCAATGATCTACGACTACTACGTCCAGGACTACGTGCCGCCCCAGGCGCTGGCAGTGAACGCCCCCTCACGCGGCGCCCGCATCTACGACCGCAACGGTGAGCTGCTCTACGAGTACGTCGATGACAACGTTGGCATTCGCGTGCCCGTTAGCCTGGACGCCATCTCCCAGAACTACATTGCCGCGACGATCGCGACCGAGGACAACACCTTCTTCTCCAACCCGGGTGTGAACCCCAAGGGCCTCGCCCGCGCCGCCTGGGAGAACCTCAGCCCGGCGAGCGGCGGCGAAGTCCTCGAAGGCTCCGGCGGCAGCTCGATTACGCAGCAGCTGATTAAGAACGTCTACATCCCGCAGGACGAACGCCTGGAACGCTCGCTCGAGCGCAAGCTCAAGGAAGCGGCCTTCGCGCTCGAGCTCACCGGGCGCTTTGACAAGGACCAGATCCTCGACTGGTACGTCAACCAGATCAGCTACGGCGGCCTGTACAACGGCGTCGAAGCAGCCGCGAACGGCTACTTCGGCAAGCCCGCTGCCGAGCTGACGCTGGCGGAGGGCGCGATGCTCGCCGGCATCCCGCAGTCACCCGCTGCTTACGACCCCCGCACGCAGCCTGAGAACGCCCTCATCCGCCGCAACGAGGTCCTCGACATCATGGCGAGGTCAGGACCGATCCAGATCGGCGAGAGCCGCTTCTTCGAAGTAACGCCGGAGATGATCGAAGAGGCGAAGGCAACGCTCCTGGTGGTCCAGCCGCAGGTCTTCCCGATCAAGGCGCCCCACTTCGTCCTCGAGCACCTGACGCCCGAGCTCGAGGCGCTGTTCGGCCGAGATGCCCTGCTCCACGACGGTCTCGTTATCACCACGACGCTGGACATGAACCTCCAGACCGAAGCACAGGCGAACCTCGAGCGCTGGATCCGCGAGTTCGAGGACGTCTCGAATAGCCGCAACGGCGCGATGATGGTCCTCGACGCCCAGACCGGCGAGATCCTCGTCTGGATCGGCAGCCGCGACTACTTCCGCGAGGACATCCACGGCGAAGTCGACAACCTCACCGCATTGAACTCGCCCGGCTCGTCCTTCAAGCCCTTCGTCTACCTCGACAGCTTCATCGACCTTGGCTGGACGCCCTCGACGATGATCGAGGACTCGCCGGTCACGTACCGCGAGGCGGACGGTAGCGTCTTCCAGCCGCGCAACCCGAACAAGACGAGCTATCTCGGCAACATCAGCATCCGCAACGCCCTGGGTAACTCGCTTAACGTGCCGCCGTTCAAGACGGCGCTGCGTCTGGGCGTGCCGTCGATCGTCAACCTCGCGAAGAAGGTCGGCTTCACCACGCTCACCGGCCAGTACGGCCCGGCGATCTCAATCGGCGGCGTCGACCTCAGCGCCGAGGACCTGACCTACGGCTACAGCGTGCTCGCCAACAACGGCGCCATGGTCGGCCAGGAGGCAATCATCCCGCACCGACCAGGCGAACGGACGACGGACCCGGTCTCAATCCTCAGAGTCCAAGACGCCCTCGGCAACGTGGTCTACAGCGCCGACGACCACCGGGTGCGCGAGCAGGTCGTGCCCGCCGCCCAGGCCTACATGGTGACGAGCATCCTTGCCGACCCCAGCGCCCAGTGCGTGACCTTCGGCTGCGGCGGCATCAGCATCCCGGGACGCCAGGCCGGCGTGAAGACCGGCACCAGCGAGCCCTACGACCAGGAAGGCCCCGACGCGGCCAAGATTGGCGAGACGTGGGCCTTCGGCTATACGCCGAACTTCGTCGTGGGCGTCTGGGCCGGCAACTCCGACAACTCCCCGATCGTCAACATCTTCAGCACCTCGATCTCCTTCCGCGTGATGCGAGACACCCTGCAGCTTGCCCACAACAACCAGCCGTCGCCGAACTTCCCGGTGCCGGGCAACATCGAGTTCCGCCGCAGCGGCAACACGAACGACGTCGCGATCAAGGGCTCAGTGCCGCCAACGCCCGCGCCGACCTCGACCCCTCCGCCGAACGCGGCTGCACCGGCCCCGACCTCGACCCGTGTAGCGGAAACGTCGTCGGCCCAGGTCGCCGCGTCAATCTCGACGCCGTCCGGCCGCGTGAGCGGCGCTGTGCCTATCTACGGCTCGGCCTACTCCAGCAGCATGCAGAGTTACCGCCTCGAGTTCGGCAGCGGCGCCTCACCGTCGAGTTGGCAGACCATCGGCTCGTCGACGGCGCCAGTACAGGGCGGCACTCTGGGCACCTGGAACACCGCGGGTCTGGCGCCCGGGCAGTACGCCGTCCGGCTCGTCATCCAGGACCGGGCGGCAGGTACCGTGACCTCACAGCCGGCCGTCTTCACAGTAGGACCGTAGGCGCCGGAGCTCGCAATCCGTCCTCTCGCGGGCCTCGACACGCGATTCGGCCTCCGCATGTGCTAAGGTCAGATGCGATGCGTCTCCCGTTCCGCAAGAAGACCCCGAAGATCGACCTCGCCTGGCTCACCGCCGACCTCGCTCTTGGCTCCGCCCCAATCGCATCGCAGTGGGATGAGCTGTTCAAAGCCGGCGTCGGCGCCGTCCTCGAGATCCGCTCCGAGGGCCAGGACGACGTCGCAGTGCTCGAAGCGCGCGGCATCCCCTACCGCCGCGAAGAAGTGCCCGACCACGGCGCGCCTACGCTGAGCGAGCTCTACGAGATGGTGCAGTGGGTGCGGGCCCAGATGAACCAGCGTCGCAAGGTCCTCGTCCACTGCCGCCTTGGCCTCGGCCGCAGCGCAATGGTCGCCTGCGCCACCCTCATCGCCCTCGGCTTCCCTCTCGACGTCGCCTACTCGATGCTGCGCAAAGTGCGGCCGAACGTGCAGCTCTCGCCCAAGCAGGTAAACGCGCTCGAGTCGCTCACCAACCTCGTCGCCGCCGAGCGCCGCCAGCAAGCCGCCGGCTGAGGCGCTGTCCTTCGCCTGCGACGCTCCCTATAATCACGACGGCCATCGAGCCGCCGACACGAGAAGGGGAGACAACGAATGAACAACCAGGACGCCAAGCGGGTGCTCGCAGCCGCCGTAGCCAGAGCAGAGGACCTCGGCCGCAAGGTGAGCATCGCGGTGGTCGACGCCGCCGGGACACTGCTCGTCTTCGAGCGTGCAACCGGCGCCGACCCCTTCACCGCGTCGCTGGCCGAGGGCAAAGCCGCTACTGCCGCCTACACCGGCCGCGAGACGCAGCGGATGCAGGGCATGGCTGAGACGCGTCCTTACCTCGTGGCGCCGCTGGTGAAACGCCTCGGCGAGCGCTTCCTGCCCGTCGAAGGCGGTGTGCCGATTCGCGCGGAGGACGGCACCGTCATCGGCGCGGTCGGCGTGTCCGGCGCCGCGTCCGAAGAAGACGGTGTCATCGCGAAGGCGGGCATCGCCGCGCTCTAGCCGCCCGGAAGGTACACGGGGTCGCGCAGGCCCATCACGTCGATGTACTCCATCGCCGAGGTACCGCAGCCGAAGGTCACGCCCACGACGCCCGGATCCGAGATGAAGAGCACGCGCGCCAGACTGCCATAGGGCGTCTCGAACGAGAACACCGCGACGTACTGGCTCGACGGGAAGAGCTTGCCGTTGTGGCGGTAGACGCCCGCCAGCTTGCCGGTGTCCTCGACGAAGCGGTCGGCGAGCGACGCGACCTCGTCCGGGCGCAGGTAGTGGCCGTCGCAGGACGACGTGAAGAGCACGTTCACCATCGTCCCCGGCGCCTCGCCCGGCTTGCACTGCGGCGGCCCCCCGAGCCCAACGGCATTCGTGCAGGCCAGCGCTTCGAGCTGAAACAGCGAGGCCAGCCGGGCCGCATCGCGATCGTTCACCGCAGCAATTGCCCGGTCGACAGAGCTGATGCCGGTCGGTGCCGAATCCGAAGGCGTGGGTGAAGTCACCGGCGTCGGCGTCAAGGTTGGAGGCCTCGGCGTCACCGAAGCCTGCGGCGTCGACGAGACGTCTGCCGTTGGCGTCGGTGCCGGGTCGTCGTCGTCCGAAGAACACGCGACGAGACCGAAGAATATCAGCGTCGCGCCGAGCAGCATCAGCCCGGCGGCGCGTATCGAAGTAGACATCATTCATCCTTACGGGCCGGTAACGGGAATAGCGGGTGGCACCGGCCTGACCTCAGGATGCGTGGCCGTCAGGCGCCTCGGCGACGGGCGTTCGGATGAACGAGCCTCAGACTCTCGGCGGAGCGGCTTTACGCTTCCTTAGCTGCGCCCTCACAGCCTTCCGCACCGGCTCCGCGATTCCCTTCGCGGTGAGGCGATTCAGCCACACGTCGGCGGCAGCGTTAGCAAACCAGCCCAGGGCTTTCACCGCGTCCAGGCGGTCGTCCAGCTCCTCTGACTCGTCGAGAGCAGCTTCTCCCACGAGGTCGATGTCGCCGGGCTCGTAGGGCAGGCCGTACCTCTGCACCCACTTCTCGATGAGGTAGACGGCGGCGTGCTTCCAGGGGTCTTCGCCTCGGGTCGCCATCTCGCGCAGGTGGTCCATCTGGTGCCGGATGACGTCGTGAACCGCATCGAACTGGGCCGCTGACAGGTGCGCTTTCGCCTTGTCCCACAGTAGGCGTTCTGCTGCGTAGCACGGATACTCACAGAGCGGCATCTCGCGAATCAGGTCTGCGGTCACATCCTCGCGGCCGCGATACAGGAGCTCATACGCCGCGTCGAAGCGGCTGTCGGGTTCTGGATGCTGGACCCGCATCGACTCGAGGAGAGCTTCGTATTCTTCCTCAGTCATCGACGGCTCGATCGCCCATAGTGCGAAGTGGACCGTGGTCGGCCGCGCCGACTTCCAGATTGTGCGCAGGAGGAGTCGATTCTGGTCGCTGTCAAACTTGTGACCCCGGCGCATGTACTGATGTGCAGCGATCGCGGCGCTCCCAAGGACCGGTTCGCTCCGTGAACGGAGGGCGTCGAATACGAGATCCACGCCTTCGGGAGCCGTCGTGATTGTCAGGTAGTGCAGGATGTCGCAGCGCCGGACGTAGCCCCGGCGGTTCCAGGCCCCTCGATAGCTCCGCGCGAGCAGCTCTGCTGCTTCGGGGTCAGTCTTCGACTGTTCACGGCACCGCCAGAACGACGCACTCGTCCGAAACGGGTTGTCGGGGCTGAGGCTCACGCCGTAACGGGCACCAGGGGCGCGAAGAAGTCCCGCACCGCCTCGGCGAGCTCCTCCTCGTGGCCCCACCAGAAGTGATCTGCGCCCTGGGCAGCGAGGACGACGGCGTTCTCGCCGCGCGCCGACGCCACCGTCTCGATCGCCTCGAGAGAGCTGATGTTGTCGTTGCTGCCGGTGGCGAAGAGGACCGGGCCGTCGTAGCCGCTGAGGCCCGGTGCCTGGAGCTGGCGCGTCGGCACTGCGATCAGACCCAGCCGCGGGATCGAGGCGTCGACGACGTTTGCGGCCATGCCGGCGCCGAAGGAGTATCCCGCGAGTCCTACCTGCTCCACGTTCGGCAGATTGCGGGCATACGCGAGCGCCGCGCGGACGTCGTCCTGCTCGCCGACGCCCTCGTCGTAGCTGCCCTCGCTGCCACCGACGCCGCGGAAGTTGAAGGTCATCGCAATGGCGCCGGCAGCGGTCACGCCGTTGACGACGGTACGCACGACGCTGTTCTGCATATCACCGCCGCGCTGTGGATGCGGGTGACAGACGACGACGGCAGCGACCGGTGCGCGGCCCTGCGGGTAGTGCAGCATCCCCTCGAGTACGAGGCCGTTGCCTCCGAACTTCACCGACTGCGATCGAGCCACGGGCGTCTCCTTCTGCGCGAATCCTACTCGCTCGCGGACGCTATGTCAGGCGGATGACCGCCGGCCGCCAGTCGTTACGCCAGCCCCGCCAGCGCTGGCTGTTGCCCTGCTCCCGCTGCTGCTCAGCGATCACACCGCCGCCGCTGCAGACGGCCGGCGCTTTGCAGAGGAGCCCGACGACTTCGTCTTCGGCCGCCTCCCAGTCGAGGTCGATCTGGTGCTCGACGCCGCCGCTCTCATGATGCACGGCGCCGATCGTGTCGCCGTTCGCCAGCTGCCAGAGCCGGACGTGGAAGCGCGCGGCCGCAGCGCCCTGCCCCTGGGTCTCGAAGAGCTGCACCGAGGCCGGCAGCAGCTCCGAAGTCGCGGGTTCGAGGACGTACTCCGGCGAGCCGACGCCGATCAGACTCCAGCCCGCGGTAACCAGGGCGCCCGTGACCACGGCGAACGTCGTGCCGGGGAAGACAAGGTTCACAGGGTCGCAGCGGCTGCGGCCGGCGGTATCGGCGGCAGTAGGACCGCATTGGCCCAGGGTGAAGGCAGGCACCGCAGCGAGATCCACCGGCGC
>JBFWZE010000095.1:0-2563 GCA_050185685.1 Dehalococcoidia bacterium
TCGATGAGCAGGGGCAGGAGCTCGACCTCGGCTCCGGGCAGACGATGCAGGGTCATTCGAATTTGTTCTCCGTTTCCGGCTCAGGCTTGGCGGGCTTGTCGGTAGCAGGCGCATCGATGTCGGCCTGCGGTTCGTCTTCATGGTTGTCGGGCGAGGCAGGCGCCTTCCATCCGGCGTCTGTGGCCTCTGAAGGCGGCGGCATTGTCTTGCCGAGCGTTGTCTCGCTCGTACTCTCGTTCACGGCCGCCGGCGCGGGCAGGGCCGGGACGACGGTGGTGTTGCTGCTGTTGGCTGCGGGCTCGCCGTTTGGCGGCCGTCTAAGGCGCAGCTCACGGTAGTGGAGCCGCGTCCTCGGCGGCGCGACCAGGGCGACGTGCATGCGGCTGCTCAGCACGTCTCGTATTGTCGTCGAAGCAGCGCCGGTGACGTCGGCGAGATTGGCGTCCGGGTCGACGTGGAGGTCCATATCGACCTCGACCCCCTTGCGGCGCGCGCGTACGAACGCCTTCGTGTCGGCGACGTGAGGCACCTGCCGCACCGCTTCTTCGAGTCGCTGTGCGATCGCTGCAGTCGAGAGCGTTGCGTGGGCGCCCTGGATGTCGGTAATGCGCACGTCGGTGCGGCGCCGCGGGAGGATCTCGACCACGAGCGCAGCCAGCGCAACGACGCCAACCACGATCGCGCCGGCGGTGAGCAGCGCCTTCTCCGTGTCGCCGTCGTTGTCGTCCAGCCACTGCACGGCGTCGGCGAGCCAGTTGATCGTCTTGTTCGGGATCGTCCAGGCGAGGACGGCTACCGCGATGGCGGCGGTAATTACCGCCACGAGCAGGAGCAGGACGACGATGCGGTTAAAGAGGTTCACGGGACCACCTCCGCCAGAAGACCGTCGTCTCCAGCACCGATGATGCGCGCGGTCGTCAGGGTATTGTGCAGGTCGTCGGCGCTTGCCCCGCGGACGCGCACGTATGTATCGGTGAGGCCCTCCCAGGCACCGGCTTCGGGCTGCGTCTCCCAGAGCACGCTGACCTCGCTGCCAACGAAGCTCTCGCGGTAGTCTCGGCTCATCCGCTGTGCCAGCTCGATAAGGTGGTGGACGCGCTCCTTCTTTGTAGCGTCGGAGACCTGTCCCGGCAGGCGTGCGGCGAGGGTGCCGCTGCGGTTCGAGTACGGGAAGACGTGGATGCCTGCGAAGGCCATTTCTTCGCAGAAGGCGCAGCACTCCTCGAACTCCGCCTCAGTCTCGCCTGGGAACCCGACGATGACGTCAGTGGTGATCGCGACGCCGGGGATGCCCGCTCGCAGCCGCTGCACCGCCTCACGGTACTCCTCAGCGCTGTAGCGGCGCCGCATGCGCTCGAGAACGCCCTGGCTGCCGGACTGCAGCGCAAGGTGGAAGTGGCGGCAGAGGCGGGCGTCTTGCCAGAGTCCGACCAGCTGCGGCGTGATGTCCTGGGGCTGCAGCGACGACATCCGAATGCGCGGCGCAGACGTCTGACGCAGCAGAGCCGAGAGCAGCTCGTACGGGGTGCTGCTATCTCCGTCTTCGATGTCGCGGCCGTAGGCGCCAAGCTGAGTCCCGGTGATCACGATCTCGAGCGCGCCCTCGGCCTCGCGCTGCAGCGCCTCGGCGACGACCGCGTCGATGCTCTTGCTGCGTTCACGGCCGCGGGTGCGAGGGATGATGCAGAAGGCACAGACATCGTTGCAGCCCTCCTGGGCGGCGACGAATGCGCGGGTCTTCAGGCGGGGCGCCAGCACCTCGATTAGCTCCGGCGCTACTGGCCGCATCGCCGCGATGCGGTCCGCGAGGTCGAGCTGCTGCGGCTGGCGCGAAACGACGTCGGCTCCGAGGGCGTCCAGCGTCTCAGGCTTCGCCGTCTCCACCATGCAGCCGGTCAGTGCCACGCTGGCGTCAGGCGCGAGACGCCGGGCGAGACGTACGAGGTGGCGAGACTTCTGGTCGGCCATGCTTGTGACGGAGCAGCTGTTCACGATGACGGCGTCGGCATCGTTGGCGCGGTCCGTCACGGCCCAGCCGGCGCTGCGCAGGCGGCGGCTCATCGCCTCGGAGTCGGCAATGTTGAGCTTGCAGCCGAGGGTCAGGATGGCGGCGGTCGGTCGGCGCGCCGGGTCTTGCATCTGGTGAATAGTAGCAAGTACGCGCTAATTAGTAACTAGCGTGCGCGATATAGCGAATCTGCAGGGCCCTGGTCGCTCAGTCGAGCAGGGGCTCGTCGATGCGCCGCCCCGATGACGCCGGAGAGCGGTTCATCGCGCTGCTGCCCCGAAGTGAGCTCCACAGGAAGACGACCACGAAGAGCGCGGCCATCGTCAGGACGATGTTGGCGCCGCTCGAAACGTCGACGAAGTAGCTGATGTACATGCCGAAGAAGCCGCAAAGTGCGCCGATGATCACGGACAGGGCCATGAATCGGGCGAAGTCGCTGGTGAGGAGACGGGCCGTGATCGGCGGGATCACGATCGACGCGGCGATCAGCGTCACACCCATCACGCGCATTGACACGACGATGGCGCCGGCAAGGATTAGCGAGAAGAAGGCGTC
>JBFWZE010000095.1:2663-7349 GCA_050185685.1 Dehalococcoidia bacterium
AGGTCGTCGAGCAGGTGCAGGACGTCGTCGCGTGTCTTGATGTCGACGCCGGCGGTAGGTTCGTCCAGGAGCAACAGGCTGGGGTTGCTCATCAGGGCGCGGCCGAGGAAGACACGTTGCTGCTGCCCGCCCGACAGGGCGCGGATCTGGCGTTTGCCGAGGTTCTCGATGCCGAGGCGCTTCATCAGCTGATGCGCCTGCTCGCGCGCGTCCTGCTTGCTCCATGGGAACCAGCCTTCGTTCGCGCGCCCCAGGAGAATGACCTGCTCGACGCTGATCGGGAAGTTCCAGTCGATCGCTTCGAGCTGGGGGACGTAGCCGGCGCGGGTGCGCCCCGGCTTCAGCTGCTTGCCGTCGACGAGCAACTGGCCTGCTGTAACGCTCACGCTGCCGAGGACGGTGCGCAGCAGCGTCGTCTTGCCGGCGCCGCTCGGCCCGACGATGCCGACAAAGTCCCCGCGATGAATCGTCAGGTTGACGTTCGTAAGGACCGGCTGCGAGCCGTAACTGACGCTGACGCCCCGAAACTCAAGGGCCGGCGTGGCGTCGTCTATCCGATGGGGCAGGGGATGGAGCAAATCCTGTTCCTACTGCGGGTATTTTGCCCCGCTCTTACCGTCCGTGAAGACCAGGGAGGCATCAACATTATCCATCGCCGAGGCGTTGCCACCCAGAGCAGGCGCCATCGCCCGCATATTCTCCACCATCAGGCCGATGTAGGAGTGCAGCTCATCCCCGGGCTTGCCGGGCAGGTCGTCGTCTCGCAGCTTGTCGACGAACTTCGCGTTTGCTTCCTTCGAGATCTGCTCGAGCACGGGGCTCGGGAACACCTCTGAGCCGAAGACCGCGGGCACCTTCTCATTGCGAATCTGTGTGATGAGGTCGGCGACGTCGCGGGCTGAGGGCTCGGAGAAGTCGGACGGCTGGATGGCACCGATGACGGTCATGCCGTAGGTGTCGGCGAAGTAGGCCCAGGAGTCGTGGTAGGTGAGGAGCTTGCGGTTGGCGGCCGGGATCGTGTTGACCGTCGTCTTCACGGCAGCGTCGAGGCTCTGCAGCCGAGTGCGCAGGGCCTGGTAGTTTGCGTCGTAGTAGTCCTTGTTCTTTGCGTCGGCCTTCACGAGGGCGTCATGAATAATCTCGGCGTAGCGCATCGCCTTGGTCGGGTCGGGCCACAGGTGCGGGTTCGGGTGACCCTCTTCCTTCGGGAAGCTGAAGTCGAACTTGTACTGTGCCTCGGTCACGGTCTGGTTGCCGAGCGTCACCAGTGTCGCGCTGCTCTTCTTGTTCGAGTTCGCCAGCTCGATGATTGGGTCCTCGAGGTCGAGGCCGTTGACGATGATCAGATCGGCCTTCGCGATCTTCTTGGCGTCGGAAACCGGCGGCTCGAAGGTGTGCGAGTTGGTGCCTTCGGGGACGAGGCCCTCGAGCTCGATCCTCGTGCCGCCGATGTTCTCGGCAATGCTGGTAATCGGCGACACGCTTGTGACGACGTTGATCTTCTCCGGGTCGTCCTTGTCACCACTGGAGCAGGCGCTGCCGAGCGCGAGTGTCGTGACCAGCAGGCCGGCGAAAATGAGGAGGGAGCGGCGCATCGAGGTCTCCATGTTCTTGAGCTCAGCAGAGCAGCGAGCATTCGCAAGTGCAACTAACTGTAAGTAGTAGCAATTGCGAGAGTCAATGGAGGCGGCGTGCTTTCGTTGCGTGCATCAGCCCACGCTGTAGACTCGCGAGGTGGCTTCGGACGCCCCCGGTTCCGCGCACACTGAGACGCCAGGACGGCGGGGCGGACGCGCTGACCTTACGCTCGCCGGCCTCGCGCTCCTCGTCGTGCTCTACCTCGTCACCGTGCTGCCCAGCCTTGGCGACGACCCGATCGCCGGCGGGGACGAGGGCTGGATCATCTCCTCGGCAGCGCGCCTCGCCCACGACGGCGTCTTCGGCAGCGAGCTCTTCGCCGGCTTCTACGGCGCCGAGGATCACTACTTCTTCAACCTGCCGCTCCACCACCTCATCCTCGCCGGCGTCTTCGAGGTCGTCGGCGTCAGTCTTGGTACGGCCCGTATGGTCAGCGTCGTGTTCGGGCTGGCCGCGCTGCTTCTCACGTACGCTCTCGGCCGGCGTATCGGCGGACCGTATGTTGGTCTCGCCGCCGCTGCGCTTCTCGTGCTCCTGCGCCTGAACCTCGCGCCGTTCTCAGGCCTCACGCTGACCGACCTCGGTGTAACGGTGCGCTACGACCTGATCACCGTCCCTTTCGGCCTTGGCGCCGCGCTGCTACTGCTACGAAGACCAGTGCCGCCGTTGGCGCATATCGCCGCGGCAGGGCTCCTCGTCGGGCTTGGGGCGCTTACGCAGTTCATCGGCGCCTTCGTGGCGGTGCCGCTCGGCGTCTTCCTCCTCCTGACGCCCGTCGACCCGAAGCGACGGCTGGTGCTCGGTGCTATCTTCGCGGCATTCATCGTTCTGCCGTTTCTGCCCTACTTCGCCTACATCGCCTCTGACCTCGACGAATTCCGCGGTCAGGCGCGGGCGGTGGAGCAGAGCACCGACTTTCTCTCGCCTTCGTTCTATCTCGATCAGCTCGAGCGCGAGCCGGACCGCTATGCCACCTCGACGGGACTCGAGCAGGCGCCGGAGGGCATCTCGGGTCTTCTCGCACGGCCGTCAGCCCGGCTCGTCATGTTCGTGGTCGGACCGGCGGCGATGCTGTACGCCCTCTGGCGCGGCCGCACCGACCGGTCACGGCTGCTCCTCGGGCTCCTGGTCGCCGGGCTGGTTGTCGAAGTGGCCCTGTTCGAGTCGACGAAGCGTTTCGTCTACTGGGTCGTCGTCGTGCCCTACCTCTGCATTGCCGTCGCCGACTCTGGCGTGGCGGCATGGAGGTGGGTTGGCGAGCGCCGGCAGCAGCTTGCCCTGCGTCTTGCCGTCGCGGGTCTCGCCGCCTTGTTTCTGCTCGAAGGCCTCGGTGTGGTGGCGAAGGACGTGCGTGACGCCCGCGACGCACCGAGCTACGAGGCGGTAGACCGCGAGATCGAGGCGGTTGTGCCGGCCGGCAGCGTCGTCATCGGCGACAACCGCCTCTGGCCGGCCGTGCAGGACCTGCGGCTTCGCAGCCTTCTGCTCCTTTTCTACCACACGAACCCGGTGATCTCCCGCGACCGTGTGACCGACATTCCCGGCGCCTTCGAGCGCATCGATGCCGGCTACCTTCTGCTCTCGCCCCTCAGTCGAGATATCCTGACGCAGCTTTCGCCGGAAGACACGGCAGCATTCAACAGCTACGTCGAACAGCACATGACGAAGGTCACGACGATCGAAGACCGGGCCTACGGGCCGATCGACGTCTACCAGAGGACGGGACGCTAGGGAGCGGTCTCGCGGATTGGCAGGCCGTCTCGGCCGCGCTGGGGCTCGTCCTGGCCCTCGTGGTCGATGTAGCGGAAGAAGAGCAGCGTGATCGCGATGAAGCCGGCGAATTCACCGAGCGCGCCCATGATCACGCCGGCGATCTGCTGGTCCTCAATCGGCGAGAGCCCAAGCAGGCGCTCTGTCGTGTCGTAGTGCGGGTAGATGACCGAATTGGTCGCAATCAGGAGCAGCGCCAGGAAACCCATCGGCATGCCGGTGACGAAGAGGTACATGAGCCTGCCGCCCTCGCTCAGCTTTGTCGGCGTCGCCTGCAGCACGGGCCACCAGTAGAGGATGCCAACGCCCATGAAGGCGATGTGCATCGTGGCGTGAACCGTGTCGCGGTCAATGGCCAGCTGATAGAGCGGAGGCACGTGCCAGAACCACATGTTCACGGTGAAGATCATCGCCGCCACGACGGGGTTCGAGAGGACGCGGGCGGCCTCGCTCAGAAGACCGGGGCGGCGCAGCGGCTCGAGCATCTGGTAGGTCAGGCCCACGACGACCAGCGGTGGCCCGATCGTCGTCAGAAGCACGTGCTGGAGCATGTGAAACGAGAGCAGCCGGTCGGCGCCGGCGTGGAGCGGCGACACGAGCCCCATTAACATAATGACTGAGCCGGTATAGAAGCTGAGCGCGCGTGCCCAGTTCACGCCGCCTTCCTGGCGAACCGCGAAGTAGGCGTAGAAGGTCAGGATGATGAAGGCGCCCGAGACAACCGTCGGCTCAAAGTTCCACGAGTCGATCGCGAACCTGTGGCCGAGGTGCAGCAGGGGAGCAGAGGTCATGGCGGCCGCCGTGGACGCGATCAGCGCGTGGGCTTCCACCCGCCGCTCAGCTCGAGCGCCTGGCGTACGAGCTCAATCCGGCGCCGTCCGAGCACGTTGAGGGCGATGCCCGCGATGCCGAGCAGCGGCGTGATGATGCCGATCGTCAGGAAGAGGTAGCCGAGGTTGTCGGTGTCGGTGGTTGTGTCCTGGGTCAGCATGATCCAGCCGATGAAGCCGACGCCGATGCCGAAGTGGAAGAAGAGGATCGACGCGAGCATCGGCCACTCGAGGCTCTTGCTGCGCTCGATGGGTGAGCGGAGCGGCGGCAGGTCGACGCCGCGGCGGGTTGCTTCAGCGGTTGTCGTCGCGTAGCAGTTCTTGTGTACCCAGCCCTGATCGGTGGTGCCGGCGTCCGCCCAGTCTTCGATCTGCTGCTTGCAGGACTTGCATCGCCCGGGCCATTCAAGCCTTGTCGCCATCTGTGATGTACCCCTCAATCATTATG
>JBFWZE010000095.1:7449-9581 GCA_050185685.1 Dehalococcoidia bacterium
AGGAGCACATGCACGGCCTGGCCGATAAGTCCCCAGGTCCGGGGCAGGATGAACAGCCCGATAAATACTGACGCGAGCACGTCTGCAAGCGCGAAGCCGGTTGCGAGGAAAATAGCGGCGGCGACGATGACGGCAACGGAGCCCAGGAGGTCGCTCATCACCTCGAGGTAAGCGCCGCGCATGTTCAGGCTCGTCTTTTGCGCTTCATGCAGCCAGAAGGCGGCGAACAGGTTCACGAGCAGACCCACGCTGGCCACGACGAGCGTCGGGACGCCATCGAACTCCGGCGGGTCGCTGAAGCGCAGGTACGCCTCGATCAGGATGTAGCCGGCGATCGCGATCAGCAGCAGGCCGTTGAGCAGCGCCGCCAGCATCTCGAGGCGGTAGTAGCCGTAGGTCTTCGCCAGGTTTGCGGGACGACGGGCGAAGTGAATCGCGATCAGCGCGAAGCTCACGCCGGCCACGTCGGCGAGCATGTGCCCCGCGTCCGCAAGCAGCGCCAGGCTGTTCGTCATCAGCCCCGCGGCCACCTCGACCAGCATGTAGGAGGCGCTGAGCAGCAGGACGAGACGCAGCCGCCCCTCGTTCGCGCCGGCGGCCGAGTGGCTGTGGCCGTGACCGTCATGGGCCTGGTTCTGGCCCTCGTGAGAATGGCCCGTGTGCATCGAGATTGATTCTAGGCCCGCATCCCGGGGCCGTCCCGCGCAACTGATACCTGCTACCAGAATCGGCGTTCCTTGCTCGCGGCGAGTGACGCTTGGTACGATCGGGTTGAATGTTTAAGAAGTCCCTTCGTCTGATCGTCGCCCTCCCGCTTCTTTTCCTTCTTTCCTGTTCTTCAGGCGGCGGTGAGAAGTTCCCGGAAGTCATCACGATCAGACAGGGCGATCCAATCGCCCAGGCGCTACCGACCGAGATCATCGTCGGCGAGAACCGCTTCACCTATTTCGTCCTCGACGGCGAGGGTGTTCCGGTCGTGGATGCAAAGACCACGGTCACCTTCTACGACCTCACCGATGGCAAGGAGACGAAGAAGGACACGCTCGAGGGCCTTTCGCTCGTCCCGGCGCGAGACGCGGGCATCGAGGAGCAGGTCGTTCGCATCATGCCGGACGGCACTCGCCGCATTCAGGTCAACGCCGGCGAGGAGATCGGCCTGTACAGCGTTCAGACCAACTTCGACAAGCCCGGCCTCTGGGGCGCTGAAGTCAGCGTGAAGGGCGGCAAGCCCAGCCTCGACAAGAAGCTGATCCTGATGTTCGACGTCCTCGAAAAGGGGACGATTCCGAACATTGGCGACCCGGCGCCCCCAAGTGTCACGCTGACGGCTGCCGACGTCACCGACCTGCTGATTATCGACACGTCCCCGGACCCGTCTCCCGAGATGCACACTATGACGGTGAAGGACGCGGTGACCTCCGGGAAACCCTCGTTGATCCTCTTCGCAGCACCCGGTTACTGCACGAGCCGAATGTGCGGCCCCGAGTACGAGATCATGAAGAAGCTCTACGGCGAGTACCAGGCGAAGGGCATCAACTTCGTCCACGTCGAGTTCTACGCCGACCCCGCGACGCCGCAGAAGCGCCCCGTCGCCGCCGCCAGCGAGTGGAACCTGCGCACCGAGCCATGGTTCTTCCTCGTCGATGGCCAGGGCAAGATTGCTGCCCGCTTCGAAGGCCCCACGAGCCTCCAGGAGCTCGAGGAAGCGCTGAAGAAGGTCTCTTCCTAGGGACCTCTAGCCCCAGAATCTCATGAGTACGTTCGAGACCATCCTGGTCATCGCGCTGGTAGCCCTTCTCATTCTTGTCGTCGGTGCGATGTTGGCGTGGTGGCTCGTCGGCCGCCGCGGCCGGGAGCTGGCGAAGCGTATCGGTGGGCTGCCGATGCGCCAGAAGGCAGCGCTGGCGGGTTCCCTCTTCGGCGACCCGCGTCTGCCTGCGTACAGCCGCCTGATCCTGATGGCGCTCGTCGTCTACATGGCGCTGCCCATCGACCTCATTCCCGACTTTATCCCGGTGCTCGGTCAGATCGACGATGTCGTCATGCTCTCTCTCGGCACCGCGCTGATCCTGCGCTCGGTACCTCAGGAGATATTTGAGGAGCACCTCAGCCGCCTCGAGGCAGAGGCAGCC
>JBFWZE010000095.1:9681-13992 GCA_050185685.1 Dehalococcoidia bacterium
AAAGACCTGCCAGCTCTTCACCGTTTGCGCTCTCCTCTATCCGTCCGTTAGTGCGAGGCCGTGACCGGGTGTCCGGCTTCGGCCATGCGGGCGTCCCATGCCGGGCGCTCGCTGTGAATCTCAGGCAGGTGGTCGAAGTTGTGCTCCGGCGGCGGGGAGGAGGTCATCCACTCCAGCGTGTTGCCCTCCCACGGGTCGTCGGTCGCCGTCTTCTCAGTGAAGAACACGGTCTTGAAGAAGTTGATGAGGAAGAAGACGAACGACAGGGCGATGATGAACGCACCGATTGTCGAGATCAGGTTCCAGATCTCCCAGCCCTGGCCGCTCTGGTACTCCGCAATTCGGCGGGGCATGCCCTTGAGGCCCAGGACGTGCATGGGCATGAAGGCAAGGTTCATACCGATGAGCTGCAGCCAGAAGTGAATCTTGCCGAGCGTCTCGTTGAGGTACTTGCCCGTCATCTTCGGGAACCAGTAGTACATGCCGCCGAAGATGCCGAACACGGCGCCGCCGAAGAGCACGTAGTGGATGTGGCTGACCACCCAGTAGGTGTCATTCAGGATGTAGTCGACCGGCACGACCGCGTGGAAGACGCCGTCGACACCACCGATTAGGAACATGAACAGGAAGCCAATCGCGAAGAGCATCGGCGTGTTCAGCGTGATGCTGCCACCCCACATCGTGCCGAGCCAGTTGAACATCTTCACGCCCGACGGGACGGCGATCATCATCGTTGCGATCATCGTCCACATCGTCAGCGGCACGCTCAGGCCAGTGGCGAACATGTGGTGCATCCAGACCGTGAAGCCCAGGACACCGATGCCGGCGCCGGCGTAGATGACCGCCTTGTAGCCGAACAGGGGCTTGCGGGAGAACACCGGGATGATCTCCGAGACGATGCCCATGGCGGGCAGGATCATGATGTACACAGCCGGGTGGCTGTAGAACCAGAAGAGCTGCTGCCAGAGGATCGGGCTGCCGCCGGAGCGGGGGTCAAAGAAGCCGGAACCGAGGTAGCGGTCGGAGAAGAGCATCGTCAGCACGCCGGCGAGCACCGGGGTGGCAAACAGGATGAGAACCGAGGTCACGGTGATCATCCAGACGAAAATTGGCATGCGGGCGAGGGTCATGCCCGGGGCGCGCATCGTCATCACCGTGACGATGAAGTTGATTGCGCCGCCGACAGAGGCGATGCCGAGGATCTGGACACCGAGGATCCAGAGGTCGGTGCCGTGGCCGGGGAGGAAGGTCTTTTCGGTAAGGGGCGGGTAGCTGGTCCAGCCCGCCTTGGCGCTGCCGCCTTCAACAAAGAAGGAGCTGAACATGAAGAGTGCAGCAAGGGGAATGAGCCAGAGGCTCAGGGAGTTGATGCGGGGGTACGCCATGTCCTTCGCGCCGATCATCAACGGCAGGAAGTAGTTGCCGAAGCCCGCACCGACAGGAATGACGAAGAGGAACAGCATCGTCGAGGCGTGCATGGTGAAGAACTGGTTGTACTGGTCCTGGGTCAGGAAGCTGTTGTCAGACCAGGCGAGCTGGGCACGCACCATAAGAGCGAGAAGACCGCCGATGAAGAAGAACAGCACCGTGAACCCGAGGTACATGATGCCGATCTTCTTGTGGTCGGTCGTGAAGACCCACTCGAGCAGGCCCGGGTAGGTCTTTGCGTGTCCGTGTCCGTGTACCGGTAATGCTTCTGTTGCCATTAGGTCACTTCCTGGGTCGTGGTAGGCGCTGAGTCTAGGTCAGGTAGAGGATGACGTAGAGCCCGACCCAGACGATGTCAACGAAGTGCCAGTACAGCATGGCAGCGTCGGCGAAGAGGTGTCGGGCAGGCGTGAAGTCGCGCCAGTAGGCACGAACGAAGACGACGGCAAGCATGCAGAGACCGGCGATGACGTGGGCACCGTGGAAGCCGGTAAGAATATAGAAGCTGGCGCCGTACACACCGGACTTGGCGGTCAGGCCTTCGTGCATCAGCTCAAGCCATTCGTAAGCCTGACCGCCGATGAAGATGATGCCGAGGATGATCGTCCCGGCCATGCAGAGGACGAAGAGCTGGTTGTTGCCCTTCTTCGCCGCAACGATACCGGTGTGGCCGACGAGGCCACTGATCACAAGGATGATTGTGAGAATACCGCCGAGAACCGCCTCGACCTCGTGCACGCCTTCCGGCGGCCAGACTTCGGCCTGGTTGCGGACGAAGAAATACCCGGCGAAGAGCCCGCCGAAGAGCATGATCTCCGAGGCGATGAACAGGACCATACCCGCCATGCCCCGGCTGAGGCCGCGTTCGGGCAGGTGAGCGTGACTCGGGGCAGTGATGTTAGCGGACGTCATGGATTACTGGCCCTCCGTCGAAGAGACGGGCTGTGCTGAAGGCTGCTGCTCTGTCAATGCGCCAGGTGCAGGAGCCTTCGGTTGAGAGCGGAGCCAGGTGAGGTAGTCTGCTTCACTGCGGGCGTCCAGAACGAACTTCATGTCGGAGTGGCGCAGGCCGCAGAACTGATAGCACTGGCCGTAGAAGACGCCTTCGTCTTTGACCTTGAAGTGCATCGAGTTCACAGTGCCGGGGATCGCCTGCACTTTGTACAGCGTGTTAATAACGTAGAAGCTGTGGATAACGTCGGTCGACCGGACCTTGATCACCACCGTCTTGTCGGTCGGGACGACCAGCGCCGGCGGGGTCAGGTTGTCGTAGTTCGGCGGCGACTGCTGCACGCGGGTGCCGTCAGGGTAGATGAACTCCCACCACCACTGGTGGCCGACAGCTTCGACGGTGAGGTAAACCTCGTCGTCGTCCGGCGGCGTCTTCAGGTCCAGGACCAGGATGGTCGAGGGGACGAAGAGGCCGACGAGAATCAGGATCGGAATAACCGTCCAGGTGAACTCAAGGATGTTGCTACCGTGGATCTGCTCCGGGATGTCGTCGTTCTTGCGGCGGTACCGGAACATCGCCCAGATGATCCCGTTACTGACGAGAAGAAAGACGAAGAGCGAGATCCAGAGCGTACCCTGATAGAGCAGGGTGACGTTCTCGCCCTCTTCGGTAATCGGGTCTGGCGCCTGGAGAACCGTAAGGCCGCCAATGATGGTGACGGTCGTCAGAATCCCCATCAGGATACCGGCGATAATCGTCGAAACGGACGGCTTGCGGCTCCCAGCTGGGGGCTGATTCATTCCCGATCCCCTCCTGTTCGGCTTTCGCAGCATAGGATTGGGTATTTTTAGTGTCAAGCGTCACAAGGTTCACGGGAGCCCATCCCTTTATGCTTCGGAAAGCCCCCGACTGAATCTGTTTGACTGCTAATCAGGGGCTTCGTATAGTGACTCGTACCCCAGTGCCGAGGTAGCTCAGTTGGTAGAGCACAGCTCTGAAAAAGCTGGGGTCGCCAGTTCAAGTCTGGCCCTCGGCACCATTTACGACAAACGAAGGCCGGGCATCGCCGCCCGGCCTTCGTGTTAGAATCGAAAACGCAGTACGTGGCCCGTACGCCAGGAACTGGAGGCCACCCCCATGCCGCCCCTACGTATCATTCAACAGCCGGAGCTGCGCGAGCCGATTCTGATCGCTGCGTTCGCAGGCTGGTCAGACGCCGGCGGTGCTGCCACGTCAGCCTCTCAGTACCTCATTGACCGCTGGCACGCTGAGCGTATCGCCGAGATCGAGGCTGAGGAGTTTTTCGACTTCACCCAGCTGCGACCGACCGTCCGCTACCAGGGCGAGACCCGTGTCATCGAGTGGCCGGAGAACGCCTTCTTCTATCATCAAACGCCGGAGCAGGACCTGATCATCCTCAATGGCATTGAGCCCCACCTGAAGTGGAAGGGCTACGTCTCGTCATTCCTCGAGATCGTCCAGACCTTCAAGGTGAAGATGGTGATCAGCCTCGGCTCCATGTTCGTCGAGTACCCGCACACGCGTCCGCTGCGGATCACCGGCCAGGTACCGGACGAAGAGATGCAGAAGCGTGCCGGCCTCGTCACCCGTGGCGGCCGCTACGAAGGCCCCACCGGTATCAACGGTGTCCTCAACGCCACCTTCCGTGAACTCGACATACCTGCCGCGACGATCTGGGCGAACGTGCCGCACTACGTCTCTGCGTCGCCGAACCCGCCCGCGACGCTGGCTCTGCTCAAGTCGCTAACGGCGATGCTTTCGCTCGAGGTACCGCTCGGTCGCATGGTGCGCGCCTCCGCCGCCTTCGACGCCCAGCTCAACGAGGCGACGGCGAAGAACACGGAAGTCTCCGAGTACGTCCGCACCCTCGAAGAGCGCGTTGACGCCGAGCAGCGGGATGTCGAAATCCC
>JBFWZE010000096.1:0-13714 GCA_050185685.1 Dehalococcoidia bacterium
TCGGTTGGCTACACCGTGCCGCGCGGAATCGAGTGGTTCTTCTTGAGGTCTTCCCAGCTGTCCGCAGCCATGAAGTCGGACCAGGCGCGGTAGGTCCAGAGCTGGGCGTGCTCGTTGCAGTGAGTCTGGATGCGCGGCGGACCGTCCTCGTCCTCGATGATGTCGCCGTGGTGCAGGCCCATTGCGTAGTTGAGCGGGTAGCGGCCACTCACCACGCCCTTCATCGCTGCCGTGCTCTGGTCCCAGTTCTCGCCGTCGTCCTGCTCCATCATGCCGCCGGGGCCAAAGTGGCGGCCGGAGGTGAGGCGCAGGGCTTTGCTGACCTCTTCCGGCGCGTTCTTGTCGACGAAGACCCACATCCAGATTTCAGACTGGGTTGGGCCCTTCGGCATGCGGATGGCGACGTTTCGCGAGGCGCTGGGGACGAAGAGGTTCGGGAAGACGTTCAGGTGCGAGCCGCTGACCTTCGTGCCGACCGGGCCGAGCTTGCGCTGCTTCTCCGGGTCAAGGCGCCACTGGTGGAACGGGTCGTCCTTGACGATCTCCTGCCAGTTGTCGGGCATGAAGCTGGCGTTGTAGCCGTGACCGTACTCGGAGAGGGCGGTGAAGCCGGGCGAGGTGGGGAAGCCGGGGCCGCTGCGGCGCCGGTTCGTGCCGACGAAGCCGCCGTGGCCGGTGTAGCCCGCCATTCGCGGCGATGCGTGGGTGATGCGGCCGTGGTACTGGTCCGGCGTGTTGTCGGAGGGGAACTTCCAGTTGCAGTTCATCGCGAACTTGATCACGCCGCCGACCGCGACCATGTCGCCGCGCTCCATCATGTAATCGATGGCGACGGTCGAGTCACCGAGGTAGTCGATCAGTTCCGGCGCCTCCGGGTCCATCGTCGCGAAGACGAGGCCGCGGTAGGAGTCAACCTTGCCTGCGTTGATCAGGCCCCAGTTCTCACGGTCGAGCTCCTCGTGGTAGACCTCCTTGAACCCCGGGACGCCAACCAGGGCGCCCTTCAGGTCGTAGGTCCAGCCATGGTAGGTGCACATGAAGCTCGTCGCGTGCCCCTCATCGGCGCGGCAAACGGCGTTGCCGCGGTGACGGCAGCTGTTCACGAGGACCGAGATCCCGCCCTCGTTGTTGCGGACGATGATGACGCGGTCTTCACCCATGAAGTTAAGGAAGAAGTCGCCCGGGTTCGGGATCTGCGACTCGTGGCACATAAACAGCCACGCGCGGGCGAAGATCTGCTCCATCTCGAGCTCGTAGATCTCGCGGTCGTGGTAGATCCGCCGGTCGACGAGTCCATTCTCCCAGTCGACGAGCTTCGAGTACTCTCGCGCGCTCTTAACCTGCATTGCCATGATCGAGCCTCCCCCTGTTGCTTGCCAGAAAACGCCGCAGCGCTCCCATAACAGTCATTATGTGTGTGCCGTAAATGTACACCATCGTGGGGCGGGAATGCTGGAGCGTACGAGGTCCACGACCTGCCAAAATTCGGCCAACTGACCGCGGCACACTTGGCGGCACTACTCCGGCAGGTTCACTCGCACCGTAATGTGGGCCACAGCGATCATCGGCGTGTCGCCCTCGCCGACCTTGAGCCCGCCCTCGACTGCGGTGACCGTCACCGTCCCATCGGGCAGGTCGCCCTTCACGACGTCGAGGTCTACCGACGCCGCGTTCGGGACGCCGATGACGACGTCGACGAGCATCTCGCCGCCCTGGGCGCGGACCTTGCTGAGCAGCGGCAGGCTGGAGTGGCGAATGGCGTCCGAGACGGCGCGCCGGGCGGCGGTGGTGCTGTCTTCACCATGGACGTCTACGCCCATCCCGAACTCGAGTACCCAGGGTTCTGCTGGCATGAGTAATGCTCCCGTTCTCCAGGACACCGTTGAAAAGAAGAAATGATTGGGGGAGGCTTTGCCTCAGGGAACCTGTACCCCCAGGCCCCTCGGCATAGGCTGCGCCCCTACCTACCCTGCTTTACTTTGCCAAAAAGCAACTGATCGTTGAAATGGCGGGATGAGCCCCCATCCGCAAACCGCTGCCGGGGGCTACGGCGTCACAGAGCAGGCTCTGCTCATTTGGGCCGGCGCCTACCAGCGGACGGTGGTCATGCGCTGGGCGGCAATTTCCGGCTGCCAGACGTTGTCGACGAGGGTGTAGTAGCTGTGGGCGTACCACTCGAGGCCGGCGCGGCCGTAGCGGCGCTCCGGCGGCGTCGGGCGCGGAGGGGCGGCCGGCTGACCGGGGCGCGGCGCCTGCTGGGTGAGGCGGTTGAGCCAGTGGATGTCGTAGATGTCGGGGCTCGACCACAGCTCCATGAGGCAGGTGTTCTCGGGGAACTCGACGCTGCGGAAGTTCTCGAACTGGATGCAGCCCGGCTCGAGGCGTGACTCGGCAGCGTTGTCGAGCTGCGCCTGGGCGGGGGGCGCCGGCTCCGACGTGCCCTGGATCACGATGCGTACCGGACCCCACGCTGGGAAGCGGATCGACGCAGGACGTTCGCCCTCGTCCGTCGGCGCCCAGCCACTGTCAATTCGGCCATAGCTCATGTGGCGGTAGAACTCGATGCCGTTTTCGCCGGTGCGGCGAGGCGCCTGGGGCGTGCCATGATGAAACGGCGCCGACTGGCGTGCCATCCGAGACACGACGTCAGGACGCTGCGATGCCTTCTCCCAGTAGGCATCGAAGCCGGCGGCGGTTTCCCAGAGCTGGAGGTAGAGCAGGTTGTCCGGGAACTCGTTGCCGCGGAAGACCTCTGACTGAAGGTTGCCCGGGACGTCCCTCGCCTCTTTCGCATTCGCCAGCAGCGACGGCAGCATGTCGTCGGCGTTGGCGAAGTTGCCCTGTACTACAACTCGAATCGAAGTCATCGGTTCCCCTCCTGAATCGCCCTGTTCGAACCCGAGCGAGTATGTTTCAGCGCTGCGAGCGCGTCAACAAGGACAAAGCAAAGGCCCCTCTATTGAAGAGGGGCCTTGAGAGTCCGATTCAGTCGTACCGGCTAGCGGGAGCCTCGCAGGCGCGGGTCCAGCATGTCGCGGAGGGCGTCACCAAGGAAGTTGAAGCCAAGGACGGTCATGCTGAGCGCGATACCGGGGCCGAAGATCAACCACGGCGCCTGGAGGAAGTACTCACGGTTGCGGTTCGACAGGTCGATGCCCCACGACGGCGTCGTAATCGAAACACCGTAGCCGAGGAACGAGAGCGATGCCTCAATCAGAATGACGATACCGATAATCGTCGAAAAGGAGACGATCACATAGGCCAGCACGTTCGGCAGAATGTGGCGCCCCAGGATGCGCACCGGCGAGCAGCCGATCGACCTCGCAGCCTCGATGTAGGGGAGCGAGCGCTCCGTCAGCACCGCAGAGCGAATGACGCGCATGTTGCCGAAGATGAAGGCCAGCGCAATCGCCAGCTCAAGGCTTCGGAGCTGCCAGGCTAAGACAAAGATGTTCGATCCCGACTCACGCGGCTGTCCGATGGCGGCGATCATGACCAGCGCCAGGACAAGGCCCGGGAAGGATGCAAGGACCTCGAGGCCTCGCTGGATGAGCAGGTCAACCCAGCCGCCAACGTAGCCCGAGACGATGCCGAGGAAGGTGCCGGCGAAGACCGCCATGACTGCCGCCGAGAAACCAACGGCGATTGACACCTGAGCACCGTAGATCGCCCGAGCCAGCACGTCCTGACCAAGGTTGTTGGTGCCCATCGGGAAGGACAGCGACGGGCCTTCGAGGGGACGCCCGGCGAATTCACGCGGCTGGTGGGGCGAAATGACTGGTGCGAACACGGCGATCAGGACGATGAGGATGATGATCGTCAAGCCGATGATGCCGAGGGGGTACTTTCTCCACTGCGAAATGGACTTCTTCAAGCGCCGGCCGACGGTGTTCTCCTGCGGCCGGGCGCCTACTGTTCCGAGAGCTTCGACGTCCTGGGTCATTGCTGCTACCTCAAATACCAGTCTGAGCGTTAGGAGTAGCGGATGCGCGGGTCAACGACCGCATACGCCAGGTCAACCGCCAGGCTGATGAACATCAGCAGTGTGGCGCTGTAGAGCACTGACGCCATGACGATTGGTGTGTCTTTGAACTGAATGCCCGTCAGTGTCCAGCTACCCAGCCCCGGGAGACCCATGACGGACTCCAGGATGATGGTGCCACCCAGCAGGTTGCCAAGCTGGAGGCCGGCCAGGGTCAGCACGGGCGGGAGCGCATTGCGGAAGCCGTGGCGGAAGGTCACGGCGCGTTCGGTCAGGCCCTTGGCCCGGGCGGTGCGCATGTAGTCCTGCCGGAAGACCTCAAGGAACGCCGACCGGGTCAGGCGCATCAGACCGGCAGAGCCGCCAACCGCGAGCAGGGCTGCCGGCGGGACGAAGAGCTGCAAGTTTGCCAGCGGATCTTTCAGGAACTCCGTCGCACCAAACGGTGGTGCGTAGTTGAACCAGCGGGCCGGCATGATCAGCAGAAGCGTCAGCCAGAGGAAGCTGGGAATCGACAGGCCGAAAATCGCAAAAACGCGGAAGCCATAGTCGATGGGGGAGTTTTGCTTCGAAGCGGACAGAATGCCGCCGAGGATGCCGATTGTCGTCGTCATCGTGAAGCTTAGAAGGACGATTTCCATCGTCACGGGGAAGCGGTCGAAGAACTCCTTCGAGACCGGGAAGTTGGTCCGAAGCGAGTTGCCGAAGTCACCGGTGAGGATGCCCGACGCCCATTCGAGATACTGCTCGACCGGGCCCTTGTCCAGGCCGTGCTGCGCTTTGAACTCCTGGATCTGCTCGGGCGTTGCGAACTGACCGAGGATAGCCCCGGTCGTGTCACCGGGAACCACCCTCAACATCGCGAAGACGAACATCGACACCAACACAAGGTTGATGGCCACCATGATCAATCGACGAACGATATACGCGCTCATCTCTCCACTCCACCTCCGCGAACCGGGTTCACCATCACCACATGCTCCATCTGGGAATTCGTTGGAAGGGTAGTTTCAGCCCACCGGGGTGTCAATGACAGCATCATTACCAGCTATGCGCTGCGCAACGCTCTCACCTGGTTTGCACCGGCCCCCGGATGGGATCGCTCCCCATACAATCCGTCCGGCTCTCGAAAGGGCCGGACGCCGGTCAGATTAGGGTTGTTAATTGTATGTGTCAAATGTTTCGCCCCATTGACGCCACGCCATTTGCGTGCTTTGTACAAACTCCGCTCAACTATTTGTCACAACCATACTGACAGGCAGTAGTGACCATATATTCGTTCAAATTGAAGCAACTTAAGGCTGTACTATTTCGCCCGCTATTGACCTCAAAACGCGACACCAGCACAGTGCAGCAGGCACCCGCGCAATGCCTCAGGAGGGCCCTGTGAACCAGACCTTTGCGACTAACGAAGAGATCATCATCGCCGCCCGGCGAAACCTCGCCCAGGGTCCGTGGGACTACCTGATGGGCGCCGCCGAGTCCGAAACGACGATGCGCCGCAACCGCGAGGGCTTCGACCGCATCGCCCTGCGGCCCCGTGTCGGCATCGACGTCTCGAAGGTCGACGCCACGTCGTCTTTCCTTGGCTACCCGCTGCGGATCCCGGTGCTGCTCTCGCCGATTGGTGGCGTACAGGCGTTCACGCCCGGCGGCGCGGCAGACTCGGCCCAGGCTGCGTCCGACTTCGGCATCATCCCGGTGATCAGCTCCAGCACCGAGCCGGAGCTCGAGGAAACCGCTGCTGCCGGCGACGGCCCCAAGATGTACCAGCTTTATGTTGATGGCGACGACGTCTGGATCCGCGACATGCTCGATCGCGTCGTTGCAGCCGGCTACAAGGCGCTGGCAGTCACGGTTGACTCCGCGCACTACAGTAAGCGCGAACGGCCGCTGATCAGCCGCTGGGTCCCGCCCGGCCGCCGCCCGAGCACCCGCCGCGATACCAACTACCGCAAAGCGATCACCTGGGAGCTGATCGAGAAGATCAAGGGCATGACCGACCTCCCCTTCATGCTCAAGGGCATCGCAACCGCCGAAGACACGAAGATCGCGGTCGACCTCGGCGTCGACGTCGTGTGGGTGTCGAACCACGGCGGCCGGCAGCTCGACCACGGCCGCGGCAGCATCGAGGTCGTCCCGGAGGTCATCGAGGCTGCAGAAGGCAGGGCGGACGTCATCGTGGACGGCGGCGTCAACCGCGGCACCGACATCATCAAGGCCTTCGCCCTCGGCGTGAAAGCGGTCGGTCTCGGCCGACTGCACGGCTGGGGACTCGCGGCCGGCGGCCCCACTGCCCTCGTACGCACGCTGCAGATCCTCGAAGAAGAGCTCGTTGTCTCGATGGGTCTGCTCGGTGTCACGAAGCTCAGCGAGATCACGCCGAATCACATCTGCAAGGTCGACCCGGTCGCGCCTGCCCACGAGATGAGCGCCTGGCCGAACCTTCCCGGCAGCCGCCTCATCTAGTGCGCGACCCCGTGGCGCCAGAAGTGACACGAGACCGCAAGGCCGAAGAGCGCCTGCTCGCCCTCTACACGAGGTGGATGACTGACCCGCTCCTCGGGGCGTTCTTCGACCACAGCGACTACTGCAACTACGGCTACTCGACGAGCCAGACTGCCACACAGCGGGAGGCCTGCGACAACCTGGTCGACAAGCTGCTGGCGTTCATCCCCGAAAAGACGGGAACGATCCTCGACGTCGCCTGCGGACAGGGCGCCACCACCCGCCGGCTGCTCGACTACTACGACCCTGCCGTGGTCACCGGCATCAACATCTCGGACGACCAGCTTGAACGGGCGAGTCAGAACGCACCCGGCTGCCGCTTCCTCAACATGGACGCTGCGCAGCTCGAGTTCCCGGATGCATCCTTCGACAACGTGATCTGCGTCGAAGCGGCGTTCCACTTCAACACCCGCGAGCGCTTCCTCCGTGAAGCCCTCCGCGTCCTGAAGCCGGGCGGACGTCTGGTGCTCTCGGACATCCTCGGATGGCAGAGCCGGGCGAATCGGGCCAACCTCGTCAAGGGCCCGCAGGCATACCGCGAGCTCCTCTCACGTGTCGGCTTTCAGGACCTTCAGGTTGTCGATGCGACGGCGGAGTGCCTTCGCGCCTGCCGTCAGCGCCTCGAACGCTGGCCCGGTGAGGAACGCCGCGCTGGAAGGCTTACGCTGCGTGAATACGGCCGCGTCTGGGTCAACGGCCACGTGTACGGGCTGTTCATGCGCTACGCCCAGCGCTACTACCTGCTGGCGGGAGCCCAGAAGCCGGTCTCAGGGCCCGGCAGAGGTTAGACGGTCGGCGTTACCTCGTCGAGGACGCTGCTCGGCCGCCGCAGCGGCGCTCCGACGCGATGCAGGTAGGTCAGGACCTCCGCGTACGACTGCCGCAGCGATGTCTCGTGGTAGCTCACCGAGTTCTTGATGCAGAAGTCCTTGATGATCGCCCGGGCCTCCCTCAGCTTGTTGCGGGGAATCCTCGGGAAGAGGTGGTGCTCGATCTGGTAGTTGAGGCCGCCGAGCCAGAAATCGACCACTGGATTCGGCTTGATGTTGCGGCTCGTGAGCACCTGACGATGGAGGAAGTCGAGCCGCGACGCCTTGCTCGTGACGAGCATGCCCTTATGGTTGGGCGCAAATACCGAGCCCATATACAGGCCGAATAGGGCCTGGTGGACAGCGATGAACAGCAGCGCCTGGCCCACCGGTAGCAGGGTAAACAGCAGCGCCCCGTAGACCACAAAGTGCGCGAGAATCCCCAGCGCCTCGAGGCGAGGGGAACGCGCGCGGCCTGCGAAGAGAAACATGACGCTGGCTAACCGCGCCCCCAGCGCCTCGAGGAGCAGCAGCGGGAAGAAGTAGTACGCCTGAAAGCGAATCACGAAGGCCAGGACACCGCTTCGAGCCTTCGCCTGCTGCTCCGAGAACGCGAGGATCGGCAACATCGTGCTCGGGTCGAGATCGAGGTTGTTGGGGTGGTTGTGATGGTCGTTGTGGGAGGAGAACCACCAGCTGGCGCTCGACCCGGTGAGGAAGCCCATCAGCAGCATGACGGCGTCATTGTGTTTTGGACGGGCGAAGATCTGCCGATGGCCCGCGTCGTGCAGGATGAACGCAAGCCTCGTCAGCGCGACCGCGAGCAGGCCTGCATCCAGCAACACGACCCAGAGCGGCGGTGAGAGGAGCAGCAGCGCAAACGGGAGAACCAGCAAGACAGCCGAGAGTGCTGCCTGCCAGCTGTAGTACGCGAGTTGCGGTCGAAAGACGCCGCTCTCGTGGAGGCGCCCTTTTAGCTCCGCATAGCTGCTCATCGTGCCAAAGAGGCGCCGCTTTCTTCTTCCCGAAGGTGTCGCGCCATGCGCTGCACCTCAGTCCGCAATGTACTCAGCCATACGAATCCTACACGGTCGAAGCCCGGATGAGGCAAAGAAAGAGGTCCGCGATGGACCCCTTTCTTGAACACTGATTGCCGTTAACCGCCTGCTACAGCCGGTCGGGCAGCCGTGAGTGGTTGGCGCGCAGGTCGTCCCAGCTCTCCGCCTTCATCCACTCCGACCACGCGCGATAGCCCCAGAGCTGAGCGTGCTCGCTGCGCAGGCCGTCGATGCGCGGCGGGCCCTGCTCGTCGATGATCATCTCGCCGTAGCCCTTGCCCATCGCGTAGTTCAGCGGGTAGCGGCCGGAGACGGCGCCGCGAACGCCGCGGGTGCTCTGGTCCCAGTTCTCGCCGTCGTCCTGCTCCAGCATGCCGCTGGCGCCGAACGTGTGGCTCGACTGCAGCCGGTGCGCCTGCTGCACTTCGTGCTCTGAGTCGGCGTCGACAAACGTGAAGTACCAGATCTCGGTCTTCGTCGGGCCCTTCGGCATGCGGATACCGACCTGGCGGCTACCCGCCGGGACGAACAGGTTAGGGAAGACGTTGAGCATCGACCCGCCGAGCGTCTTGCCGATCGGACCGAGCTTCGCGAGTCGCTCCTCGTCGGTGCGCCACTTGCCGGCCGGCGTGCTGTCGTCGATCTGGACCTGGCGCATGTACGTCATCGCCGGCGCAGCGAGGCCGTGGCCGTACTCGGAGACGATCGTGACGCCGGGCTGGAAGGTGCCGTTGTCACCGGGCTTGCGGCGGCTGTTCTGCCAGCCGGACATGAACGCAGATGCGTGGCTGATGCCGCCGTGATAGAAGTCCGGCGTGTTGTCGGACGGGAACTTCCAGTTGCAGTTCATCGTCCACTTCATCACGCCGCCGACGATCTGCATGTTGCCCTGGTCCGCCATCATGTCCATGCCGAAACGGCCGCCCGCGCCGAGGTACTCGTAGAGGCCGACCGCGTCCGGGTCCATGTTCGCGAAGACAAAGCCCTTGTAGCTGTCTACCTGCGCGGCGTTGATCAGGCCCCAGTTCTCGCGGTCGAGCTCTTCGTGGTAGACCTCTTTGAACCCGGGAACACCGACCAGCGCGCCCTTCAGGTCGTAGGTCCAGCCGTGGTAGGTGCACATGAACGATGTCGCGTGACCCTCATCGGCGCGGCAGACGGCATTGCCGCGGTGACGGCAGCTGTTCACGAGGACGTTGATGCCGCCCTCGTTGTTGCGGACGACAATCACCCGGTCTTCGCCCATGAAGTTGAGGAAGAAGTCGCCCGGGTTCGGGATCTGCGACTCGTGGCACATGAACAACCAGGCTCGCGCGAAGATCTGCTCCATCTCCGCGTGATAGATGTCAGGGTCGTAGAAGATCTTGCGGTCGACGGTGCCAGCGGCGACATCGACGAGTCCCGAGAGCTCGCGGCGGTACGCGAGGTCCATAGCCATGATTGCCTCCCCTTCGGACGCACGAACCCACGCGAGAGCCGTGCGTAACAGTCGTTTTCGTTCGAATCGTAGCCTACAGCAGACCGCACGAATTGTGTAGCGAGCGTCGAAAGATCAGGACATCGATGTCCTTCCATCATTTATAAGCACGCGTCTACAGTGGGCGCATGAACGCACCCACCTGGCTCCAGAGCCTCGCCGGCCCCACGTGGAGAGGAAACAGCGGCCTGTGGATGGACCCGACTCAACCGGGGTACACCTCGGAGACGAAAGCTACCGTCCGCCTCGTCGCGAAGGGCATCGCAGCGGCGATCGAGTACAACTGGGCCTTCGAGGGCGAGCCGCATGAGGGCATCCTCGTGGTCGGCGCCAACGACGACGGCGAGGCCCACGCGAGCTGGATCGATAGCTTTCACATGGACGGCTCATTCATGGTCTCGAAAGGGCAGACCGGCGCCGGCGATTCGCTCAGCGTCCTCGGCTCCTACGCCGCGCCGGAAGGTCCCGACTGGGGCTGGCGCACCGAAATCGAGAAGCTGAGTGACACCGCGTGGCGCGTTCGGATGTACAACATCCCGCCTGACAGCGAGGAGCTTCTCGGCTTCGAGCTGAACCTCTCGGCATAAGAAAGCGCCCTACTTTCAGGAGGGCGCTTCGTTATTTCCGGCTTTTGCCCGATTGCCAGAATGCCCGACTGTCTAAACCAGCAGCGTCTGGTTTCCGACCCGCCGCGGCTCCTGGAACTGACCGACGGTGCGATTGACCAGCGGCCGGCGGTACTGCGGATGACGCATACCCCGCACCTCGTGCTCGATCGTGAAGAGGAACTCGCCCGTGTCGGGGTGGACGATGTCCTTGAAGCGCATCTGGTGGTTGGCCGGGTCTTCAGTCACGAGGCCGCGGGCCGCAAGCTCCTTGTGCACACCCGAGAAGTCGGCGATGTACACGGCAATGTGGTGTCCGTCATAGTCGGGAACGTCGCCGCTCTCACGGAAGATGAACTTCTGATAGGTGCCGACCTCGACGATCGCCGCCTTGCCCTCCGCGCCGTCCTCAAGGTGCGCCGGTGCCATGAGGCACTTCTCGTAGAACGCGGCGATGCCTTCGGCGGTGCCGGCAGGGACGTTGAACTCGACGTACGGGATGCCGGTGACGATGTTGCCGAAGCGCTCTGACGGCTCGTAGCAGCGCAGCAGGTTGCCCCAGGGGCTGACGACGTCGATGTGGTCGCCCTCGCGGTGATAGCTGAACTGTGTCCCCTCGAGCTTGTCCTTGACGCCCTCGAGCCGTGCTTCGAGGCCGTCGAGGCTCGGCGTGACGATGCCGGTGTGACCGCGCAGGACCTGGGGCTCACGCGTCGGCAGGTGGAACTGCTGCTCGCCGAGGTTCACCCACATGTTGTCGAGGCCCACCATCATGTGCGGGTCGCGCGTGAAGCCCATGCCGACGAGGTAGAACAGGGTCGCGACCTGCTGGTCGGGCACCTGAACGTTGACGTGCTCCATCAGCATGATGTTGCCGACGTTCTCTTCAAAAAAGGGCTGAGTCTTCGCGTCCATCACGGATCCGGCTGTCATCGCTCGCCTCCTGGTGATTCTGCTTTCGGTGGCAGGATCTTCCTCCCGACACAAGAAATCGTCAACCGCCGCCGTACGCCTTGCCCTCAACGCGCCCGTCCACCAAGCTGTCGCCTATGACTGCAGACGACGTCCTCAGTTTCCGCTGGATCGGTGACGAACCCGCCTACATCGACGAGCCCCACGTCGATCGCTGCGGCGACGTCGTCATCGGCGCCTACGGCGGTGCGTCCGGCAGCGGCGCGTTCAAGAACGAAGACGCAGCCTGGGTGCTCTGCCATCCTGCGGGCGAATGGCGGTTCGCCGCGCTTGTCGACGGCCACTACTCCTGCGAGAGCGACGAGGCGATATTCGCTGTGCTCGACGCCCGCAAAAACGCGCTGATCGAGGCGATGACGCAGCCCGCCGGCGCCGCATTCGAGGCAGTGCGGCGACTGCTCCTCGACGGCTTCAACAGCGACGCCTTTCGCCAAGCCTGCCGTACCGTTGTCGGCGAGGCCTCGGCGATCTTTGCAGCACAGAAAGGGCGTTTTGTCTTCTGGCTTTCGGTGGGCGACTGCCTCGGCTTCGCGCTGCACCCGGAACTCGGCGCCCAGGGACAGTTCGCGATGAACCAGCGCCACTTCTACGAGTGGATCGGCAAGTCGAACGTCTTCGAGCTCGACCCGGTGCCGTTCAGCTCCGGCGTCCAGGAGCTGCGTACCGGCCTCAATGCGGTCGCCCTCGTCACCGACGGCCTCTACGAGTACCCGAACAGCCCCTTCGAGGACCCGACCGCCGTCTACACGACGCTCGGACCGCCGCAGCCCGACCTCGCAGCCGGCGCGATGCGGGCGCTCACGACCGTCCACCGGGGCCGCGGCCGCGACAGCGCGACGATTATCGCCTGGCAGGTCGTCGTCCAGGAGCCTGCCACCCGCTCTTCACCCGCGCCGAGACCGTTCTAGACCGCGAAAGCGGCACAACGCCCCATCCGCACCGCCCGCCGTAGCCGAGGCTTTCCAGCCTCGGCGTCATACGGCCAACGCCCTCTCAAGAGGCGCGGTCTTCCCGCACCACCGTAGCCGGGACGTCCCGTCCCGGCTACGGCGGCGGGTGCGCGGGCGGTGACCTGCGGGCGAGTTTGGTTACGCCTTCCCGGTCGGCCTGCGCAAGGGCGGTACTGTCGTTCCCGCCTCTGAGCACTGGATGAGCTGCTGCAGGCGCCGGTCGCGCGTCGCCTCCTGCTTCGCTGAGACCACCCACCACGCCGAGGCTCGCTGGTACCAGGGAGCCGTCCTCGAGAACCACGCCCAGGCTTCTCGTTTGCCCGCAAGCGCTGCTCCTGCTCCTCGCTGAACGTTGGGTGCTCGTCCCGCTCGAACGAGTGCGATGCCTTCGCCTCGCCGCTCCGGGCTTCGAAGGCGGCGAGGCCGGCGGGTGCAACGCGGCCCTCCGCCTGCAGCACCTCGAAGCGCTTCAGATTCACCTTGCTCCAGTAGCTCTTCGCCTGCCGAGGCGTGAAGCGGATGAAGTACCGCTCGGCGTCGATGCTCTTGCGGACGCCGTCGATCCAGCCGAAGCAGAGCGCCTCGTCCACCGACTGCGGCCAGGTGACGCTGGGTTTGCCGCTGCCGGTCTTGTAGTAGCCGAGCAGCAGCTCCTTCTCGCGCTGATGGTTGGCCTCGAACCACGCACGTAGCTCGGCCGGCGTCGCGAAGTAGAGCTTGTCGTCAGGCACCGGCGTCTCCGTCATCGGACCAGATTTCGAGCACCTCCAGCAGTTCATACTCGCACTGATAGACTTCGATCTCACTGGTACGGGTCGCATAAAGATGCTCGAGGAAGCCGGCGACAACCCTGCGCTGCTCAGGAGAGCAGTACTGCCATCGTTCATTGCGCGGGCCGTCACGACGCAGCTCGAACAGGAGGATGTAGCCGTACCAGTCGAGCTTCTCGGGCATCGGCTCGAGGGCAAGCCGCGTCAGCGCGGGCAGGTAATACGCGAAGGACTGGGGCGTGGCCATCGTGATCGGGTTCCAGGCCATGCTGCCCACGTCCTCGATCGCCAGCGAGGCCAGGTCACGCGCGCAGAGCAGCTCGTCATGCTCCCAGCACTCATCGCAGTGCGTGTGATTCGTGAAGTGCTCAGGCCGCACGACATTCCCGAATGCGCGCCGGACCGTCTCCAGCACCTCAATGTCCGTCCTCATAGGGCAATCTTACTCAGTGGTCAACTGCCTCCTTCCCAGAAGGACCCGTTTGCCGGGATGATGCTCCGGGCAACGTGTTGCCTGTCCCGTCGCAAACTGAAGGAGCCACCTCATGACCTTGATGGATGACGTCTCGACCTACATCGCCAC
>JBFWZE010000097.1:0-1837 GCA_050185685.1 Dehalococcoidia bacterium
CCGGCCTTGCTCAGCCCGTAGATGAACTGGCTGTACGACATGCCGTGCGCCCGGACCGCGGCGTTGATGCGCGTGATCCAGAGGCGGCGGAACTGACCCTTGCGGTCCTTGCGGTCGCGGGTCGAGTACTCCATCGCGTGAATCAGCGATTCGTTCGCGCGGCGGAACAGGCGGTGACGCTGGCCCTTATGGCCCTTCGTCAGCTCGAGAATCTTCTTGTGGCGCCGGCGCCCGGCAACACCACGCTTTACGCGGCTCATCTTTTCTCAGCTCCTCTTAGTCGTAAGGCAGCAGCTTGTGCACGCGCTTCTGCATGGCATCGTGAGCCATGATCTTGTCGGAGATCTTCCCCTTGGCGCGCTTGGACATGCGAACGCGAAGGTGGCTGATGCCGCCCTTGCGGTGCATGACCTTTCCTGTGCCCGTGATATGAAAGCGCCGCTTGGCGCCCTTGTGGGTCTTCAGCTTGGGCATTGGTGTTAGCTGCCGCTCTCGGCTGCAGCTGTCTCCTTCGTCGCGGTTTTCGCGTGACCCGGTGCCAGGATAGTGGAGAGGAAGCGCCCCTCCATGTTCGCCGGCTTTTCGATAACGGAGACGTCCTTCAGCTGGTTCTGTACCCGCTCCAGGAGGGCGCGCCCGATCTCCGGGTGGACCATCTCTCTGCCGCGGAACATGACGGTGACCTTCACCTTGTCACCGCTCTTCAGGAACTTCTCGGCGTTCTTCGCCTTCATCTCCAGGTCGTGCACGTCTATCTTCGGGCGCATCCGGATCTCACGCAAGACCGAGGCGTGCTGCTGCTTGCGGGATTCCCGCTCCTTCTTTGCCTGCTCGTACTTGAACTTGCCGTAGTCGAGGAGGCGGCAGACCGGAGGCTGGGAGTTGGGAGCAACTTCGACGAGGTCGAGGTCGTTCTCACGTGCCATCTCGAGGGCCTGGAAGATCGGCAGGATGCCAACGCGTTCGCCGTCGGCTCCAATCAGGAGCACTTCCCGGGAACGGATTCTGTCGTTAATGCGGAGCTGTTCTTTGGCTATTGCGGGCCTCTAATTGACTGAATGGAAACGAATTATAGGCGTTGAATATAGCATTCGCCGCCGAAGGCAGTCAACGAATTGGGCGCTTCTGGTACCCCGTTGAAAGCCTGCGACGGCGAACGACTCAATCACATCATGCCACGGAGGGCGGGCGAGCTTTTAGCGGCTGTAACCGCCGCGGCCACCGCCGCCGCCGCCGTAACCACCGCCACCGCCGCCGTAGCCGCCACCGCCGCCGCCGTAGCCACCACCACGGCCGCCACCGCCGCCGCCGTAACCACCGCCGCCGCCAGTGCTCTGCCGTCCGCCCATCTTGTCGAAGCAGTCGCGGCAGTAGACCGGGCGGTCACCACGCGGCTGGAACGGCACCTTGGTCGGCTGGCCGCAGCTGCTGCAAACAACGTCGAAAAGCTCTCGCTCCGGGCGAGGGGCGCGGCTGAAGCCACCAGCGTCGCCACCACCTCCACCATCGCGGTCGGTGCGCCGGGCGCTGCGGCAGTTGCGGCAGCGCTTCGGCTCCGTGAAGCCTCGCTGTCCGTAGAATTCCTGGTCATCTGCGGTAAAGATGAACTGCGTACCGCAGTCGACGCAGGTTAGCGTCTTGTCTGTGAATGGCACCTCAAAGGCCTCCTGAATACTTGTAGTCGCAGTCCGCCTTCGAGAGTCCTAGGGGCGTGGCTTCGGCTAATCCGTTGTGTACAGCAGAATAGCACAGAACTATCAAGGTTCCATTAACCACAAATGAGGAGTTTTCAAGCCCCTCAGCCCACAAAAATTTCCGATATCAGCGGCCTGATCAG
>JBFWZE010000097.1:1937-8915 GCA_050185685.1 Dehalococcoidia bacterium
AACCGCTGCAGCGCCTGCGCGAACGCCTTCTTGCTCAGCGAGCGGTACACCTCGTGCATGCCCGTCTTCCAGTACTTCCGCGCCATCTGCCAGAAGCCCGGGTAGCTCAGCGTCCAGGCGCTTTCGAGCGGGTTGAAGCTCAGCTTCGTGTATCCCTCGCGCGCCGTCGCCAGCACCGCGTTCGGCCCAGCCTCGACGCCGCCGTGGATAGATCGCGTGAAGTGCACGCCAAGGAACGGGAACTCCGGGTTCGGCACCGGGTAAATCAGGCCCTTCACCAGCCGCCGCGCTTCCGGGCGAAGGAAGTAGTACTCGCCGCGGAAGGGGATGATCCGAACGTCGGAATCGAGCCCCATCATCGTGGCGATTTTGTCGGCGTAGAGGCCGGCGCAGTTGATCAGGTACTTCGTCTCGACGTCGCCAGCCTCGGTCTCGAGGTGCGAATGCGAGCTCGTGCAGTGGATCGCGTTGACGCGGGCGTTGAAGACGATTGTGCCGCCGTGCTCCTGCAGCTGGCGCGCGTAGGCCTTCGTCACCTGCGTGTAGTCGATGATCCCGGTCCGCGGCGAAAGCAGACCGCGTACCGCCGAAGCCTCCGGCTCGATCTCCTTCACGCGCTCCGGGCCGATCATCTCCAGTCCGGGCACGCCGTTCGCCGTGCCTCGCCGGAAGAGTTCGTCCAGGCGCGGCAGCTCCTCGTCGCTCGTCGCGATGATCAGCTTGCCGCAGAGCTCGTAGGGGATGTTGTTCTCGTCGCAGAACGCCATCAGGTCGCGGGCGCCCGTAACGCAGTTCTTCGCCTTCAGCGACCCCGGTGCGTAGTAGATGCCCGAGTGGATGACACCGCTATTGTGGCCGGTCTGGTGCCCCGCCACCGCAGCTTCCTTCTCGACAACGCCCACCTTTAGCTTCGGGTGGGACGAAGCCAGCCGCATCGCCGTGGCGACACCAATGATGCCGCCGCCGACCACCGTAACGTCGAATTTGTAGTCAGTCATGAGTAATTCTCGACCCGTTCTGCTGCCGCGACACCCCGCCCGTCGGGACAGGACTCATTCGATAATAGAAGACCCATACGCCGGCCACCACTGAACGCCGCTTCCGCCGAAGGTCTACTCACTGAAACTCCGTCACTCATCTCTTCGTTTCACCCTGCGTCCAGACCGGGTCAACCTCTGCCGGCGTCCTCCGTCGCTGCAATATGAGGGCGGACATAGCGGCGCTGGGAAGCTGGGACAAAGCGCGGCGACTCGCGGCGAGGGCGCGTTTCTACATCTCACCGCCACAGATACCCACCCACCGGCAACATCTCAAGCCCGCCTGCGCCCGGTATCCTCACGGGAAGCTCGAAGCTCGTAGCACCAGCCTCACACCGCACGATAGACTGATTGCCAATGACCGAAGCAGTCGCCGAGTCCCGCCCGCAAGCGGCCGGCCCGTCTCCCTGGACCCTCGTCAGCTGGCTCTTCATCGTCGTCACCGTCGGCTACATCCTCATTGCCGGCGTGCGTCTCACCAACGACACGCAGGAGACGATGCGCCTTCTGCCCTACCTCGACTACGACGAGCGCGTTGACTTCGCCTACTTCTACGCCGGCGCCAGCCTCGCCTACCACGGCGACGCGGCCGAGCTTTACCCCGTCCCCGGCGAGATCACCTACTACCCCTACGACCCGATCTTTGACGTCACACAGGACCCGTACGCCCTCGACCGCCTGATCGCCCGCGGCAACTACTACAACCCGCCGGCATTGGCGTATCTTCACTCGCCGCTCGCCGCGATGAACTTCAAGAATGCCTTCTGGACCTTCTCTGCCTTTAGCGTCGCGGCGCTGGCGGGCTTCATCGGCCTCACCTGGTGGAGCAGCCGCGGCATTCCCGAGCTCCCCCTGCTCATCCTGGGTATCCTCACCTTCAGGCCCGTCCACGAAGCGCTGATCATGGGCCACAGCGCCCTCTTCTTCTGCCTGGCCCTCACCGCCGGCTTCCTGCTCCTGCGCGCCCGTCACGAAGTGCTCGCCGGCCTCTGCTTCTCCCTGCTCGCCCTCAAACCGCAGTGGGCCGTGCTTCCCGGCCTCTTTCTCCTCGTTCGAGGCGAGTGGAAGACGCTGGGGACCATGTTCGTCGCCTCCTGCGTCATCTTCTTCGTGCCCTTCCTGATCGTCGGGCTCGAGACCTTCAAGAACTACGTCACCTTCCTGCGCTGGCAGAACGGGCTCGACCTCAAAGACGCGCCGCACATGTTCAGCTGGAACGGCTTCCTCTTCAAGCTGCGCGGCGGACCGCTGTATGGCCACGAGCCTCCGCCGGCGGTGTGGACCTACGCCCTCGTTGCGGCTACGGCCCTCCCGCTCGCGATCGTCTGGTGGAGCCGCAACTACCTCCTCGGTGTAGCGGCAACCGTGCTCGCCATGCTGCTGATCAGCACTCACTCCGTCTGGTACGACTGGGCCCTGCTCGTCATCGCCGCTCTCTTTATCGTCCTCTATTCCCGAGGTCGCAGCCGCCTGATTCGCGTCGAGATGTGGGTCGTGCTCCTCGCGCTCCACATTTCCGCCGCGCAGTCGATCCACGTCCTCCTCCGCCCCGACCGCTTCGCCATCGACTGGCACTCGTCCGGCTTCTTTAGCGTCACCCCGGTCGCCTTCGCCGCACTTGTCTGGCTCGCCCTCCTCGCCCTCTACGACAACGAGTCCACCTTCAAATTCCCGAGCTTCATCAACCGCCTCCGAAAACCCCAACCCGTCGCAACCCCAACGTAGCCAGCCCGAACGCATAGCGTGAGCAGGCCTTCCTCGCCCTCTGGGAGAGGACTGAGGAGAGGGCGTCCCCTGGACCTCCAATCTCCTCAAAAGACTGCTCAAGACTCGCTGCGAGCCTGCCGCAGCGGCGTCGCGGTCTGCCGCTGCGCATCTTCGGACTCTGCCCACCCTTTCAAGGGTGGGTGTCTTGCCTCGGCCCTGCAGAACCTGAGCAGCCTCCCGGGTTCTCCCCGCCCCCAACTCCGGCTATCCTCGCAGCAGGGGAGGAGCGCATATGACTTCAGACGCACCGGCAGGACTTCGAGTACTTTTCGCCACCGACGGCAGCGGCCCTGCCAGGGACGCCAGTTCGGTCCTCCGCCAGCTCATCCTCCCGGTGACCTCGAAGCTCACCGTCCTCTCTGTCGCGCCGCAGTCCTTCCTGTCCGGTGCCCGCCCCGATCCCGCCTTCCTCCTCAAGGCAACGCCCGCCGCCCGACGCACCGCCCTCGCCGAGAGTGAGGAAGAAGCGCAGGCAGCCGCGACCGAGCTCGACCCCGACCCGGAGATCGACGTCGATGTCATCGCTCGCTGGGGCAACCCGATCGAGGAGATCCTTCGAGCCGCCCGTCGTGCGCCCGCCGACCTTGTCGTGCTCGGCGCCAAGGGCCACTCCGGCCTCGGCATCATGCTCCTCGGCAGCGTCAGCCAGGGCGTCGTGCAGAACTCGACCCTGCCCGTCCTCATCGTCCGTCCCGACATCGACCACGTCAGCAAGGTGTTGATCGGCTACGACGACTCCCCCGAAGCGCGAAAGGCGATCAACTTCCTCGACCGCCTCCAGCTCCCCCTCGACGTCGAGATCATCCTCAGCTACGTCGACACGCCCTTCCCGAAGGCCCAGCGAGGCAGCAAGCGCAACTCAATGGCCGCTGCCCAGGCCGCCGCTGAGCGGAACCACGACATCGAGGAGGCTGCTCTCGGTGGTGTCGCCGCCCACTTCGCCACCCAGGGCTACCGCGTCTCAACCGAAGTGCTGAACGGCACAGCCTCCTCCGAGCTCGACGAATCTGCCCGCAAGCACCGCGCCGGCATCATCATCGTCGGCTCCCGCAAACCCGCCCCCGCCCGCCACTACCTCATCGGCAGCACCGCCGAGAAACTCGTCCGCCACGCCGAAGCCTCGGTCTTGGTAGTGCGGTAGCAGTTCTACGGATCGGTGATGCAGGCTTCAGGCCACCAGCCTTAGCTCTGAGGCCGCATCCGCCGGTTCACCACCGCACAGACAACGCTGCGGCCGATTGCTCCCTCCACGTCGTACACCGTCGTGTCGCCCACCGCGATGCCATCGGCACTCTCATGGCTGACGACCTCGAAGCCGATGTACTCGCCCACCGGCAGGCGGTGCAGATAGAGCGTGATGTCAGCGTTCACGTAGTCGAGCCCGTGCTCGCCCGCGTTCGCTAACGGGCTGGCGAAGTCGGAGCAGCCCGCGACGCGGACGAAGGGCGTCAGCTCCTCGCCCTCGACGAGCTGATGCCGCTCTCGAAGCCACACGCGCCGCTGTCCGAGTTCACCGCGAGGCAGGTTCCAGGTGTCCCACATCCCGCTCAGAGAGTCCCGAGGCCGCCCGGCGTCCTCCGGCTTCGGCGCGTCCCATGGCGCCGGCTTCCATACCGGGTTCTCCGGCGCCTCCGCCTTGCGAAGCTGGACTGCCCGCGCCCGTCCGATCTCCGACCCCTCGCTGACAGCGACCGCATCGCTGACCCGGATCCGGTTGCCCTCGCGGATTACCGACGTTGTCACCTCGATCAGCTCGAGGCTCGGCAGGCGGAACATATCGACCGTCAGGCGGGTGAACAGCATCGCCTCGTCCCCGTACGCCTCTTCGAGACAGCGCGCGAGGAGCCCCGCCAGCACCCGCCCGTGCAGCGAGTTCGGGTTCCACGGGCCCACAGCGCGGCGTGTCGGGACGAACAGGTCGCCCTCACGCCTGAAGAAGTGCTCGCGCGGTGCTGAAACTGAAGCATCGTCGGTGGTGCCTGCGGCGTTCTCGGTCATCTCGTCCGGTTTCTAGACTGAAGTCGCGTCGATACCGCCACAGTAAGCGCCGCCACCCCTCCCATCAATCCGACGATGGCTTCTTATCGAGCGTAGTCGAAGCTCTCACGGCCGCCCGATTTGCTCGACGTACTCCCAACACTTGTCATTCTGAGGTACGAAGAATCTGGCGGTGGTCTAAAGCGATCACGCGGGGCGGTCGGCTCCCGCTGCCCCGCGGGCTCCGCGTTCCTAAAGCCCCAGCTTGCCCGGGTTCACAACCCCTTGAGGGTCCAGCACCCCCTTGAGCCGCCGTAGCACCTCGAACGCCGTCCCCTGCTCCCGCTCCATCAAGTCGGCCAACCGCGTTCCGGCGCCGTGCACGTACTCCATCGACCCGCCGCGGTCCTGTGCCTCCTCCAGCCGCCCCTTCATGAAAGCGCTGAGCCGCTCGTGGCCGCCCTCCGCGTCCGGCACCGCAAACGCCCCTGAGAACAGCTCCGGCCCCAGCCACAGCCCGCACTCGAGGATCGCGACCCCTTCGCGCTCGGCCGCGGCGTGACAGCTCTCCCGAAACGCCAGCGTCTGCGAGGCCGGCAGCGTGACGTGCATGAAGTCGAACGCCAGCCCCGGGTTGCGGTCCTCCCGCGGTCCGCGCCGCCGGTTCTTCGCGAAGCGCTCCGCAACGACATGGCGGTCGGCCCAGAACTCCTCGACATCCTCCTGCGGCAACACCGTGCCGTCGTTCTCGGCGACGATGCGCAGGGCCCGCGACATCTGAGCGTCGACGTCTTCGCTGAAGCCCTCGAAGCCCAGGTAAAGCTTCGGTGCGTACTCCTCTCGCGAGGACAGCTCCCGCCACGGCGCCGCGTGCCCCTCGCCGTAGTCGAGCAGCGAGGGCCGCATGCCGAGGCGGTTGATCTCGGCGATCGCGTAGAACCCCTGCTCGAAGGTGGGGAACCTGAACCCGCGTCGCTCTTCTTTCTCCGGCGCTGCAAACGCCTTCAACGCCGCAGCCGTGATCACGCCCAGCGTCCCTTCGGCGCCGACGAACAGCCTCGCGAGGTCCGGACCCGTCGACCGCCGCCGCACCGCCTTCGTCCGCATCAGCGTCCCGTCCGCCAGCGCGACCTCGAGCGCCATCACCTGGTCGCCCATCCCGCCGTAGCGGCCGCCCTTGTACCCCAGACCGTTCGTGCTGATCGGCCCGCCGACGCTCGCAACCGGGAACGTCCACGGGTCGTGCCCGAGGATCAGCCCGCTTCTCCTCAGCTCCGCATCGACATCCGCGAGGATCGCCCCGGCGCCCGCCCAGACGAATCCGTCCGCAGCGTGCACCTCGACCGTGTTCAGCAGCGCCAGGTCCAGCACCACTCCCGGCGTCTCCGTCCGCGCGCCGCCCATCAGCCCCGTCCCGGCCCCGTACGGCACCACCGCCACGCCGAGCTCGGAGCACAGCTTCAGCAGCGCCGCCACCGCCGGAGCGTCCGACGGCCGCACCACCGCCAGAGGATCCGACGCCTTGCCCGCGTTCCCGCGCTTCCCCAGCGCGTCCTGGGCGAAGAACTCCCGCTCCACCGGCCGCGTATCAACTGCGTCAGCCCCTAGCAGCGCTCTCAACCGCTCGACAACCGCCGCATCCCGCTCTGTCATGTTCAAGCTCACGCGTCACCTCAGGACCAGAATACGGCCTCGTTGCTTGCCCTCACCTCGACTAGCTCTTCGGCGTTTTGCGGCCCTTCCTGCGGTCGATCTGCCCGAACGCATACGCCTCGCGGAGCCACCGCTTCACGGTTGCGTCGAGGTCACCCTTCTTCTCAATCAGAACGTGGTGCACCCACCGGCCCGGCCGCGCCTCTGTGGACTCCTCGATACGGGCATCCTCAATCTTTCGGCCGGCGTCGAAGCTCAGGACGATGCTGTCTTCTGGCCGCTTGATGCCCCAGACCTGCGGCCGCCATACGTAGGCAAACCCCGTCTTCGCCTTAAAGCTGATCTGCGTCCTCTTCGGCTCCACCCGCACGTCACCACCCAGCGATTCGATGTACGCGCGAACGACCTCATACAACGCCTCCGCCCTGGGCACCCCAACGAAGATCGTCGTCTCAGTCACCCAAAGATCATATCTGCCGGCAGCGGCATCTGTGCAGGGCGCCTTACAGGGAGTCGCTGACGCTCTCTCCCGCTTCGCGGGCCC
>JBFWZE010000097.1:9015-13698 GCA_050185685.1 Dehalococcoidia bacterium
TCGCAGGCGGTCGCGCTCCGGTGTGCGGGCGACGTAGAGGTAGTAGCTCGGCTCGGCCCACTCTGCCTTCGTCGCCGGGATGATCGACGTCCCCTTGAGCGCGAGGTCGTACTCCCGGGCGATCGACGTCCGACGCGCGTTCCAGCCGTCGAGCCTCGGCAGCTTCGCCCGCAGTACTGCGGCATGGATCTCGTCCATCCGGCTGTTCAGCGAGCTGATCGCCGAGTGGAAGCGCCGGTCCCAGCCGTGCTGGCGCAGCATCCGGATCCGGTCCGCCAGCGCCGCATCGCTCGTCGTCACGCCGCCGGCATCACCGATTGCGTTGAGGTTCTTCGTCGGGTAGAAGCTGAAGCAGCTCGCCGTGCCCGCCATCGTCGCCGGCTTGCCCTTGTACGTCGCGCCGTGAGACTCACAGGCGTCGACGATGATCGGCAGCCCCGGTGCCGCCGCCTCGATCGCGTCGATGTCCGCTGGGTGGCCGTAGATGTTCACCGGCAGGATCGCCTTTGTCCGCGGTGTTACCGCCGCGGCGACCTGCGCCGGGTCCATCGTGTAGGTGTCCTCGGTCACGTCGACCAGCACCGGCGTCGCGCCCAGTTCGACGATCGCGTCGAGCGTCGCGCTCAGCGTGAAAGCGACCGTGATCACCTCGTCCCCGGCGCCGATACCCAGCGCCTTCAACGCCAGGTTCAGCGACGCCGACCCGGAGCCCAGCGCCACCGCATGCTCGACGCCGCAGTACGCCGCGTACTCCTGCTCGAACGCCTTCGTCTCCGGCCCCGAGATGAACCAGCCCGAAGCCATGACGCGGCCGATTGCGGCGTCGATATCTGCCTGCATCGAGGCGTGCTGGCGTTTGAGGTCGATCGGGGGGATGGTCTCCGGCATTACCAGTAGTGTTCCTTGTAGGCGCGATAGTAGCCGACGCTGCGTTTCAGCCCTTCGCGCATGCTCACCTGAGGCTGCCAGCCCAGGAGGTCTGTAATCTTTGTCGTGTCGGCAACGTAATCGCCGATCTCAATCCGCTTCGCGTCGTCCGGGAAGGGGACGTACTCGAGGCTGCCGTGACCACTGATCTCGATCAGCTCCTCGGCGATCTGCTTCAGGCTCACCGGTTTGCCGCTGCCGATGTTCAGCGCCTCGCCCGCGAGACCCGGCGTTACCGCTGCCAGCAGCATCGCACGCACCGTGTCGTCGACATAATCGAGGTCACGCACCTGAGAACCGTCGCCGTAGAGCCGGAAGGTGCCGCCCTCGACCGCGAGCCGGATGAACCAGTTCATGAACCCTTGGCGGTGGTGTGCCGCCAGCGCTCTCGGCCCGAACGTGTTCGTCAGCCGCATCGAGATCGTATTCATCCCGTGCGCGACGTAGTAGGCGTAGTGGTACAGGTCGGCGACCGCCTTGTTCGCGCTGTTTACCTCGGGCGGCCGCATCGGGTGGTCTTCGTTCACCGGCGTCGTCTTGATCACGCCGTAGACGCTGCGGGTGCTCGCGTGGACGACTGCTGCTTCCGGCGCGTGTTGGCGAATGCCCTCGAGCAGCACCAGCGTACCCCGCACGTTGACGTCGACATCCTCGAACGGCGATTCGAGGCTGTTGAGGTGGCTGACGATCGCAGCCGTGTTGAAGATGAAATCGCGTCCCCTGACCGCATCCGCAACCGCCGCGGCATCGCGAATGTCCGAGACGCGCACGTCGACTTTGCCCTCGAGGCCGCACAGGTTGAACATGTTGCCGCCCTGGTCCGCCTCCAGCGAGTCGATCACCGTGACGTCGCAGCCCAATGCGTCGAGGGCGTGGACGATGTTGCTGCCGATGAAGCCGCAGCCGCCCGTGACAAGCGCCCGCTTGCCCCTGAATGCGGCGAAGCGCGGCTCGCTGAGCAGGACGTCGCGGTCGGGGTAGGTCAGCAGGTCGTCTGTCATGGTTTTCGAGCGATTGCGATCACGGAGAGCCCCACCGGCAGAGACGTTCGAGGAAGGATGGTTGCCTCGACCGAGAACAGCGTCTTCAGTGCCGTGTTGAGCATAGGACTCACCGCCCGTACGTCCGATTCACCGGAGCTGTGGCGCACTTTCGCAATCAAACGCCGCGTCGCCGCGACCGGGAAGAGGAACGTGTTGGCGTAGGTGCTCTGCAGCACATCCAGCCCGGCCTCGCGCATCTTTCGAGCCATCTCGTTCGTCGTGTAGCGGTGCTTCGTGTGAAGTGTAACATCGTGCCCGCCGTACAACGCCTGCAGTGCCGGCGTTCGCACGTACAGCGTCCCGCCCGGCTTCAGCACGCGGCTCAGCTCCTTCAACGCCATCTCATCGTTCGGCGACGGCAGCTGGCAGATCACGTCGAACGACGTCACGAGGTCGAAGGTGTTGTCCGCAAACGGGATCGCGTCCGTGCTCGCGACGAGGACGCGTCCCCGCTGCCGCTGCGCGAAGTACTCGACCGCTTTCGGCTCGAAGTCGAACGACGTCACCTGGCCGAAGCGCTGCAGCTGCTCGAGCTGACCGCCGGTACCGGCGCCCGCGTCGAGTACCTTCAGCGGCGAGCCAGAGCGCGTTAGATGCTTGCGGAGCAGTGCCTCAGTGATCCGGCGCTGGGCAACGAACCACCAGAGGTTCTCTTCCAGGTCGTAGAGGTAGTCATATTCCGCCGGGTCCAACGTCAGCTCGACTGGTGGGTGGCGGGAGCGGCGCGCGATATCCGCATCTGCCGCGCGTGGCGTTTCTGCTCGCGCATGATCACGAGCCGTACGTACCAGATCGCGAACGCCCGGATCGCCCGGACGATGCGCTTCGGCTTGAAGAACTGCGACGTCCCGTACATGCGCGGGAAGTGGTGTACAGGCACCTCGACCATTCGGAAGCCGGAGTCCTTCAGTTTGCGCACCAGCTCGATGCAGATCGCACCGTCCGGCGACTCCAGCGTCATCACGTCGAACACTGACTTCCGCAGCAGCCGGAAGTCACAGTCGACGTCCCGGATCGGCAGGCTGAACAGCATGTGCGCCGTGTGCTGGTAGGTGGAGCCAATGACCTGGCGGTACCAGGGGTCCTGCCGCGAAATCTTGAAGCCGTTCACCACGTCGACACCCGGCTGCATGTGCGCCGCCAGCAGCACCAGCTCGGACGGGTCGTACTGCCCATCGCCGTCGGTGTAGAAGACATAATCCTTGGTGGCGTTCTCGAATCCGCTGCGCAGAGCACCGCCGTAACCGCGGTTCGTCTCATGCTGGACGACTCTTAGGGTGGGGACTTCGCCCTTCAGCGCTTCGAGAACCTCCGCGCTGTTGTCGCGGCTCGCGTCATTGACCACGATGATCTCGTAGTCGTCCGTGATCTGCTTCAGGGCAGCCTCGACCGCCCGGACCAGGCCCGGGATCGTATTCGCGTCGTTGTAGCAGGGGAAGAACGCAGAAACGCTCGAAAGCCTCGGCTCCGGACGCGGTTGTAGCTCGCCCAACTCGTGTGCCACCACGCGCGCATTCTCGCCCAAGCGCCATATCCGGTCAATGCAACCAATTCCTGAAGACAATGCGACTCCACAACGGAGCCACACCTCAGCAAGGCGAACGGCAGCGCGAGAAGTCCCACCGCGAACAGAAAAGAACCGATACGGGAGACTGCATCGCTCCTCGTGCCTGCCGAGCCTGCGAGGGTAGCGCAGGGGTTCGTAGGGGCGCAGCCCCTGCGCGGGGGCCCGCGGGGGTGTCCCCCGCAAACCCTATTTCAAATGACCGCAAGCACCGCAGGTGCGGCGCGGCCGTCTGGCCGCCCATCTCTAACACCGAAGCCACCACCGTCGCATCTCCCGACGCATTGTCCCCGTCCCCGCAAACCCTTTACGCAGTCACCCCTCACTCCGCCTTCCGACGGAGAACCCGAATCCGCCGCAGGTCATCTCCCTCAGTCCCCCCACCGGTCGATCTCACGAAACCCCCAGCACCCGAAACTACCGGCATGACACATAGCTAACCCGCCGGAGCCCTCCTCCGGCCTCGGAGAAGGAGACACACTGCAATGACCACCCTGCGAAACCCTGAGACCACCACCAATTACGCCGCTCCCGCACCGCGCTTTCACCACGCCCCCCAGAAGATCGCCGATGACACCTACGTCATCCGCCAGCTCGTCGGCGAGGGCGAGGCTCCCCAGCTCGTCTACATGAACTCGATGGTGATCACCGCAAAGGAGCCCGTCGTCGTCGACACCGGCACCGTCGCCAACCGCCGCCAGTGGTTCGCCGACGTACAGTCGATCGTCGATGCCGAAGACGTGCGCTGGATCTTCATCTCCCACGATGACCACGACCACACCGGCAACCTCGTCGAAGCCCTCGACGTCTTCCCGAACGCCACGCTCGTGATGAACTGGTTCCAGGTGGAACGCCTCGTCGGCGATTACGCCCTGCCTCTCAACCGCATGCGCTGGCTCGACGACGACCAGAGCTTCGAGGCCGGCGACCGCACCCTACACCTCATCCGCCCGCCCGTGTTCGACTCGCCGACCACCCGAGGCCTCTACGACCCGAAGACCGGCGTCTACTGGGCCAGCGATTGCTTCGCCAGCCCCGTCCCGGCGCCGATTGAGAACGTCAAGGAGCTCCACCCGGAAGAGTGGCGCCAGGGCATGCAGCTCTTCGGCATGGCCGTCTCCCCCTGGATCGCGATGGCCGACGAGAAGA
>JBFWZE010000098.1:0-13639 GCA_050185685.1 Dehalococcoidia bacterium
TCGGGCAATCGGGCAATCGGGCAATCGGGCAATCGGGCAATCGGGCAATCGGGCAATCGGGCAATCGGGCAATCGGGCAATCGGGCAATCGGGCAATCGGGCAATCGGGCAATCGGGCAATCGGGCAAGTGAGGAAGGCCGGCTGCCCTAACCGTGCTGTTTGGCTCTGGGGAACAGTTCGCAGGACTGCGATGGTTGATGCATGGAAAAACCACCGATGCGATTGCTGGTGGCCTATGCGACCGCCGATGGGTCGACGCGTGGTGTCGCCGAGCGCATCGCCGCGAGTCTCGCCAGCCCGGGTGTTGCCGTCGACGTCGAAGCGATCCTGCCGGCGCTTCGCTTCGACGACTACGATGCCTTCGTGCTCGGCAGCGCGATCCACGGCGGGGCCTGGCTGCCGGGCGCGGTCGAGGTCATCGAGAAGCACCTCGACGTGCTGGGCTCGCGGCCGCTCTGGCTGTTCAGCGTCAGCTCAATTGGGCAGGAGTCCGGCGCTTTCCCAGGTCTGGTGCGGCGGGCGATGTTCAAGGCGCTGCGTCTGCCGAAGGGGATCGCGCCGTACTGGCCGCAGCTCGGGCCGCGCGACCATCACTGGTTTGCCGGCGTGGTGACGCGAGAGCAGTGGGGCGGCAGCGGCGACGTCTTCGTGAAGCTCTTCCTCGGCAAATACGGCGATCACCGCAACTGGCGCGAGATCGACGCCTGGGCCGAGCAGATCGCCGGAGAGCTGAAGGCTGGTGCAGGCGGCTAGCCGGTCGTGGCGCCTTCTCCTGAAGCGGGCTGGTTCGGCAGCACGCCGGCGCGCTTCGTGACGAGGACGAGGGCGATGATGCCGACGATGACGCCGAACCAGAGGGTGCCGAAGCGGATGACGAGGGCGCCCACGGCCGCTGGGCCCTTCTGAAGGTCGAGCAGCACCTGAGAGAGGCCGACGATGCCGCCCTCAGCGACGCCGAGCCCACCGGGCGTCAGGAGGAGCGCGCTCGCCAGTGTCGCCGCCGGCATGATGAACGAGGCTTTGAGCAGCAGGTCCCAGCTTGGGTCGACGCCGAGGCCGATCAGGACGAAGAAGAAGCCGAGGACCTCGAAGCCCCAGGAGACGGTGCTGAGCAGGGTCATCGAGATCAGCGGCAGCGGCGCGAAGAGGACGTAGCTGCTGCGGTAAAACTCCTCGGCATGGGCGGCGAAGCGAGATGTGTACTTGACCTGCTCGAGCCGGCGCAGGATCCAGAGCGCCGTCGGCTGATGGCGGACCACGACGAAGACGATGACGCCCAGGAGCAGGAACGCGACGAACGCGGGCCAGGCGTCGCCGTAAACCATCAGCCCCGCGGCGCCAAGGATGACGAGCCCCAGGCTATCGGTGAGGCGCTCGGCGAGGATGATCGGCGCAGAGCGGCTCATCGGCGTGCCGTGCAGCTCGCGAAGGAGGTAGGACTTCAGCCATTCGCCGACCTTGCCGGGAGTGACCGCCATACCGAGGCCGCTGAGGTAGGTCAGGGCGCTCTCCCAGAGCGGGAAGTCGATCACACCGATCAGGCGGAGGTAGTACTGCCACTTGAAGAACCGCAGGATGTAGTTGCTGAAGGACAGCACGAGGACGAGGGGCAGCAGCTCCCAGCGAAACGCCTCAAGGCTGTCGGCGACCTCGTTGAAGTCGCCGTACGCGCTGATGCCGACGAAGACGATGGCTCCGAGGATGACGGAGAGGACGAGCCGCCCACGCAGCTTCTCAAGGCTCACGGCACCAGTGTAGTCGAGGGGGGCCTAAGGCTCGATGACGTCGAGCGTGGCTAGAAGGGCAGCAAGGTCGGCGTAGGAGTGGAGCTCGTGATGCCGCGTCTCAAGGTCGGTTTCGAGCTGATGCCTCGCCGGGTTGTACCAGACCGCATGCATGCCCGCGCCCAGAGCGCCCACGATGTCGGCATCATAGGAATCGCCAATGAAGACTGCTTCATGCGGTTCAACATCAGCTTCGCGGAGCGCCATCTGGAAGATGAGTACATCGGGCTTGTGGCAGCCCGCTCGGTCGCTTGTCAGGAAGACGGCAATTCGATCCTTCAGGTCGAGCGTTTCGTACTTGAAGCGCTGAAACGTTTCGCTGCCATTCGTAATGATTCCGAGCCTCAATTCAGGCCGCAGGTTTGCAATAGCGTCCATGGCGCCCTCAACTGTGACCAGTAGCTCTGTCGAACCGGGGCCGTCGAAGAACCAGATGCGACTCGCCTCGCGGCCGGCTTCAGTGTTTTGAAGGCCCAGCTCCTTTAGTGCTGCCTCTGCCCCAACCGCCCAGGTTGTACCGGGTGCAACAAAGAGAATTCGGCGGATCAAGTCCTCGGCGTCGACGTGCGGGTGGTCACGAATAATCCGGGCGGTAGCGAGCTCTGCCCTTATCGGTCGTGACCAACTAGTCGCGAGCAGCGTGTCGTCGAGGTCGAAGAACACGGCGCGGATACTCACGCGATTGTTGTAGGGCCACCGGCGGCGAATTGCAGACGCGGGTGGTAGACGGGTGCGGCGTCCTTGGTGGAGACGTAAGGGCTGCGGCCTTAGGTTGGAGTCAGCGGAGGTTATCTCATGACAACGGCCACACGTACGGATGCGCGCGAACGCAACCCGAAGAGCTTCGGCTCGATTGCGGGCTTGCTGCTCTTTGGTCTACCGCCGTTCGTCGTTGCGTTCATTGGCTCGCAGTGGACGGCGCCGAACGTCGACAGCGACTGGTACCGGGAGCTGTCGAAGCCGTCGTGGCAGCCGCCGAGCTGGGTGTTCGCGCCGGTCTGGACCGTGCTCTATCTCGCGATGGGCGTGGCAGCCTGGCGGGTCTGGCTGACGAAGCAGAAGGACGGCGGCCGTGCGGTGCCGTTGACGCTGTGGACGGTGCAACTCGCGCTGAACCTCGGCTGGACTTTCGCCTTCTTTGAGCGTCGGAGTCCGGTGAGTGGCCTGCTGGTCATCGTGCCGCTGTGGCTGACGATTCTCGCGACGATCATCGCCTTCGCGCCGAAGTCGCGGCTGGCGGCGCTGTTGATGTCGCCCTACCTGGCCTGGGTGAGCTTTGCGACCGCGTTAAACGCCTCGATCTGGGCGGCGAACTAGAGCGAGCGGCGGCTCCATGGCGGAGCTAATCTGTCGCCAGCAGCTGCTCCAGCGGGATGCCGTGCTCGCCGGCATGGAAGATGGTGCCGGTGGTGCGTGTCCGCCATCGGGCCGTGACCAGTTCGTACAGGTCCGGCTGGAGTTTCACATACCCGACGTCCGCGGCAAGGAAGCCCGCGTTCTCGAGATAGAAATCGATAAACGCCCGCACCTCTGGCCGGTCCGCGTGGTCGCGTCGCACATAGATCAGGAGCGGCCGCGACAGTGGGGTATAGGTGCCGTCCTCTACCGCCGCCGCCGAGGGCAGGACGCAGCCTTTGCCGCCATCGACCTTCAGCGCTTTGAGCTTGTCGATGCTCTGCTCGTAGTAGGCGAGGCCGAGGTATCCGAGCGAGTACCTGGCCGCGCTGACGCCCTGAACGAGGGTGTTGTCGTCTTCGCTTGCGGTGTAGTCGCCGCGGCTTTCACCCGTCTTGCCGTTGATAACCTCGGTGAAATAGTCGAACGTACCGGAGTCGGTGCCGGCGCCGTACAGCGAGAAGTTCTCATTCGGGAACTCGGGCCGAATCTGGTTCCACTTATTGATGGTGCCCTGGGCGGCGGTCTCCCAGATTTTGTTCAGCTCCGCCGTGGTGATGCAGTCGATCCAGGTGTTTTTCGGATGCACAACGATCGCCATGGCGTCGTACGCGACTGGCAGCTCGATCCATTCGATCCCACGGGCGGCGCAGAGGTCGATTTCCTTCTGGCTAATCGGGCGGGAGGCGTCCTGGACGCTCGTCTCGCCGTTGCAGAAGCGCGAGAAGCCGCCGCCCGTGCCGGCGATACCCACGGTCACCTGGATTTTGTTCTCGACGAGCAGGAACTCTTCCGCGACTGCCTCGGTAATCGGGAAGACGGTGCTGGAGCCGTCGGCGACAACCTGGCCCGTTATCCCGCTCGACTTGCCCGGCTGCGAGCAGGCTGACAGCCCGAGTGCGAGGCAGGCTGACACAAACAGCAGAGGAGCGCGTCGAGCGAGGGCAGGGATCACTATCTTCATCGTGTAACCGGTTTACCGCCGCCGCGATGCTGCCCAGGTTCGGCCACCGGAGCGTGTATCAGAGACGTACGCTTCCTGGTCAGCGCAGACTCACGGCTTGCGGGCTACTGCCAGTTCTGCCTCGCGGACGATGTCGGCGGCGGTGAGGCCGTACTTCTGGACGAGCTGCTCCCACGGACCGGACTCCGCGTAGCCCCGGACGCCGACGAAGCCCATCGGCACCGGGTAGGTGCCTGCGAGGTGCTGGGCGACCATCGCGCCCATGCCGACGTGGTAGAGGTGCTCTTCAGCCGTGACGATGGCGCCGGTGTCGCGGGCAGCGGACTCGATCGCTTCGTGGTCGAGGGGGCGCCAGGTCGAGAGGTTGAGGACCCGGGCGTCGACGCCCTTTGCGGCGAGGACGGCAGCGGCCTCGAGGGCGGCGGTGACCATGATCCCGCTGGCGATGATCGTGACGTCCTTGCCGGGGCGAAGCAGGTCTGCCTTGCCGACCTGGAACTTGTGGTTCGGCTCGTAGATCTGGGGCAGCTTCGGCCGGCCGGCGCGGATGTAGAACGGGCCGGGTTCGCGCGAGGCGGCTTCTATCGCGGCGGCGGTCTCGTTCAGGTCGGCCGGGACGAGGACGCGGAAGTTGACGAGCGAGCACATCAGAGCCAGGTCTTCAATCGAGTGAGCGGAGATGCCGTCCTCGCCGGGGCTGATGCCGCCGTGGCTGGCGAAAAGCTTCACGTTGAGGTTGGGCTGCGAGATGCTGACGCGGATCTGGTCGAAGCAGTGGCCGGGCATGAAGACGGCGAAGGTGGACGCCCAGGCGACTTTGCCGGCGGCGGCCAGACCGGCGGCGACGCCAACCATGTTCTGCTCTGCCGGGCCGAGCGTGATGAAGCGCTCCGGGTACTTCTTGCCGAAGATCTGCGAGGTGGTCGAAGCGCCGAGGTCACCATCGACGACGGCGAGGTCGACGCCCTCTTCGTAGAGCTTGATCAGGGTGGGACCGAAAGCCTCGCGCGTGGCGGCTGGTGGTTGCTGTGTGGTGGTCATACGCCAATCTCCGCGAGTGCTCGGGCGAGCTCATCGTCGTTCGGTGCCTTGCCATGCCAGGCCGCGGTGTTCTGCATGAAGGACACGCCCTTGCCCTTGATGGTGTGGGCGATGATCATGCTGGGCCCGGTAGCGCTCTTTGTGTTTTCGATCGCCTGGATGACAGCGTGGACGTCGTGGCCGTCGACCTCCTGCACGTCGAAGCCGAACGCACGCCACTTATCGGCGAGGGGCTCCTGGCGCATGATGTCGATGACGTAGCCGTCGTTCTGGACGCCGTTGCGGTCGACGATGACTGTGAGCTTGTCGAGGCCGTAGTGGGAGCAGGCCATTGCCGCTTCCCAGACCTGGCCTTCGTCCTGCTCGCCGTCGCCCATGAGGCAGTAGACGCGGTAGTCGCGCTGGTCGAGGCGGCCGGCGAGGCACTGTCCAATCGAGAATGAGAGGCCCTGACCGAGCGAGCCGCCGGACATTTCGACGCCGGGGACACTGTGGTATTTGCTGTGGCCCTGCAGGCGGCTGTTGATGTGGCGGAAGGTCTTCAGCTCATCGACCGAGATATAGCCGGTCTCAGCGAGGAAGGCGTAGAGGACGGGGACGCAGTGCGCCTTGCTGAGGATGAAGCGGTCGCGGTCGGCCCATTCGGCGTCGGCGGGGTCGTGCTTCATTTCCTTCAGGTAGAGGGCAGCGAGGATTTCAACTGAGGAGAGAGAGCCACCGGGATGGCCGCTGCCACCTGCGTGGATCATCTCGAGGATGTTCCGCCGCGCACGCTTTATCGCGTCGGCGAGCTGGTCGTCGGAGTAAGGCTGGAAAAGACTCAGAGTAGTGTCCCTGGAACTACGCGGGGCCGTAGATGCTGCAAACCCGATTATAGAAAGCGGGGCATCCTCGATCAAACGGCGGCAGAAGCGATGACTCGAAGCTCGCCTGGAAGTGCAACAGGTTTGTCGCGCGGCGGGGTGCGGCGATGCGGGGAGGGGGTCGGGCCGGTCGGTGACGGGGTCAGGCCGGGCGGCGGCGGCCTCTACGGGTTACGCGCTGAAAGTAGACATGACCGTTGGCGTCCCAGATGTCGATGTCGAGACCGAGGCGCGAGGAAGCGCGGCGAAGGCGGACCTTTACGCTGCGCAGGTTCTCGTTCGGTTCGAGCTCCAAGTCACCAACATCGTTTGTGTCGATCTTGCGCACGAACTCGTCGTACTTCTGCTGCTGTTCCCTCACCGCTCTCGATGAGCGAGAAGGTGGAGGGGCTTCATTCGGTTTTCTCACGTGAAGAACCGGCACGCTAGTCTCCCTTTTTCAACCTAGTTTGATTAACCGATTTGATCACTCCATACATTACGGTGTGCGTTGGTTGCCGGATTCTATTGTAGAGGAAAGCACTATGGCAAATTCCGCACCTTTTCGGGACCAAACAGAGCCCATTTCGTAACAGCACAGTCAGGAACTAACCGTCATCGTTCTGGTCAGTCCCGCTTCCCCCTAAGACGATGCTGTCTTGCCGGTCTGCGGGCGGGTTGGCGGTTAAGGAGGGCTCTTTGGTAGACTTCAGGGCCGGGAGAGGTGCTGGAGAGGCCGATCAGGCACGCCTGGAAAGCGTGTAGTCCCGCAAGGGGCTCGTGGGTTCGAATCCCACCCTCTCCGCCATTGCGCCCCGTGCGCCTCTCTGTCGCGTGCATATCGCGCAACTGCCGCGAGGGACGCCCTCACAAGGCCTCCGGCCACCCTCTCCCAGAGGGCGAGGGACTGGTACAACGCGATTTCTTGATGTCAAACGCCTGGAGACTCGGAGCGGCATTGGCAGGGGCCGGCCTGGCCTCCGCGAGATGATGCGAACCCGCAGAGTGAGTCCGCGTCCCCTCGCCCTCAGGGAGAGGGCGAACTTCGGGTGGTTGCGGGTTCACCAGAGCCTATGGTCAGGTCGCGCGCCCTTGCTGGCAGGTTTGAAGACCCGCAGCTACGCGAGTCCGCACCGGGCAGTGCTGCTGTTAGCTGCTCTGCTTCGCGCCGTGGCGAGTGGCCTCGTACTCGGCGAGCATCTCTGCTTCTTTCGCTTTCGCCTCAGTCTGGGCTGCAATCTGGGCCTCGCGGACCTGGAGCTTCACCTTGTCGACGAGGCCGAGAGAGCCGTCGTCTTCGACAACGGGCTCTTCTTTCGGCTGCTGCATGAGGGTGGCGACGATCGCGCCGAAGGCGGCGCCGATGATCAATGCAAACTTAAGCACGGCGGCTCCTCTTCAGGTTTGCTAGTACGCCCATGCCTCGCTTCACGCCCGACATGGTGCCGTACACCTTTGCGATCGGCTGGACGGCGGTGCGGCCGACGAAGTCGGTGGTGCCGCGGACGGTCTCAGCAGCCTCCCGTACGGAGGAAACGGCGGGCTTGATGTCGGTGTCGACCATGTCCTTCACGGTGCCGATCAGCGACTTCACGGACATGCCGATGATCACCGCCACGACGATGCCGACGACGAAGAAGATGATGCCGAGGGTGCCGTAAATGATGATGAAGATGTCTCGAATGTCGGCGAGAGTCCCGAGGATTGGCATGTAGTTCTCCATCGCTTAGCGGGGCGGAAGGCTGGTGGGCGTTGCCGCAATGGCCTCGCCGGTTGTCTGAGCGGCTTCCCGGCGCTCGGTCTTCGCGATGATGCCGCCGCCGACGACGCTGTCACCGTGGTAGATGACGACAGCCTGGCCCGGCGTAATTGCTCGCAGGGGCCGCGTGAACTCGACGTCGATCTCGTCACCGTTGACGCGAACTCGTGCCGGCGCCGGCGGGCTCTTGTAGCGCACCTTCACCGTCGCATCGAACTCGAGGCTCGGCGGGGCGTTATTGGTCCATGAGGGCTTCTCGGCAGTGAGGCGCTTCGCCAGCAGGTCTTCCTCGTCGCCGATCGTGACGAGGTTGAGCTGGGGGTCGATCTCGGTCACAAATCGCTTGCCGCCGAAGGCGCCGATGCCCTTGCGCTGGCCGATCGTGTAGCCGGCGACGCCCTCGTGCTGGCCGACAACGGCGCCGGCCTGGTCGACGATGACGCCGGGACGCTGCGGTGAGCGCTCAGCGAGGAAGCTGCGGTAGTCGCCGTCCGGGACGAAGCAGATCTCGGCGCTGTCCGGCTTGTCGTGCAGGGGCAGGCCCATCTCGAAGGCGAGACGGCGGATTTCGGACTTCGGGTACCCGCCCACCGGGAAGAGCAGGTTCTTCAGCTCCTCCTGACGCAGGGTATAGAGGACGTAGGACTGGTCCTTGCTGTCGTCGACCGCCCTGCGCAGGCGGAAGACGCCATCGGCCTCATCGACCTGGGCATAGTGGCCGGTCGCGAGGTAGTCGGCGTCCATCGCGAGGGCGCGGTGCAGCAGGGAGCGAAACTTGATGTGCTCGTTGCAGGCGAGACAGGGGTTCGGCGTGCGGCCGCGCTCGTACTCATCGACGAAGTAGTCGATGACGCTGCGGCTGAACTCTTCCTCGAGGTTGAAGACGTAGTGAGGGATGCCGAGCACGTCGGCGGCGGCACGTGCGTCGGCGATGTCCTCGACGCCGCAGCAGCGCTTCTGGTGCATGCGGCCTTCGCCGTCGGCCTGCGTGTAGAGACGCATCGTGATGCCGACGACGTCATAGCCCTGGCGCACGAGCAGTCCAGCGGCGACTGCAGAGTCGACACCACCGCTCATTGCGACGATTACGCGCTTGCTCATGGTTCCATCTTAATCGAGGCGCATAGCCTCAGCCAAAACTGCGCAGCGTCTTCGTTACAAGCTCCTTCGCTTCATCACGACGCCAGCGCCCCGTTTGTTAGAATCGGCGGGTGAATAACACGTTGCTCGAACCATCTGAAATCTCGCGCCGAATTATCGACATTCTCACCGACCGGCAGGCGGAGGACATCGTCCAGCTGGACGTGAGTCAGGTCGCCTCCTTCACGGACTACTTTGTGATCGCGACGGCGCAGAACGGCCGCCATATGGGCGCGCTGCTCAACGCCTTCGACCGTGACCTCGCGAACCAGGGGGTCAAGTCGCTGCGCACGGAAGGCGACGCCAACTCAGGCTGGGTCCTCGTGGACTTCGGACCCGTCATCGTGCACCTGTTTACGCCGAACGACCGGGAGTTCTACAAGCTGGAGCAGCTGTGGAGCAGGGCCGGGGTGCCGGCGGTGCGGTTCCAGTAGAGGACCAAAACGTCGAGTTTGGGGATGGGTCGCTTGTAGCGACCTCGCAGCCCCACGCTGTGCTCGCAGTTGTCACAGACCGGTGCCATCCACGCCGCATCGCGCCTCCGGCGCTTGCGGAATTGGTTATGGAGTGGGGGAAGCTTCGCTCCGGGGAACCGGCACGCCCCAAACCTCCGGGCATGGGCTGCGCCCCTGCCTACCCCTAGCCGGCTACTCTTGCCCGATTGCCCGATTGCCCGATTGCCCGATTGCCCGATTGCCCGATTGCCCGCGTTTTAGCGCCCTCGCTCGAGCCTCTCGATGAGGTGAGGCGGGAGAAAGGCTGCGCGCATCCTGGCCTGGGCGGCAGCGACGTCGTAGGCAGCGCGGCGGAACTCGAGGCGTTTGGCTTCGAGGTCGAGGATGGCGTAGCAGCTGCGCTTGTCGCCGTCACGGGGCTGGCCGAGGCCGCCGGGGTTGGCGACAAACGTGCTGCCGTCAAGCTCGAATGTGGTTCCGTCACCGAGGACGACGCCTTCGATTGGGCCTTCCCCGTCTTTGAACGCGACGGGCATGTGCGAGTGGCCGACGAGGCAGTAGGTGGTCTGCTGGCGGCGGAAGTTCACTTCGGCGAGCGATGGTGAGAGCAGGTAGTCCCAGACGGGGTCGCGCAGGCTGCCGTGCACGAGGGTGAAGTCGGCCTCGACGTGGGTCTGGGGGAGACCCCGCAGCCAGGTCTGATGCTGCTCCGTGAGCTGCGTCTTCGTCCAGGTGATCGCGGCGGCGGCGAGGGGGTTGAAGTCTTCGATGCCGATGATCCCGGCCGCTGCGAGGTCGTGGTTGCCGGCAATCGTGACGTTGTCGTAGCTGTTGAGGAGGTCGATGCAGTCGCCGGGCTGGGCGCCGTAACCGACGACGTCGCCGAGGCACCAGATCTTGTCGAAGCCGCCCAGCTCGTTGGCCGCGGCGATGACGGCCTCGAAGGCAGCGAGGTTGGCGTGGACGTCAGCGATGACGAGGATGCGCATTGGGGAACTATACCCGCGACGCCTTTTGCATTCGAGGGGGTTAGATCACGGTGAGATGCGGATGTTCGTCGGACGTCGCTACGGCCGTTCGGGAGAGGCGGATCTGCGGCGATTCGGCTGAGGGAGATGGGGATAACTGACGGAGACTCTTCCCCTGCGTGAAAGGCGGTGCTGGTGTCGCAGACGGGCGGCCAGCCGCACCGCATCGCGCCTGCTGGCGCTCGCGATACGAATCTAGAGAACTGGGGACACCCCAGACCCCGGGAGGGGCTCCGCCCCTTCCAACCCCGAAACCGACCTGGAGACCCTTTGATACGCCTGGCCCCAGGACCGAGGGGTTCCACAGCGAAAAGTGCTGCTGGTGCGAGTACTTTCTTTCTCGTCTTCTGCGTCTGGTCCTGCGGAGTGGATTCGCAAGGGGGCGGTCATGCCGCCCCTGGTTCTTGCAGTTGAGGGGTTGTTAGCCGGCGCGGACTTCGCTTTTGAAGCCGACCATGCGGTGGGAACCGTCGCAGAACGGCTTGTTGGAGGAGCCACCGCAGCGGCAGAGGTAGGTCTCTTCGGTCTGCTCGAGGACGTTGCCGTCGGCGTCGATGATCGTGACCGGGCCCATGATGCAGTACGGGCCGTTGTCGTTGGGCGTGACGGTGGGTCGAGTGGATTCGGACATGATTCCCCTTATCTGTGACTGAACGCGCCAGGTCACGGGCGCTTGAGAAAATCCAGCGTAGAGTATCGATTCGCTTCGGCCAACCTATACTTGATACGTGAGAGTTGCCGACCTCGGTGAGTTCGGATTGATTGAGCTTCTGACGCGAGAGCTGGGTATCACGTACCCGCCAGCACCGGGTGCTCCGCCGCGTCACGGCCTGCTCGTCGACCTCGGCGATGACGCTGTCGTCACGAAGCGCCGCGACGTCGCCACGATCTGGACGACGGACACGATGGTCGATGGCGTCCACTTCCTCGCCGACCGCGCTGCCTGGCAGGACATCGGCTGGAAGGCGATGGCGGTGAACATCAGCGATATCGCCGCGATGGGTGGTACGCCCGACCTGGCGCTCGTTACCCTGGCGCTGCCGGCCGACTTTCTCGTCGATGACGCGATCGCGCTCTACCGGGGCATTCGCGAGGCTGCGACCGCGTTCAACGTGACGATGGGCGGCGGCGACATCGTCCGGTCGCCCGTGTTCTCGACAACGGTCGCCCTCTCGGGTATCGCCGAGACGCCGAAGCTGGGCGAGACGGTGACGATGACACGCGGCGCCGCTCGTGTAGGCGACGTGATCGCAGTCAGCGGCAACGTCGGCGATTCGTCGGGCGGGCTGAGGCTGCTGCAAAGCGAGAGCTTCTCGAACAGCGAGGCGGCGCGCTACCTGCGCGTTGCTCACATCCGGCCGAACCCGCGCGTTGCGCTCGGTAAGGCGGCGGTCGAAGCCGGCGTGCGCTGCGCGATCGACGTTTCGGACGGGCTGCTGCAGGACCTGGGCCACATCGCGCGGGCGAGCAACGTCGCGATTCGCATCGAGGCGATCAAGGTCCCCGTGAGCGACGCCCTGCACGAGGTCTTCCCGGCGCAGGCGCTCGGTATCGCCCTCACCGGCGGCGAAGACTACGAGCTTGTCCTGGTCGGTCCGAAGCCGATCATCGAGGGCCTGATCGACCGCAGCGAGACCCCTTTGACCGAAATCGGCGAAGTCGTTCACCATCATGAGGTGCCACGCGTAGCAGTCGTCGATGAGACCGGTCTGGAGATCCCCCTCGGTGAGCGGGGCTGGGACCACTTTCGCCCATCGTGACACTTCAACTCGAGAGCCACAGCCCGGCGGAGACGCGCCGTATCGGGGAGCGCCTGGCGCGTCTGCTCGAAGCGGGCGACGTGCTGCTGCTGCAGGGTGACCTCGGCGCCGGCAAGACCTGCCTGACCCAGGGCATCGGCAAGGGGCTGCGGGTGAAGGAGCAGGTGAAGAGCTCCTCTTTCGTCCTGATCAACTACTACGAGGGGCGCCTGAAGGTGTACCACTCCGACCTCTTCCGTCTCGGCGGGCCGGAGGAGGTCGCCGACCTCGGTCTCGAGGAGAACTCGCTGGATGGCGTGCTGGTGGTCGAGTGGCCGGAGGTCGCCTTCGACGAGCTCCCGCAGGAGCACCTTCTCGTACGAATCGCGCTCGGTCCGGGCGAAGCGCGGGTGCTTACGTTTGAGGCCAAGGGCGAGCGGTACGAGGGGCTGTTGCGCGAACTGGCGCCCGCGGTCAAAGCTCAGCAGGCATGACCACCGCCGACCGCAACCTCACCGTCGCCATCGATACCACCGCAGACATCGCGGGTGTTGCCGTCTTCGACGGCGACGCCCTCGTCTCAGAGCTGACCTGGTACAGCCGCCAGAGCCACTCGCGCGACCTGCTCCCAGCCCTCGACTGGCTGCTCGATCGCGCCAAACGCAAGAAGAGCGAGATCGCAAACGTCGTCGTCTGCACCGGGCCCGGGTCCTACGCAGGCATGCGCGTCGGCGTGAGCACCGCGAAGGCGCTGGCGTTCGGCCTCGGCGCATCGCTTGCGGGTGTCGACCGGCTCGCCGCCGATGCCCTCAGCTTCGCCGGCGCCGCGAAGGGCCGTGTCATCGCTGTCCACGCCGCGGGCCGCGCCGAGCTCGCCTGGGCCGCCTATGACGGTGAGGCGAACGAAGTGGTGGCGCCGGGCCTCTCGCCGGTGGCGGACCTACCCGCGAAGATCGAAGACAACGACCTCGTCTGCGGTGAGCTGGCGACGCTGCCCGCGGCTTTCGTCGAGGCACTGCAGGCGCGCGGCGTCAGCGTGGCCGCGGCGCATCCGTCGCGCGTCGTTGCCGTCGGCCGCCTGGGGCTGAGGCGCCTCGCGGCAGGTCATCGTGACGACCCGAACTCGCTGGCGCCGCTGTACTTGCGCCTGCCTGCTATCGGGCCTCAGCCGCCCGTGGGGTAGCGCTCACTCATCCCGACCTGGGGCTGAAGCATTTCGGCGGTGCCTGTGGTGTTGTGGCCCCGAGGGTTCGCTCTTCGAGTGCCTCAGGGCGAACGGCCGGGGGTGCGCCCCTCCTGACTCGTCGGTGCCGCCGTGCTTACGCCAGGAAGGAGCGCTGGACCGCGCCCGCCCTCACCCCGAATCGCTTTGCTCTCTCCCGCTTTGCGGGCCCTGTCCCGAGCGGGGAGAGGGGTGCACAGCGGCTCTTCGCTCGTCCCAGTGGGCACTGACGCTCGAGCAGAAAGATTGACCGCCAGGTTGTCCCCGCG
>JBFWZE010000099.1:0-13608 GCA_050185685.1 Dehalococcoidia bacterium
TTCCCAACCGTGTCGTAGTGCACGGTGGTGCGGCCATACGACTGGCCGCGGCCCATACCGGCGACGACCTGGGCGCCGTTGATTGTGGCGCTGAAGTTCGCCGTGTCGCCGTTGCCGAGGATGACATCGAAGCCGGTGAGCTGCTTCGCAAGGTCGAGCAGCGGGCCTGCCGCCGGCGTCTCGGTGACACCCAGCTCCGTGATCAGGACGAAGACCTGGGCGCCGGCGGCCGCGGCCTGCTCTCGCGCGTTGTACGCGGCGAGATACGGATCGCCGACGGTTATCGTCCCGAAGTTGCCGGGAAAGACCATGGACGGCGATCGCGGGTCGGTCACGCCGATGACTGCGACCTTCACGCCGCCCTTGTCGAAGAGGCGGTAGGGCGCGACGCCGCTCAGGTTCTGGTCGACGTTCGTCAGGTTCGCGGCAATGAACGGGAAGTCCGCGATGGTGAGCAGCCGCTGCAGGTAGGCGACGCCGTGGTCGAAGTTGTCGTTGCCCAGGGCGTCGGCGTCGAAGCCCATCGCGTTCATGGCGAAGACGGCGGGCTCGTCGGCGAACAGGTTCGAAATCGGCGGCGAGGTGCCGAACGAGTTGCCCGTGCCGAGCACCAGCGTGTTCGGGTTCGCGGCACGCTCGTTCTGCCAGTACGCCGCGAGGGTCGCGGCGCCGCCAGTGGGGCCGGCATCACCGCTGCTCGGGTCGACCTGCCCCGTCCAGGCCGCAAGCGAGACGAGGTTGAGCTCGACCGTCGTGTTTTCCGCCGCGTTGCTCGCGGGCGCAAACACGAACGCCGCAGCGATCGCGAGAATCGTGAGCAGGGTGGCTGCCTTCGGGAACATTCGGGTCTCGCAATCTGGAACCGGAGAGGCATCGGGCCTGCCCTGAGAATGATCGGCCCGGAAGCCGTCCGCCTTGAGCCGCCAGGCACAAAAAAGCAGGCTGCCGGCGTATTGCGGCAGCCTGCCCAAGGAGGACTGGAGGTCGGTTACTTCAGACCAGCGTCACCGGTGTTTGGCGGCTGGATGCCCGAGGAAAGGACCTGGGTAACCGGCGTGGGCGTCGGGATGAAGGGGGTCGACGTCGGAGTCGGCGGCACAGGCGTACCGGTCGGCGGCGGCGTGCTGGTCGGGGTGGGCGTCGCCGTGTTGGTCGGCGTCGGGGTGGGAGTGTTCGGGATGCAGTTGATCGTCACGAGGTCCGGACCGGCGTTGTTCGGCTGGTCGGCGTCGACGGTGACGGCAGTGCCAGCCGAGCAAGTCGGCACGGTCAGAGACAGGGTCACCTTGAGGCTCGGCTCAGAGGTGTTGTCGGCGTCGAGCGGGCCGGTGTTGACGTAGATGTCGCGGGTGCCCTGACCGGTGACAGCGGTGCGGTTGCCGGTGCAGGTGTTGGACACCGACGCCGCGTCGTTGACGGTGCAGCCGGTGACGTTGAGGGTGCTGCCGGGCAGGTTGGAGCTGACCCGGAGGTTGCCGTTGTCGTCGGTGGCGATCACGGTGATCGTGATCGTTTCACCAGGCGCAAAGCTCGGCTTGCTCGCTGAGACCTGTGAGACACCAGGCAGGTCTTCCGCGGATGAGGGCGTCCCCGGCGAGAACATCGCAAAGGCCGCGATCCCTACGGCAAATAATGGGAAGAGGAATAGGAGACGGCGGGGCATAGTAGTAGTACCTCTTAGTAATCACCCCGCTTAGCCAACGCGACTATAGCAATGCCTGAGGCTATTGATCAAGTGGTGATGCGAATTCTGCGTATTGCAGTTCAGGCCGGTTGACGGTTGATAAGGAACGTCGCCGCGTCGCTGAAGTAGCGGAGCATGTGCTCGCGGTAGGGCTCTTCGATGCCGACCTCGTCGACGGCGGCGCTCATGTGGCGGAACCAGGCGTCCCGCTCGGCGCGGCCGATGACGAAGGGCATGTGGCGCATTCGCAGCCGTGGATGGCCTCGCGTCTCCATGTAGGTCTGGGGGCCGCCGAAGTACTGGATGAGGAACAGGGCAAGGTGCGCGCGCGATTCCTCGAGGTCGGGCGGATACATCGGCCTCAGCTCGGGGTCCTGCTCGACGCCGCGGTAGAACGCCTCTACCAGCGCGTGGAAGGGCGCCTCCCCGCCGATAGCCTCGTATAGCGTTCGACCTTCTGCCATCGCTCCTACGATACCAGCCACACGGCTATGGCGCCTTCTGCAGCTTGCAGATGAAGAATGGCTCGTAGAACTCCTGCGGCCGAATCCGGAGCGCAAGCTGAAGGTCGGAGCGAAACCGGTGTCCTTCCCACGACTGCAGACCGGGCATCGAGACATCGGTGTCGAGGGGCACGTCGATCGGGAGGACGCGGCAGTCGTCGAAGCGGTTGAGCAGGACGTCTACCGGACGTTCGTTCTCTTCTGGCGAAATCGTGCAGGTCGTGTAGACCAGGATGCCGCCCGGCTTCAGAAGCTTGAAGGCGGCGGCCAGCATGCGCTGCTGGAGATAGCCGTACTCCGTGACCCGCTCAAGCGACCAGAAGCGCAGCGCGTTGGGCTTGTGGAGATCGACGCGCCCTTCGCCGGTGCACTGTGCGTCGAGAAGGATGCGGTCGAACTGCTGCGGAATGAAGCGATCGGCGTACTGCGCCTGGACCGTCGTCAGCTCCTTGTAGTCGATGCGCATGAGGCCGGCTACGTCGCGGAGTTTGCCGATTCGCGCGGGCAGCCCGTCATTGAGCCACAGTGATGCCTGGTTTTCGGTCAGAGCGGCAATATGGCTAGCCTTACCGCCGGGGGAGGCGCAGAGATCGAGCACGTCTTCGCCGCGCTGCGGGTCGAGGGCGAGCGGCGGTACCAGGCTCGAGGCGTTCTGGATGTAAATATCGCCGTTGCGAAAGAGGTCGGAATCGACGAGGCTGCCCTTCCCGCCGCGGAGGTAGTAGGCGTCCTGGCACCACGCGATAGGCTCAACGTCGGCAATGGCCTCGAGGTCCGCCCGGATCGCCTCAACGGGCCTGGGGCTGAGGCGATGAACGCGGACGCTCTGACTTCCGGCGCCGGGCAGGAGCGCTTCGACATCGCCCGGACGGATGCCATAGACGAGCGCCACGCGGCGGCAGAATTCGGCGCGTTTGCTGCGCTCATTGGAGCCCTGGCTTGAGGTGCGATGCTTCGGCATGGAGACTCATCTAGCCTAGCATCCACACCCGCGGCGTCAGGAAAGCCGGGCCCGATCGTGACGAATGAAAAAGTAGACTCTGCCGCTATCGATCCAGGTGCGAGCATGCAGTCCCAGAGTCCTCGCAGCAATGCAAATCAGGAATCGCACCTGCCCAAGTTCCTCGCCAACGAGTGGTGAAAGCTCGCCAATTTGGCTGCCGACACTGGTGACATAGCTCTGGTATTCCCGGACCTGTTGCTGAAGTTTCTCGCGTTCACGCTGCTTGCGTGTAAGCGTTGAGCCAGTGCGAGCAAAATGGCGGTGACGCAGTAGCATGAATCCCTTCCGTATTCCGTGTATATCTAAACGATTTTGTCGGGAGTCTACCCTGCAAATATCAGCTTTACTAGACCCCATAAGGGCACAAAACAACTTGTTTGGGCTTTAGGTCACCCCTACAATACTGGCAGCACAAAATTAAGAAGATTCTTAATGAAGGCAGAGATAGAGGTTGACGATGCCAAATTTTCGTACGTTGTCAAAAACGGAAATCGCCGCCCTTACGGCTCGCCGGCCTCGAGCCGAAGCACTCGCGGAATACCTTGGTTACCTCGAAGGTCTAAAGCCAGGTGATTGGGGTTCGATCGAGATTGAGCCCGGTGAGTCCCAACGCGCCGTAAAGCGCCGCACAAGCACCGCTGCCAAGAGCCAGGGTAAGCAAATCCGCTGGCGGCGAAGCCTGTCAGAGCAGCAACTGGTGTTTGAGGTCCTCGCAAACGCGTAAGCAAAACCACCCCGTTTGATCGAATGGCCAGTACCGGCGATAACCTATTCCTCGGCACGATTCTTTCAATCACTCTGTATAATCAGCACTAAGTGTCAGACCGGACGAGCTCCACAAGTCCGGCATCCCTGGCATCATGCGCTGCTTCGAGGTAGGTGGCCGGGACCGGGAAGTGGTCGAGTGCTCCGATCGCTTCCGCCAGCAGGATCGCCGGGTAGACGCTCTCGTTGCGGTACGCCAGGTACTCAGCCTCAGTGACTCCGCCAGCCCATGACGGCACGGCGCCCATGACGCCGAGGTCGAACTCGAGGAAGTACGCCGTTCGTTGAAAGCGCGCTTCTACCTCGGTAGCGGTTGTTGCGGCTTCTGAGGCAAGGCGCCAGGCCCGTTCGCCCAGCGCGGCGTCGAACGCCCGCAGCGCTTCGACCGGCGTCAGGCCGTCCGGGATGTCCGCGTCTCGGTAGGCGAGAAAGACGACGATGCCGTTGTCGAGCATCGAGAGCGTCGCCTCGACCACCAGCTCAGGCTGACCCGCCTCGAGACCGCCCCACGCGTCCTCGAGAAACGGCAGGCGCAGCACACCGAGCCTGCCGCCTCGGGTCATGCGTGCGGCGAAGCGTGGCGCGTTCGCATCGATGTGCTCGAATCGAGGCCTGACGTCACGAACCGACATTCGACACCTCCTCCGGGAGTACGAATTCCTCGCGGCTCCGCAGCAGCCCCATCGCCTTCAGCCGGGACGCCAACTCAGCGGTGAGGATCGAGAGCACATCGCAGCAGCCGAGGGCGTTCATCCAGGCTGGCGCGCTCTGGAGGAGCGCCTCATCGATGACGACGCGCTCGACCGTGAGGGTGGGGACGTAGCGGACCTTGCCCTCGTCGCGGACGGCGGCACTAGCGGTGAGAAAGGCGTCGGTCGAAAGAACGGTGGGCACGAGCGTGACGGGGACGCCGAGCAGCGCGCCTCGAAGTTTCGCAGCATCCATGACACTGCCGCCGCCGATGCCGAGGACCATCTCAATCGAAGGATCTTGCCCTTCGGTTTGTTCGTGCCGCCATTCGGCGACACTAATGTTCTCACTACGAGTGACGTTAATGTCCGGAATCAGCGATCCGAACCGCACCGAGGCAGTGCTCAAGACGAGAAGTACGCGCCGTCGCTCGCGCATCTGCAACAAAGACTGACTGATAACCGCCGACATTGTATCTTCCACTGCAATTAATCTTTCGACGTAGTAGTGGAGATATCCTACAACTCATGTCAAGTCTTTATCAATGACTTTTAATTACATTGCTTAATTGGACTTAATAAAGGAGGTTGCCTCGAGGCCAAAAAGAACGCCCGGGCATATGCCCGGGCGCGATATATCAAGAAAGACGGCGAGGAGTGTTAAGCGGGAATCACCTGGAAGACAAGCCGTTTGTCTTCCGGACTTCGGCGCCACCGGATCTTCTTACCCTGGGAGGTGGCGGCAATGCTTGTTCGGCGCTTTACGGTCCTCTGGGAGTCGTCTTTGCTCAGATCGATCGCGCCCCAGTCGCCTGGCCGAAGGGTGTTAAGGTAGATGAGGTATTCGTTCAGCTCCTCCAAATTGTTCCTCCGACGGTTAAGGTCAGAGATCTCTGTGTCCGAGAGCTTCTTAAAGACCGGCAATTTACCCTCCTTGTTATTCCTCAGCGATTTTTGACTACCTGACCGCTTAGAGCAAGTCCCAAAATAGTCAGTCTAATGCAAAGTATTCCAGGCATTAGATTCAAATTCGCACCTGCGGAAGGGCAATTTCTAGATAGAGATTAACAAGTTCAGAAATTGAAATATAGCGCCTGCGATATAGATGGCCTCAATGCAGTCAGTCGTTAGGTATAGCGCAAAGCAGAGAAGACTGGCGGCTAACGAGTCACATTCGCGTTAACCACTGTCATAACGTCCGCTGCGAAGTGAGGCGCTTTCAACACATCGAAACGCCAGATAGCCTCCATAGAGGTATCGAGCCGCGATCAGCGCTTCCAGCGTAAGCGGCCCAACCGTTGCGCTAAGCGGCGCGCCATCAAGCACCCGGCGAAGCCCCTGCAAGCCGTGCGTCACAGGCAGTAAGGCACCGATTTGGGCGAAGCCTAGTGGCAGCTCATCGCGCGGCACAAACGCACCCGATGACGACATCAGCAGCATCTGTCCTGTCGCTCGAACCACGATCCAATCTCGCAAGACGATGGCGAAGTTGCCGAGGAAGAGACTGAAGCACATGACGGAGAGTAAGATCACGCCAATCACGGCAGCAGCGGCCGGCCAGTTTGCGCCGTCGAATGATGAGCCGGCGATGAACACCGCCGCGCCGAGCGTTACGGCGACGCTGACGAGGCCGTTGACGATGTGCAACAGCCCCCGCGACAGATACATCCGCAGGCGGCTCCCCGTCGCAGTGAAGACCACCGCCAGCGTCGACCGCGCGCGCTCCGTATAGAAGCCCTGGATGATGCCGCCCGACAGCGTCCACGACGCGGCAAACGTGGCGCCGCCGATGACGTAGCCTTCTGCCATGTCGCCGCCAAGGGCGAATTTCCCCGCGAGGCTGAGCAGTGCCACGGTGAAAATCGGCCGGACGATCACGTTCGACAGATACGAGGCCGCGTCCGGCCACGGGAACACACTCTTGAACGCCAGACGCGACTGACGCGCAAAGCTCAGCGCGAGCATCAGAATCGCCCCAGGACGCCGGAGCGCCTCAACACCCGCTCCGCACGACCAAACGCGAGCGAGGTCGCAGCCAGGACAATCGCCGAAGCAGCCATCGCCTCCAGCCAGCGCGGCCCAACGGCATTGAGCCCCTCACCGCGGGTCGCGGCAGCGAGTGCCTCCATTGCCCAGGCAATCGGCAGCAGGTGAGCTGCAGCCTCCAGTGCTCCGGGCAGGAGAGAGGTCGGGTAGAGGAAACCCGCCAGCACCGCGCCGACCGGCATGATCGCCGTCACCGCGTTCGGGCGGCCGCCGGCGAGGAAGGTCAGCGGCTGAAAGCTCAGCGCCGTCACGACCAGGGCGACGACGGCGAGGAGCGCCGAGGGCAGGATGAGCAGAGGACTGCCATGCATTGTCAGCTCCGGAGACGAGGTTATGAGCACGCCGAGCACCAGCGCTCCCGGCAGCAGCGCGACGAAGCTCACCGCCGCCGCCTTTGCCAGCATCGTCAGGAACAGCGGATTGCGCGTCGTCAGCATTGGCTCGAGGCAGCCGTCCTCCGCCTCACCCTGCAGCGAGCCGGCGACGCGCGAAACGCCCTGCGCCCAGACCGCATAAAGCGGGGCACCGATCAGCAGGTAACCGGCAGCGGCGGGGTCGTCGCTCGTGCGGATGATCCAGGCCGTAATGATCGCCGGGCCTACCGCTGCGACGAGCCCGAAGATCAGGTCCTTAGGAAACAGGAAGCGGCATTCCTGGCGGAAGGCGGCGCGCATCGCATAGAAGGTCAGCCGCATTCCGTCACTCCACCGCCGGCTCGAGCAACCGCAACGTCCGAGCGCCGGCGTCGAGCTCCGCCAACCCGCCGACCGGCAAGGTCAGCATCGGCAGGGTGTGGCCGCAGTCCACGCCGGCAAGCACGGGCCTTTCGAAATCTGCCAGAGCGTCACAGATGAGGTCATCGAAGGCCGGCAGGCCCTCATGGCCGTCGTAGAGATAAGGCTTGCTGGCGATCATCCCTGCCATGCTCTCGAACACGCCGGCGTCCCGCAGCTTCGCCAGGGCTGCTGTGGCCTCGTCAGGGTCCGGCAAGGCGTCGGGCTCGAAGGGGAGGTCCCAGAAGAGGAGGGCGTCACGGAAGTCGACGGCGTACGGCGAGGCGAGATTGCGATTGACGCCACGCAGGCTGCCGCCGAGGAGGCGACCCGCAGCGACGCCGTCGCGGAGTGTCCGCCAGGGTGTGCAGGGTTGCCAGCTGCGTGCGACGTCCTCCACGTCCCAGTCGCGGAACTCGTCCGTGTGCTGGACGGCCTGTGGATACTGCACGCACTCGCCCTGCAGGACATCGAGAAGGTTGGTGGCCGTCGTTCCGTCCACTCCTTCGACGTTGCCGAAGTGCTGGATCAGACCGGGGCCGTGAAAGGTGATGAGTCCCGTGCGCTGGTTCACCGCAAGGATCAGCGTCGTTGCGGCGCTCTGACCAACGAGGATCTTCGGGTTGCGGCGGATGAGGTCGTAGTCGAGGAGGTCGAGCAGCCGCGCGATCGTCGACGCCTCGCCCGCGAGCGTCAGCATGATCGCGCGCACCGCCGGGTCGGCGAACATCGCGTTGATGTCGGCCGCACGTTCCTCATCCGTCTGCTCCTCACGGAGGGCATGGGCGCCAACGCATACCTCGAAGCCAAGGCGCGGCAGTTCCTCAACGCCGCGCTCGATGCGCCTCGGGAACTTCGCCAGCCGTCCCGGAGTGACGAGGCCGATCGTGTCGCCCGGACGCAGGCGGGGTGGCTTGACGACGGGCAGCATCAGCGCGCCGTCCCGGCCGAGAGCAGCGGCCGCAGCGCCGCTTCGATTCGCTCGCAGGCCGAATCGAGGTCGCCGTCGTTCTCGATGCGGTACCAGCGCTCGTCAGCGAACTCGAGCAGACGCTCTCGGACACGTCCCTGGTAGTCGATGAAGCTGTCGCGCCCCAGCGTCGTGTAGCCGTCCTGCCCGCCCAGTTCGACGAACGAGAAGCCTCGTCCCCGCTGCCAGGCCAGCTCCGGCGGCGTATCGATGAAGAAGACGGCGTCGAGGCGGTTGTCCAACGGGAGGCAGTAGTGAAGCGCCTTGCTGGTCTGGTCTTTGAGGCTCATCTTGGCGGCGAACTTGTAGCACCAGTTCTCGACAATGACGAGGTCGTGTTCGGCAGAAAGCTGTGGCAGGAAGCCGTCCGCAAGGCCGCTGAAGTAGGCGCTGACCAGGCCGGTCCAGTAGCGATAGCCGAGTTCGTGATGGTGAGTGGCATCATCTCGAGGCCAGACACGGGCGGCCAGCTCGTGTAGAGCAGTCTCCGCGTACAGCGTTGTCGTTGATCCGAGCCCTGCAGGACAGGAAGCAGCGCTCCCGGCGGTAACAAATCGGCAATCGATAGCTTTGGCCTGCAAACGCGCGAGTACGTTTCGCGAAATAGACGACTTCCCAGAACCGTCAATTCCTTCAAAGGTTATTACAAGACCTTTATTATGGAGCTTATCTGTCACAGTAATTTTGGATTGTAAGTAGCAACTACTGCGTTCGCAATAGCCTGATGCAGTTATCTGTCACTAAGAAGTCTCGACGCAGCTCAGGTCCGCCGTGAATCGCATAGAATACGCGCCGACGAAACGAGGACGGCAGGAGAGAGTCATGGTTGCACCGCTGGAAGGCATCAAGGTGGTGGAAGTCGCGAACTGGCTGGCGGCGCCGAGCTGCGCGGCGTTGATGCGCGACATGGGCGCGGAAGTGATCAAGATCGAACCGCCCGGCGGTGACACCTGGCGTCACACCGCCGAACGCGACGGCCGCGCTGCCCTGCCGGCGCCGACGACCTACGCCTTCGAGATGGACAACCGCGGCAAGCGCTCGATCACCGTCGACCTCTCGAAGCCGGGCGGCCCGCAGCTCGTTCGACGCATGGTCGAAAGCGCCGACGTCTTCATTACCAATCTGATCCAGCCGCGACGCGAGGCGTTCGGTCTCACCCACGACGAGCTGATGGAGCTGAACCCGCGCCTGATCTACGTGTCGCTCAGCGGCTACGGCATCGAAGGCGAGGACGCAGGTCGCGCCGCCTACGACTACAGCGCCTTCTGGACACGCTCCGGGATCATGAGTCTGCTGACGCGTCCGGGCGAGCCGCCGGTGGTCTGCCGCTCAGGCCAGGGCGACCACGCCACTGCGCTCAACCTGCTCGCGGCGACACTGGCGGCGCTGCGAATGCGCGACATCACCGGCGAGGGCCAGTTCACCGACATTACCCTGGTCGGCACCGGCGTGTGGACGATCGGCAGTGACGTCTCGCTGGCGCTGCAAACGCACCAGCAGCCGGCGCCGCGCATTCGAACGCAGCCACCGAGCCCGCTGACGAACACCTACCAGTGCGCGGATGGGCAGTGGGTCCTGATGATCATGAACCCGCCGGACCGTTACTGGGGCCAGTTCTGCGCCTGCTTCCGTCACCCGGAGTGGCAGCACGACCCGCGCTTTGATAGGCTCGCCAGCCGCCGCGAAAACTCGACGACGCTGGTCGAGCTGGTCGACGCCGAGTTCGCGTCTGAGCCGTTCGCGTACTGGTCTCAGCGCATGGACGAGCACGGTCTGATCTGGGCGCCGGCGCAGGACCTCCCCGCGGTGGTCGAAGACCCGACAATCCGCGCCCTCGGCACCTTCACGAAGATCGAGGACTCACCGATCGGCCCGTACGAGACGCTGAGCGCGCCGTTCTCGATCCGCGGCGCCGACATCGCAGTTCGCGGTCCGGCGCCGCTGCCCGGCGAGCACACGCAGGCGATCCTCGAAGAGTACGGCTTCGACGACGGCGAGATCGCGGAGCTGGCCGCGGACGGCGTTTTTGGCTAGAGCAGCCTGAGGCTACATCCGGTCCCGCGGCACCTGGCTGTGGTTGGCCTTGAGGTCGGCCCAGCTCTCAGCGCCCATCCAGTCGGCCCAGGCCCGGTAGTGCCAGAGCTGCGGGTGCTCGTTCGTGCCGCTCTCGATACGCGGCGGGCTGGCTTCGTCGCTGATCACCTCGTGCCCCATGCCCATCTGGTAGTTAAGCGGGAAGCGCATGCTGATCACACCGCGGGCGCCCTTGGTGCTTTCGCCCCAGTTCTCGCCGTCGTCCTGCTCGAAGATGCCGGCGGGTCCGAAGTGGTGGCCATCGCGGTGCTTCTGCGCTTTGAATGTCGGCTCGTCGAGGTCGGCGTCGAGGATCGACCACCACCAGATTTCGGTGCTGTTGGGGCCCTTCGGCATGCGCAGGCAGACCTGGCTCGCCTGGGTGATCCACATGTTCGGGAAGATGTTCGGGTGGCCGGAGCTGAACTTGATACCGACCGGACCGAGCGCGCTCTGTGCTTCGGGGCGGTTACGCCAGCCGGTCTCGAAGGTTGCCTCCGCACCGGTGCCGTCTTCCTTCAGGATCGGGCCGCCGAACGCGTGACCGTACTCGCCGAGGAGGCAGATCTGGGCGCCGCCGCCGTCGCGGAAGGAGCCGATCTGGCGTCGAGGCGCGCCCGTGCGGCTGGGGGGCCAGCCCGAGAGCGTCGCCGAGCTGTGAGTGAGGCCATGGTAGTAGTCCCAGACGTTGTCGACCGCGAGCTTCCAGTTACACGGGATGATGTACTTCTGGATACCCGGCACAGCCTTGATCCGGTCGCCGCGCTCGGCGATGAAGGCGATGCTCATACGGCCGACTTCGCCAAGGTACTCCGGCAAAGAGACGGCTTCCGCGTCCATGTTCGCGAAGATGAAGCCTTTGTAGGTATCGACCTGCGCGGCGCGGATCAGGCCCCAGTTCTCGCGGTCAAGCTCTTCGTGGTAGACCTCCTTGAAGCCCGGCACGCCGACCAGGTTGCCCTTCAGGTCGTAGGTCCAGCCGTGGTAAGTGCACATGAACGAGGTCGCGTGGCCCTCTTCGGCCCGGCAGACGGCGTTGCCTCGGTGGCGGCAGCTGTTGATCAGCACCTGCGGCAGGCCTTCGTTATCGCGGACGACGATGACGCGGTCTTCGCCCATGAAGGTCATGAAGAAGTCGCCCGGGTTCGGGATCTGGGAGTCGTGGCACATGAAGAGCCAGGCGCGGGCGAAGATCTGCTCCAGCTCCAGCTCGTAGATGTCCTGCTCGAAGAAGATTCGGCGGTCGACGAGGCCGTTCTGCCAGTCGACGAGGTTGGAGACCTGGCGTCGGTCGAGGTCCAGGGTCATGTGCGATGCCTCCCCTATGTTCGGTCGCGGCGCTGCAGCCACAACAGGTGTTTTGTGAGGCGATGATATGCGGTGGGTGGGAGGCGTCAAGGCTCAAAGTATGTAGGGAGTGGTGAACTGAGACATCGAGGGCATCCTCCCGTGGGGCGATGCAGTTCCGTTCTCCACCATCCCGACGCAGGAGGGATCTCCCTCGGATACTGGCGCCGGGCGGCAGTATCCGAGGCATGAGGCGGTGACGCTGCCTCGTCATCACCGGAAGCGTGCTGCTGGTGTCACAGAAGGGCGGCCAGCAGCACGCATCGCAACGCTTCGCGGCTCGCGAGGCCTTTTTCTGATGAACTGGGGACACCCCAGACCCCGGGAGGGGCTGCACCCCTTCCAACCCCGCTTGCGACGTCGCAAATACGGCGGCTTTCGACTCCGCCGACAGCGGGACACTATTGTCCATCCCGACGCAGGAGGGATCTCCCTCGGATGGCAGACTCAGGCATTGGTCTCGGCGCGAGCTGACCTTCGCCCCACTCGGGGGGTCAGCCCGTGGAGAGAAGTCAGCCGATGCTCGCCGCCCAATACTGGTGCACCTTTGCCAGGACAGCGATTATGTCGCGTACCTCGCCTTCCACCTCGAAGTGAGCGGCGGCGGGGACGTAGAGGCGCTCTTCGTCGCAGCGGGCCTCGATGTTCTCGAGGATGATCGCGGCGCACATCCAGGCGGCCATTTTACGGCTCTGGCAGGTGAGGGCGAGCCAGCTGTCCTGCGCTGGCTCGCCGAAGAGGCCGGTGGCCTCCCAGATGCCGCGTTTCAGCTCGAGGACGGACTCTGTGGTCGCGGCGGGTGTCGCTTCATCCTCCGGCTCTGGGACGTCGAGCGGGTTGTCATTGCTGCGAACCGGGGCGCCGCCGTAGAGGGCGAGGTCACCGCCGCCGGCCGTCATCGACCGCCAGTCGGGGCGGCCGTCTTCGCCTCGGACGAACTCTCCCGCTTCCACGATCACTTCGGGCTCAGGCTGCGGCGGGAGCGGCTTTACGTACTCGATGCCGTCTTTGACCGCGTACAGCGCGTCCTTATTCAGGCGCTCGAGGTCCTTCGTCTCCACCACGGCGAGGCCGACCGCCTCGTTGAAGTAGCCCGCGTAGATGCGGCAGAGCTCGCGCAGGTCGTCAATGCGTTCGATTCCCGCCGCGGAGGTGTCGGCGAGGATGAGCGTTTTGTATTCCATCGTGTCCCTTCGTCTTCGTCATCCATTCGCATCGCGACGGGCCGCGGATCATCGGAATGCACCTTCGCAAGATGACAGACGGAGAGTATTGTGCTCGCACACGCGACGAATCGCTATGGAGGGAATCTCATGACCGCATCCGTAGACACGAAGTTCGATGTCGGCGGCGTCCTGCTCGACCGCCCCTTCAAGGTGAGGCGCCTCGGCCACTTCGGCTTCAACGTCAACGACCTCGAGGCGCACCGTCACTTCTACGGTGACCTGCTGGGTTTCAAGACCTCTGACGTCATGACCATGGACGACGGCGCTGCCCGCGGCATCTTCATGCGATACGGCGGCGACCACCACGCCTTCGTGCTGTTCAAGCGACCTCCCGCCGGCCAGCCCGGCCCCGGCTCGTCGAGCAACCCGGAGGTGACCCTGAACCAGATCACCTGGCAGGTTGGCAGCCTCGCCGAGGTCGGCAACGCGGCGAAGTGGTTCACGGAGAACGACATCCAGATCCTGCGCGTCGGCCGCGACATGCCCGGCTCGAACTGGCACGCCTACCTGCCCGACCCGGACGGCCACA
>JBFWZE010000100.1:0-3690 GCA_050185685.1 Dehalococcoidia bacterium
CAGACCTATGAGCGGATGGCGCGCATCACGGTCGAGCCGACCTGGGCACGACTGATCGACTTCGAGACGACCCTCCCGGAGCACCTCGAGAAGAAGATGAGGGAAGGCGCGACCCGGCCGCAGAGCTAGCCTTGCTTCACACCCAATTTGCCGAAGCTCAGCTGTGGCTAGGGGCTTCCTCCTCATACTTGTGGCCGAGGAGCTCTTCCCAGCGCAGGTAGTTCATCATGTCGGCGAAGGAGCGCGAAGGCGGCAGGACGTCGTCCGGGCTGCCCATGACGCCGCTGAGACCGGTCTCGACGTCGAGGCCCGCGTCGCGCCAGGCCTTCATACCGCCCTCGAGCAGAGAAACATCCGCGTAGCCCAGCTCTCGCAGGGTCGCGCCCGTCAGCGCCGAGCTGACGCCGTCGCTGCAGGTGACCACGACCGGCGCGTACTTCGACGGCACCGCCTCGGCGACACGCAGCTCGAGGTAGCCGCGGGGCACCCAGCGCGAGCCGGGTACGTGGCCGGCAGCGAACTCGTCGCTGCCGCCGACGTGAATGACCCAGGTCTCGCGGAGCTTCGTCTTGAGCTGCTCCGGTGACAGGTGCTTGAGCTGCGACCGCGCAGCGTTGAGGCCGGCCGGGAGCTCCGGCACGATACCCGTCTCCAGCGTGCGGCCGACGGCGGTCCAGCCGCGCGTGCCGCCGTCGATGACGACGACCTCGGGGAAGCCCATCTGCTTCAGCCACGAGCCGGTCATCGCCGCGCGCGTGACGCCGTCACAGGCGAGCACAACGAGGCTGTTGACGACGCCGATGTAGCTGTCGGTTGCCTGCACGAGCTGACCGCCCGGCGCCCAGCTGAAGCCCGGGATGTGGCCGTCGTCGTATTCCTGGCGGTTGCGCACGTCGAACAGATAGACGTTGCGTCCGGCGGCCTGCTCCCGCAGCGCATCGAGCGCGAAGACGCCTTCGAAGCGCACACCGTCCTCGACCGCGGCTTTGCGGGCGCGTGCTTCTGCAGACCTGCGGTGATCGGGCGTCGGCTCCGGCAGGTCAACGCGGTTGGAGCCGGTCTCGAGCTCGAACCCGGAGAGACGCCAGCCGGAGGTGCCGTTCTTGAGGGCGTAGACGTTGGTCGCGCCCATGCGCAGCAGCGTGCCGGCCCCGATGATGCTGCGCGTTCGCCCGGCGCAGTGGACGACGATCGGCCTGTCCTCACCGTCGCCGAGCTCCCAGATCCGCAGGCCAAGCTCGGCGCCGGGCATCGAGCGCGCGCCGGGAATGCACATGCGGTGGTGCTCCTCCGGTGTACGGGAGTCGACGAGAACGAAGTCTTTGCCCTCTTCCTGCCACGCGTGGAGCTCGTCTGCAGAGATTTCGGGGACGTGGCCCTGGAGCAGGACCTTCTCACCGAAGTCCTTGCTGGGGACGTTGACGCCCCACTCAGTCGGCTGGTCGTCGGCGGCCCAGCGGTTCGTGCCACCCTTGAGGACGCTTACGTCGCTGTAGCCCATGGCTTCGATGGTGGCGGCAGCGAGCTCGGAGCGCCGGCCGTCGTCATCGACCACGATGACCGGGGTGCCGAGGAAGGGCACGAACGACCGCATCCGGAACTCGAGCCAGCGCCGGGGCAGGGAGTAGACGTTGGGTATGTGCGCTGTGTTGTACTCGGCGGGCTCACGCACGTCGATGGGCGCGTGGGCGGCGCCGCTTTCCCGCAGACGGCGGAACTCCTCGACCGTAATCGTCTTTGCCATTTCGCTCCTCCGAATTGTGCCCCGCGCGTTAGTCTACGGCCCACGACGGTCTCTACGGCAATCTCTCGTAGAATCTGATCTGGAGGGAGCTAGATACCATGCGTTACATCATCTTCGGAGCGGGCGCCGTTGGCGGGATTACCGGCGCCAGCCTTTTCGAGCACGGCCATGAGGTCGTCCTGATCGCCCGCGGCACTCACCTTGGCGTCATGAAGCAGAGCGGCCTGCGCGCGATCTACCCGGACCGCGAGACGCATCAGAAAATCCCGGCCGTCGACCACGCGGACGATATCGAGTGGCGCGACGACGACGTCGTGTTCCTGACGATGAAGACGCAGGACACCGAACGAGCCCTGAGCGACCTCGAAGCCGCCGCCGGTAACGACGTCCCAGTCTTCTGCGTCCAGAACGGCATCGAGAACGAGCGCCTCGCGGCTCGTCGCTTTCGCAACGTCTACGGCGTCAACGTCCTGATGCCGGCCAGCTTTCTCCAGCCCGGTATCGTCAGCGTCTCGGCGAGTCCGTTCGCGGGCGTCCTCGACGCGGGCCGTTACCCGTCCGGGATGGACGCGACGCTCGAGCAGGTCGCCGCCGACCTCGAGGGGTCGAAGCTGAAGTGCCAGCCGATGGAGGACATCCGTCCCTGGAAGAACGCCAAGCTGATCCGCAACCTCGCGAATGGGCTGCAGGGCGCCTGCGGGATGGACGTCGACACGTCTGACATCCGCGCCAAGCTCGAAGCCGAGGCACGCGCCGTCTTCGAAAAGGCGCAGCTGCCGGTGACGCCGTCAGACGTCTTCATCGAGCGGACGACCTACGCGCCCCCGTCGGGCGGCGGCAGCTCCGGCTGGCAGAGCGTCATGCGCGGCACCGGCAGCATCGAGGCCGACTACCTCAACGGCGAAATCGTCCTCCTGGGCCGCATCCACGGTGTGCCGACGCCGTACAACGAGGCGGTCCGCCGCAGCGCCAACCGCGTCGCGCGGCTCAAGCAGACGCCGGGCGCCTGCACGCCGGAGGAGATCCACGCCCTGGCGGCGCAGCTGAGCTAGAGGAACCAAACCGGTCTTATCCCGAGGCCGTCCAGCACTGTGCGCTGAGCTAGGGTTGTCCACGGGACGATAAGGGGCCGTATGGCAATGACCTCTGGCGGGCTGCCGCGTCTATGCTTAGAGGGATGAGCGAGAACGACGCCCCTCGAACAACGGACCGCCAGTCCGAGGCGTCAGTCGTGCTGCGTACGGTGGGACTAACGAAGCGCTTTCATGACGTCCTCGCCGTCGACAGTCTCAATCTGGAGGTGTTCGCCGGCGAGGTCCTCGGCCTCCTGGGTCCGAACGGCTCCGGGAAGAGCACCACTGTGGGCATGATCGTCGGGCTGCTCGAGCCGACATCCGGCACTGTCGACCACCGCGGTCTCCCGCTTCAGCGGATCGGCGCGATCATCGAGTCGCCCGCCTTCTATCCGTTCCTCAGCGGCCGCGATAACCTCCGGGCTCTTGCCCTCGCGACCGGAAGCGTGCCCGCAAGCCGAATCGAAGACCTGCTGGCGCTCGTCGGGCTCACGGACGCCGCGGGACGGAAGTTTCACACCTACTCGCTGGGCATGAAGCAGCGTCTCGGCATCGCGTCGACGCTGCTCAACGACCCTCGCCTGGTAATCCTCGATGAACCGACCAATGGGCTCGACCCGGCAGGTCAGCAAGAAATTCGGGCGCTCATCCCGCGCCTTGCCGAGGAGGGCCGCAGCGTCATTCTCGCCAGCCATCTCCTCCACGAGGTCGAGCAGGTCTGCCACCGAGTGGCGATTATGCAGCGCGGCAGGCTGCTCGCTGCCGGACCGGTCGCCGAGTTCCTCAAGCGCAATGCTTACCTCGAGGTCGAAGTCAGCAATCCGGAGCAGGCTGCGGTCGTGCTGCGACAAACCGCGGGCGTCCGGGACGTGC
>JBFWZE010000100.1:3790-13578 GCA_050185685.1 Dehalococcoidia bacterium
GGCGCGTTTGGTGTGGCAATCGGGAGTCTGCTGGTCACCGCCTTCGGAGGCCTGGAGTGGGATCTCGGCGATGCCTTCCTCGAGCGGGCCGGCGTGGCACCGCTTCGGATGCTCATCGTTCTCCTCCCCTACGCGAGCCTGAGCTTCCTCGTGGCGCTCTGGTCGCGAACAACGGCCGCCGGTATCGTCGTGGTTGTTGTTGCGTTTTACGCCGAGGTTCTCCTGATGCCGCTGTTTCGGAGCGCCGGCGCCTTCAGCTGGTTCCCGGAGAACGTCCTGATCTACGAGAACATCAAGGCTGTGCTTGAGACGAACGCGATTGCGCCGGACCCCAGCCTGCCCAATGCGTGGCTCGGCGCCGGCATTCTTGCCGCCTACACTGCCATCTTCCTGGCCGCAGCGACCTGGCGATTCGGCAGCAGAGACGTGACGCTTAACTAATCAGTCGAACGGGGAAGTGCGTTAGCCGGCGCAGAACGCGGCGGCTTTGCCAGTGACCAGCACCCAGTAGTGCTTGTAGGTCGAGTTCGGCGCCATGTAGTAGCCGACGCCGACTGCCTCTGCATTGGCTGACAGCATGATCGCGTTGTGCTCCGGGCTCGAGCGCCAGGTCGAAAAGGCGGCGCCGGCGTTCGCCTGACCCGCGGCAATCGCCTCGCCGCACATCGCGCCGGCGTAGCCTGATGAGGCGACGCGGCTGATCGCGGTCGAACCGTCGGGGCCGTTGTGGCCGAAGGTATTCGTGTCGCCCATGAGCTTCGCGTAGGCCTGCGCTTCGGCGTTGAGCGCCGCATCGCCGCGCAAAGGCTCGAAGCCCAGCTCCTGCCGGTAGGTGTTAATCCGGCCCAGGGCCTGAGCCGCGGCGATGTTCGCCGGGTCTGAGTTCGGCAGGTTCGCGGCAGGCGCTGGTGGCGGAGGCGGCACTGCGGTCGCCGTGGGTGCACGCGCCGGTACGGGAGTGTTCGTTGGCGGCGCTGGCGGGACGGGGGTGTTCGTCGGCGCCGGCGGTGGCGGCACAGGGGTGCTCGTCGCCGCTTCGGCCGCTGCGGGAATACCACCGGCAGCGTTGGCCGGGGCCGCACCGCCGCTGCTTGCGCTGAGGGTCGCTACGGGTGAGCCATTCGCCGATGCCAGTCGCGAGGAGTCGGAACCGCCGGCCGCTGCCGGATTCGCGGCACTGCCCGGGACGGCTGTCATCGTAGGGCCGCCGTACTTCGGGTCGACGACCTCGGTGTCACCGCAGGTCGCGGCGATCGAGATTGCAGGCAGAGCAACCAGCAGGAAGAGGCTCAGGGTCCGAGGAACCCGGACGCGTGATGAATGACTGCGTAGGCGCGGCACCCCGTCACGATAGAAGTCCTGTGATATATCGGTCAAGTGATATTCCGGAACACGGGTTCGTACCTGCTCGTTGTAACACCCCTGCCGCGCTAAGCTGAGGGCATGGACTACACCGAGATCCGAGTCGACGCCAACGACAACTGCCCGATGTCGGCGCAGCTCGTCTACAAGAACCTCACCGACCCCCGGCGCATCACGAAGGTACGCATCTACGAGGGCGAACCCGACGGCGTCCTCTACGCCGTCACCGGCTGGAGTGAGGGCGGCCCGATCGATGCGTACGCCGTGAGCGTCGAAGACTCCGGCTCGGGCTCCGCGTTCCTCGTCTACGGCGGCGAATGGGGCCTTCGACTGCGGCCCGCAGAGTCAGCAGCCGACTGGGACCTTGCCGCCGCCGACCAGTTCGGCGAAACGCACCTCGTCCTCGCCGACGAAGAGGACATGATCTAGCGCCGGGACCCGCCCTTGAAAGGGCGGGCTACACCGTGGTCCGTAGCAGACCAGCGGCCGTTGCACTTCCTTCCAAGGATGGTGCTGCAACCACCCAGATCGCGCGTTTCCTTCTGTACCTGGGAGATGCGAAGCGAGGGAGAGGGCGCGGCTCATATCGGCCGCGACGAGACCGCGAAAGGTTGCTTCGCCCTGCCTCCGGGCAATGGCTCGCAACGAGAGATACGCCAGCAACCCGACGGCACTGACCTCTCGTCAGATTGCCCGATTGGAGGACCGTCAGTCGCCGCCGACGGCCACCTGCTCGCGGTTCGTCGATGACTCGGAGTAGCGGCGCAGGTCGCTCTGCTCGAGACGGCGGTAGCTGGGGTTGAACACGGTGGTCGCCAGGATGAATGCGGCGATGAGCAGACCCGAGACGAAGTAGGCTACCTGCACCGGCCCGATGGTCAGTGAGCCGATCGTCCAGCCGCCAATGTAGTCGATGACGTAGCCCATTACGAAGACGCCGACCGACGTCAGCGAGAACGTGAGCATGTTCACGCTCATGACACGGCCGTGATACGCCGGGTCGGACACCGTCATCAGCATCGTGCTGTTCAGCGATTGCAGGAATGCGGACGAGAATCCGACGCCCACAAGCATGATCACGGCGGCGGTGAAGTTGTTCTGCACCGCGAACGCCGCGAGAAAGAGCCCGTAGCCGAGGCCGGAGCCCAGCTGCAGCAGCGTTCGCCGCTTGTACTCGGCCATCGACGCGACCAGGAGCGACCCGACAAGGGCACCGACGCCGCTCATCGTGCCCATGAAGCCAAGGGCGCCGGCGTTGCGATCGATGCCATCGCCGAAGACGTCCTTCGCGAAGACGGGCAGCATCTGCTGATGCGACTGCCCCAGCAGTGTCGGCACGAGACCGATGCCGGCGAGGGTCAGGAGGATGGGGCTGGCGAAAATATAGCGAAAGCCCTCGCGGATCTCGGCGAGAATCACCCTCGCGCTCGTGGGCTTGCGCTGGCGGCGGACCTGGGCGTCCTCCGGGTCGCGGTCGGCGGCCTTCATCTGGCCCTTCGCCATCGCCGGGAGGAAGAAGAGGAGGCCGAGCGCCACGACGTCGAGGAGCATCTGGAAGACGTAAATGCCGGCGATGTCGGCCCAGGAGATCGCGACGATCGCGGCTGCGAGACTGGGCGCGCCGATGCGGCTGAGGTTCATCGCTGCGTTGCTCAGCGCCATCGCGTTCATGAGCTCTTTCTTGCCGACGACCTCGGGCACAAAGGCCTGCCGCGCCGGCCCGCCGAACGAGATGATCACGCCCTGCACGAGGCCGAAGGCGAAGAGGTAGGTGACGGTCATGACATCCGCCAGGACCATGAGGGTGATTAGGACCGCGATGACCGATTTGAAGGCCTGGACCCAGACCATCATCATGCGGCGGTCGATGCGGTCGGCGAAGGTACCGCCCAGCATCGAGAACATGAGCTGCGGGATCGCCTGGCCGAGGGTCACGAGGCCGATTGATGCGGCGCTTCCACCCAGCTCGTACGCCAGGAGGCCGCGGGCGAACATCTGCACCTGCATCGCCGTCGTCGTGAGGACGGAGCTGACCCAGAGGTAGCGGAAGGCCGCGATTCGAAACGCGCTGAAGGTCTGAGGCAGGCGCATACCCTGACGCTTTTCCGAAGGAGTGCCGGTTGCAGCCATGGAGCGCGGACCTTCTAGCCTCGAGCAGTCTGAGCAAACTGTTAGACGAAATGCTCCGGCGCGAAAACGGTATACCGATCTCACCCTTCACGTCAACGTTAGATTTAGCCTATGAGTCATTCGATACTCGACATATTTGTCAGTATTGCGACAGGGGCAGGAAAGTTCGGTTGACTGGGCCTCGCCCCACTGACTAGATTCGAAGATGCGCCGTTCCACCCGCCCCTTTATGGAGGTGCCGTCCTTGCGGCGTTACTCTTCGATCTTCCTGCTCGCCTCGGTCTTCGCCGGCTTCTTCCTGGCACCATCGCTCGCGGTCGCGGCCGGCTGCCAGGACTACCTTACGCAGCGAGAAGCCCAGGCCCGGCTCCGCGCCGACCCGACCGACCCCGAGGGCCTCGACCCGGACGGAAACGGCATCGCCTGTGAGCGAAACCCCCAGCCCTACGACACGACGCCGGTCGTTCGTCCCGGCGCGGCCACACCAACCGCGACGCCGCAGCCCGAGACGCCTGTACCCACCGAGGAGCCGGCACAGCCCGCACCCTCACAGCCTTCAGCGCCCGCGCCAACTGCTACGCCGGTACCTCGCAGCCCGCTTCTGGGGCCGGAGCCGCCGCCGCTGCAGTACCTCCAGGGCGGACAACCCCTCTTCCAGAAGAGCACGACGCCCGCTGCAGGCGAGTCGTCGACTTCGAGCAGCACCCTCTACGTGCAGGGCGCGGACACGAGCATTGGACCGATCGTGATGCAGCGCGCCCTCGGCATCATCCAGCCACCGAACACCGGCGACGGCGGGCTTCTGAGGTAGGCTGCGGCCCAAGAGGCCAGACGGGACTCGACGTGAAGCGATGCCCGTTAAGAACCGAAGCGGCTCGCCAGCATGGTTTCATAGAGCAGCGACTGCTGCCGGCCCTTCTCCTCACCGACCTCCCACAGAGCCCGCGCGACATCGGCCATCCCAGCGATCGAGGCTGCCTGGCCGAGAGGAGATCCTTCACTCCGTTCAGGATGGTGATAAAGGGCGTCAGGGATGGAAACATTGGAACCGTAGCGAGAGCGGCCGCAATCCGATGAACCAGTCGGCGAACTGCTGCCTGTTCTGGACGCGCGTTCCCGAGGTTCACGGCCGTCGCTCGCTGCCGACACCGCCTATTCGCGGCGGCGTTTGGCAAACACAAAAGCGGCCCGTAATGGGCCGCTTTCGTCTTGCTGTGCTTGGAGGCGACGGGCGGATTCGAACCGCCGATGGAGGTTTTGCAGACCTCTGCCTTGCCACTTGGCCACGTCGCCGGATTGGTGCCGAGGAAGGGATTTGAACCCTTACACCCGAAGGCACGGCCCCCTCAAGACCGCGTGTCTACCTATTCCACCACCTCGGCGGCACCACGCCTCATCGAGAATGAACTCCAGTTCGGCGATGCCTATTCTAGCATCGGCCCGTAATCAGCGGCAATCTGTCCGGTGTTTGCCCTATTTCACGTCCCAGGACGGCGCGTCCGTCGCAAGGAGCGACTTCACCTTCGCGAAGAGCACCTCCGCATCGACCGGCTTGTAGAGGACCGGCAGCCGAGAGCCAAAGCGATCGCGGGGCATCGCGTCGAGCTGGGCAGCAAGGAACAGCACCTTGCCGAAGTAGGCCTCGCTCATGAGACGGCGGTGGAACTCGTTGGCGTCCATGTCCGTCAGACCGACGTCGCAGATGATCAGGTCGATCGGGCCTCGGGCGATCTCGCCGAGGCCTTCAACGCCGAACCGCGCTTCGACCACGTCATGACCTTTGAGCATCAGGCGAAGCAGGCGGCGCATCGCGGCGGATTCATCGACAACGAGGATACGAGCCACGATACCTTCTGCTTCAGATCATTCGGCGCCCAGGGACTGTGCGTCCTGACCATAGCGCGCTGCCGGGCAGGAAACACTCAGTACATCTTGCAGCTATCTCGCAGTACGACAAAATACGCAGTCCAACTTCGCTTGACTTACATAAAGCCAACGCAGACGATGATTCCTGCTGGAAGGGCCTGCTGATTGTTCGTATATCTCGCTGTTACCGGAGCCAGAGTTGAAATCCCCGCGGCCGTGACCGTGCACACCGAGGGGGAAGAGACGCATTTCCTCGATAGCCGCGGCGTTGTTGTCGCCGCATTTCGCAGCACCGACGTCCTGATCTATTCGATGGAGCAGATTGAGACCGACCCGCCCCACGCCGGTGGCTTCAGCGGCAAATAGGCTTCCAAGCGGCCGTCCCACATCCGTCGAACTCGCCGCTCTAACACCCGCTCGCACCAACGTGCCATTCCTCTGCGACAGCCCATCTCGAGCCGCGCATGAAAGCGGTTCAGGCCCCGCGTTCACACCGGAGATAGCCCGACCGCTGTGCGATCGGGAGCAGGGAGTGACGAAATGCAGAAGCTGGAATTCATGAGCCCGGAGTGGATAGCCACGGCACAGAAGGTCATCACCAGCGCGCTGGCCGAGAAAGACCTCAACGGCATCGACTACACACCGTGCGAAGAGTTCACGAACCCGCCGAAGCATCTACTCCGTCCGGGCGCCGAGACAATCGGCTTCTACGTTCGTGTGGCCGACAAGAAGGTCGAGGTGGGTGATCATCCCATCGAGACAGCCGACTTCCGGATCGTGAGCGACTACCAGGACGCGCTGCCGGTTGCCCGCGACCCCGATGCTGCCGCGGCGGACCCGGCCGTCATTCAGGAGCGACTCGCTGCCGGACGGCTGAAGATCTTCGGCAACCCGATGGACGCGCCGCCGGTCTTTGGCGAGGTCGACATCCACCGGATGCTGGCTCCGCAGACGGCGTAGCGCGAGAGCGCCGGCCGTTCGGCATTCGCCTCGAACTTCAGCTGATCGGTGAGCCCGGGAAGTAGCTGTTACAGGCGGCGATGCCACCCTTGAACGCCGCCTGGAAGGCCTTCAACCGCTCTGCCGACGTGCCGTGGTCGCGGCCAGGACCCTCCGCCGAGCCTATCGCCTGCAGCAGCCCTGTCGCGTCTTTGAGGTCGTCCTCTTCCTCGAGCCAGCCCTGCACGTCAGCGTACTTCGCCCAGGCGCCGGCGATGCAGTCTGCCTGGTTCTCGACCTTGACGCTCTGGGACGCAACGCCGAACGCCGGCAGGTCGAGCATGAACTGGAGGTGGTGGGCCCACTCGTGCGCGAGGCCGATGGCGGGCGCTGCGTCGCCGGCCTGGCGGTAGAACGTCCAGAGCAGGTCTTGGCCGATATAAATCGACTGGTCGCCGGCACAGTACTCATACGCCTGGCTGTTCGAGACGCCGCAGGCGGAGCGGACGCCCTGACCGCGAGGCACAAAGACCAGGTTTCGCGGCTGCGGCACCTTCGGGTAGGCGGTCTGGAAGAAGCCGGCAACCATCGGCGTGATAGCGTCGAGGTAGTCGTCCATCTCGTTGTAGGTGAAGCAGCCCTCCAGCGAGCCACCGCAGCGCGTCGAGACGGTGGTCGTCGAGCCGGGCGTTGCCGTCGCACGTGGGCGTGAGGCGGTGGGCGCGGGGTCCGAGGTTTCGGTGGCCGTATCAGCATCGGTGAACGACGTGCAGCCGGCGGCCGCGAGCGTCAGTGTCAAGGTCAGTGAAGCAAGAAGCAGTTTCATCGTGCGTGGCTTCCCCCTCATTCGAGGGTGCCATGTGGCAAAACCGCAGTTGCGATTGCTGAACTAAGCGTCTGTAAAGAGTGTGTTGCTGACGCCTCTGTCCGTCGCTGTGAAGCTCAGGGCTTCACGACGGTACGGTGAATATCTGCGGTCAGCTCATGAAGGCGCCGTGAAAGCTCTGCGACCTCCCGGGTGAGATCGGTGTTCTGCTTGAGCAGGCTATAGAGCTGGTCGGAGATCTCCTCACGATGCTTGATGTCCGCCTCGGAGTACGCCTTGTCGCGGTCCGCCTGGCGCGTTTGCGCGAGCAAGATCAGCGGCGCGGCGTACGCGGCCTGCGTACTGAACGCGAGGTTGAGGAGGATGAACGGGTACGGGTCCCATCTCAGGGTCACAGCGAGCACGTTTATCGCAATCCAGATTATGACGAGCACCGTCTGACCGATGATGAACCGCGGCGTCCCGAAGAATCGCGCGAAGTCCTCCGCCAGCAGCCCAAAGCGGTCGCTACCGAACGGCGACGCGAGATGGGCATGCGGCGCGTGAAACCGGCTGTGGCGCAGTTCTTGCGAGCTCACATTGGACTCCTGGTTCTGCTCAAGGATTCTCTCAATAGTAGGGCCCCACTGAACGCGACCGGTCACAGACAGCCAGCTTCGGAGCAGGCACGTCTCGCCAGTGGGACGACACGATAGGAGAAATACCGCCGTCTTCGACTGTTGAGAAACGCTGCCAACCGCAGGCGTCGGCTTTCGAAGCGACACCCCAAACAGCAAGGTGCGGTCAGCTGGGGATTGCGCCCACCTGTTGCATCAACCCCAGCATGTTGGTATCCCCGCTGTGCAAAACGATCTTACCGTCACGGATCCGCTCGACGTGCGTCTCGGACATCGTGATCTGCTTGCCGGTCGCCGGGAGCCCCATGAAGTCGCCCGAGTGCGTCCCGGAAAACGTCATGCGGTAGGCAATCATGTCGCCCTCGGAGACGGTTTCACCGATGCGGAACGCGACGTCACTGAATGCCTGTCGGAACGCCGGCAGCACCATGCGCAATCCGTCGAGGGTATCGGGCATGCCGGGCACACTGATAACACAGGCAGGATCGAACATTGCAGCCAGGGACGCGTCATCGCCCGACTGCCAGAACTCCTCCATCGCCTTGTGAAACGCTTCGATCACCTCGAGATTGGATGCCACGCCTTTTTCTCCTCTGAATGTCGATAACGCGGATCGAGGCCCAGAACGGTGGCTGCGATGCTACCACCAGGCGCCACATCCAGCATCTTATTCAGCCGCAGCCGGGAGCGGCCCATGGCTTCCAGTGCATCAGAAAGACGAACGGAGCAGCAAAAAGCCAGAGAGCCCCTCGATTGAGGGGCTCTCTTCATTCAATTTCTGGCAGGAGTGGAGGGACTCGAACCCCCGACCGGCGGATTTGGAGGCCGCTGCTCTACCAACTGAGCTACACTCCTGCGTTTCGTCCTTCCCCTTCAGGGCTGTGGCGAAGGACTGAGGTGCGGTTTCTGGTGGACCTGAGGGGATTCGAACCCCTTACCTCTGCGATGCGAACGCAGCGCTCTCCCAAATGAGCTACAGGCCCGGTGCGCAATCCAGTATACCAACTTCCGCCTTTGAGTCACGAGCTTCAAGCTTCAAGCTTCGAGCTTCGAGCGTGGAAGCACGGAGGTCCGCCGACGTGACAAGTGCTTGCCGGCTCGTAGCTCGCTGCCCGTATCTCGCTGCTACTCGAGCGGCGTGTCTTCGCGGTTCGACCAGTCGAGCGCAGAGCCGTCGTAGTTGCGCACGCGGTCAAAGCCGAGCATGTGCAGCGTCGCCATCGACTGCGAGGCGCGGATGCCGCCCTGGCACATCGTGACGATCTCTTTGTCCGGCGTCACACCGATCGCCTCGAACATCGCCAGCAACTCGTCGGGAGACTTCTGCGTGCGGGTCGAAAGATCTGCCTGCACGTTGTTCAGCCATTCGAGGTGGACGGCGCCGGGGATGTGACCGACGCGCTTGTTGCCACGGCTCGTCGTGCCCTCCCACTCGCCGTCGGAGCGGACGTCGAGCACGAGGAAGTCGGGGCGGCTGAGGTTCGCTTTGATGTAGTCGGCGCTGGCGTAGATCGATTCGTTCGTCTCACGCGGCGTGAAGGTCGTCGGGACGATCTTCGGCTCTTCCATCGTAACGGGACGGCCCTCGGCGAGCCATTTGTTCCAGCCGCCGTTGAGGATGCGGGCGCCGGCGTGGCCGTAATACATGAGCGACCACCAGAGGCGTGTCGCGTAAAGCGAGCCTGAGGCGTCGTAGCCGACGACCTCGGTGTCGTCGCCGATGCCGAGGGCTGACATCATCGCGGCGAACTCCTCCGGCGGCGCGATGAAGCGCTTGTCGTTGTCGCCTTTGAAGTAGTGGTCACCGCGATTGCCGACAGCGCCGGGGATGTGGGCGCGCTGGTACATCGGGAAGACGTCGTTGTCGATGAGACGGAGCTTCGGGTCGTTGAGGCGGGCTGCGAGCTCTTCGGTCTCGATCAGCATCTCAGGGTGAGCAAAGTCGGCCATTGGCACCTCCAGTGGCGTCAGTGTGCCGGATGGACGCGGGCATGGGAAGGGTGCCGCGAACTGCAATGCCATTGGCACAAATGAGCGACATAAGTAGC
>JBFWZE010000101.1:0-13401 GCA_050185685.1 Dehalococcoidia bacterium
CCGAGCAAGCACTGCCCTACGCGCGGGAGATCGCGACGAAGTTTGGCTCCCACATCACGCTGCTGCGCGCGATCCACACCTCGCAGGAAGCCCTGCGCGATGTCGCGGCTGAGCCCACCGCGGTGACGGCCCCGGAGGTAACCACCGACGTCGCCCGCAACCTGCACGAGTCTGAGGCAGGCGCGGCGCGTGAGTATCTGCGGCGCATCGCCGAGACCTTCGACGGCAGCGGCCTCGACGTCGAGACTCAGATGGTCGAAGGTGACCCCGAGTGGGTGATTGAGAACCAGGCGAAGGAGCTCAGGTCGTCACTGATCGTGATGGCAACGCATGCCCGCACCGGTCTCGGGCGCTTGCTCCACGGCAGCGTGGCGGATGAGCTGGTCCGCAGCTCGACCGTCCCGGTGATGCTGATTCGTACCTCAGAGTCCTAACGCTCAAGCCCCTCAGTAGTTCGCGAGGTTGAAACTACTGAGGACCCGCCTCCTAACGTCCCGTCGAACCGTGGCCGCCGCTTCCCCGCTCTGAGTCTCCAAGCTCCGCCGCTTCGACGAGATCGACAGCCTCGAAGCGCGTTATGACAAGCTGGGCAATCCTGTCCCCGTCTCGTATCTCGTAGGACTCGCGCGTCCCGAATGTGTGCATCGAAACGAGCAGCTCGCCGCGGTAGTCGGCATCGATCGTCCCAAGGATCACGTTGACGCCTTGCCGTGCGAGCCCGGAGCGGGTGCGGATCTGGACGTCGAGGCCGAGCGGCGTCTCCAGCGCGATGCCAGTGGGCACGAGTGTCGGGTCCGGCCCGAGCACCACGGGGGCTTCGAGGCAGGCGTAGAGGTCGAGTCCCGTGGCGCCTTCAGACGCGCGGAACGGCAGGCGGGCGGAGGGCTTCAGGCGCTTCACCTTGATTGTCGTGGTCATGCTCGCACTCTAGGCGATGAGCCGGCTGTGGGCGAGACGGCGCTGCAAGCGGGCAAGCGGGCAAGCGGGCAAGGAACAGTGACGGCTGGCTCATTGAGCGAGGCCAGATCGCTCGTACCCCGAGATGCCTCGAACGGCTGCTTCCTTGCTGCCAGGCAAGGACAGCGGTGGCAAGGCGGCGGTCAAAAAGAAAGAGCCCCGAGATTCCGGGGCTCTTTGCGGTTGCTTGAGGTCTCTAGGCTTCGGCGGCGGCCGCTTCGCCTTCGATTTCGATCTCCTCGAAGGGCCACACGCGCTTCTTCTGCATCTCCCGCGGCGGGTCGATGTAGATGGCGCTCCAGCCGCATGACTGCTCGCAGAGGCGGCAGCCGGTGCAGCGCCGCTCGATGACGCTGGCGATGCCGAAGAAGTCGCCGACCTTCTCGCCGGAGACGTCAAGCTCCAGCGCGTCAAACGGACAGACGGAGATGCACAGCTCACAGCCGGAGCCGATGCAGTTGTCCTCGATGACGTTCGCCTTCGGCCATTCCTTACGCGGGAATGTGCGGCTGACGTCGCCCTGCTCGTCGAGGATCGCCTCCGGCGGACAGACGACACCGCAGGCGCCGCAGTCGATGCAGAGGTCAGGGTCGATCTGATGGATGTTGTTTCGAGAACCGGTGATTGCCTCGGTAGGGCAGCGCTTTGTACAGGCGGTGCAGCCGATGCAGGTCTCAATAATCTTGTAAGCCAATGTCAGTGCTCCTGATGGCTTGCCCCGCCATCAACCATGGCTATCCACCACAGGTGACGGGGATCCCATCACACCGCAGTATAGAATTGCCGCTTCCGTAGTCGCAAGGCGAACACGTTCTATCTGCTTATCGGACTACGCGCTCTTCGTTACAACTGCGCCAACCCGTACAATGATGAGGAAATCGACTGAAAGCTACAGGAGCGCTTGCGTGAGCATCTGGTGTGCCGGTTCCAGCGAGAAAGTCTACGCGGCAGTGAAGACCGCGGTCTGCCCGAAGTGCGGCAAGGTCGTCGAGGTCACGCGCCAGAAGCACATCAAGCCCCACGTTGAGACGAAAACCGTCAGAGCAAAGTAGGCGCGGACTCACTGCTCAGCCTTCTGTCAGGGCTGAAAGATTAGCAGCACCAGTCCCAGTGTCGTCACCAGCCCGCCCATGATTTCTGCCTTGGCGAACGATAGCTGGTCGCGCGCCTGGTAGACACGCGTCGCCGCCATTGCTGCCGTAATCGCGCCGAGGAACACGTGGCCGACCGCCGTCACCATGACGCCGCGGGCGTGGATGACGCCCATCTCGAACGCTGCAGCGAGGAGCGCCGGGACGACGATGAAGTCGGCTGCGGACCGGGATACCTCGCCAAAACGGTAACGCAGCTCCATCCAGCCTGCCGCCATAACCAGGATCCCGACTGAGGCATGGATGACGCGGCCCTTCGAGTCAAGCATCGCGACGACAAGCAGCCCCCAGCCCATGAAGATCGCCAGCCCCGGCCAGATCGAGGCCCGTAGCTTGTTGCGGTACCAGACCTCGCCCGCGAGCGGCTCGATGAGCAGCACAACCCCCACAAATAAAAAACCGGCGCCGAACAGGTGATGGGATTCGGGTGGCGCCGGGACGAACCAGTAGTTCGCGATCGCATGGAGCAAGACCGGGTGGAGGACAACCCCACTCATCGCGACCACCCCCTCGCGGCGCGGCGGCCTCGTGGCTGCGCGTCTTCCTCGGCGCCCAGATGGGGCAGCTTGAGCTCTGCCTCGGAGGCTCGGGCAATTTCGAGAGCAGCAGGAACGCAGATGAGTGAGACGAGGAAGCCCACGACGATGACGAGGACCGCTGGCTCAAAGGCAAGGTGCCGGGCGTTGACGTTGAACGCGGTATGGCTGGTGAGGAGGTGCACAGTCTCCCAGGCGAAACCTGCCGCTTGTATCGAAGGTCCCGCCATCCCGGTGATCAGTGCTCGTCTCTGCGCAGACATGATCGGTGAGTTAGCGCGTTCATCGTAGGTTTCACCTCGGCGATCCGCAAGTACAAGCCCGTCGAGCCCGTGGCAAATCCATAGGACGCGTACCTGCTACACTCGGGGGCGGCGAGGAGTTCGTCGCGTTTCCGTAAGCTGGGGAGGCAGGATTGTTAGGCCGGCTTGGCAAGGTCTTCTACGGCTGGCGTCTGGTCGGCATCGGCTTCCTTCTCCAAATGCTCACGGCGCTGTTCATCCAGCGTTCGTATGCCGCGTACGTTGTCGTCTTCCGCGATCAGTTCGGCTGGAGCAAGACCGCCCTCTCTGGCGCCTACTCACTGCAGCAGATAGAGAACGGCCTGCTGGGCCCGCTACAGGGCTGGGTCGTCGACCGCTTTGGTCCCAAGGTCAACATGCAGATTGGCGTCTGCCTGTTCAGCATCGGCCTTATGGCCTTCAGCCAGGTCAACTCGCTCTTCACCTTCTACCTGAGCTTCGTCACGATCGCGATCGGGGCGAGCCTCTTCGGCTTCTTCCCGATCACGGTGACAGTCGTCAACTGGTTCGAGAAGAAGCGGGCCCGCGCGCTATCTACCGTCTCGCTCGGCTTCGCGACGGGCGGCCTCCTCGTGCCGCTGATCGCGCTCTGCCTCGACCAGTTCGGCTGGCGCAACACCGCGTTTGCGTCCGGCGTTATTTCGCTCGTCATCGGGCTGCCGCTCACATCGATGATCCGCCACCGCCCGGAACCCTGGGGCGAGCACCGCGATGGTGTCGCGCCGGCGGCTCCTTCTGCTGCGCTGAGCGAAGGTCAAGCGGGCACCTCCGAGGACCAGTACGACTTCACCGCGAAGGAGGCGCTGAGCACACCGGCGTTCTGGCTGATCTCCCTCGGCCACGGCTCTGCGCTGCTCGTCGTTGCTGCCGTCAACGTCCATGTGATCTCGCACCTCAACGAGAGCCTGGGGTATTCGCTTGCGGAGGCATCGCTGGCGATCACCTTCATGACCGCGTTCCAGGTCATCGGCCTGTTGATCGGCGCCGCGGTTGGCGACCGCTACAACAAGCGCTACATCTCGATGGCCTGCATGGTCGCCCACTGCGTCGGCCTGCTCATGGTCGCCTACGCCGCCGCGCTGCCGATGGTCATCGGCTTCTCGGTCCTGCATGGCACGGCCTGGGGCCTGCGCGGGCCGCTGATGCAGGCGCTGCGGGCCGACTACTTTGGGCGCAAGTCCTTCGGCATGATCATGGGCTTCTCGTCGATGATCACGACCATCGGCAACCTCTCAGGACCCCTGATCGCCGGCATCCTCGCCGACCGCACCGGCAGCTACGAGACCGGCTTCACCGTGCTTGCCGTGCTCGCCGCGCTGGCCTCCGTCTTCTTCCTGCTGGCGACGCCGCCGAAGCCTCCTGCCCGCATCAGGGCGCTGAAGGAGCGCCCGGAGCCCGCTGCCGCCTCTGCGGCCGATTAGGTACACTGGCCCCATGCAGCGCTCGCCGCGTCTCGAGATCGAATACTGCACTCAGTGCCGCTGGCTGAACCGCGCGTCGTGGACTGCGCAGGAGCTGCTGACGACCTTCGTCGAAGACCTCAAGGAGGTTGCGCTGGTCCCAGGCAAGGGCGGCGTCTTCAACGTCCGGCTCGACGACGAGGAGATCTGGAACCGAAAAGAGCAGCGGCGCTTTCCCGAGCTCTCGGAGCTGAAGCAGCTCGTGCGTGACCGCGTCGCTCCCGGCCGCAGCCTTGGCCACAGCGACGCCTCGCACGACGAGACGCTGCCGGACGACGACTAAATGGACCTGCGCGGCGAACGAGAGGTGGCCCGCATCGGCCGAATGGTCCTGGAGGCGGTAGATGCCGACCAGGCCGAGGTCGTCCTTCAGAACGGCACGTCGTCGCTGACGCGCTTCGCCAACAACTACATCCATCAGAACGTCGAAGAGACCAGCCTCAGCGTCACCGTGCGCGCGGTGCTCGGCAAGAAGATCGGCGTCGCCTCCACCGACGTCACGACGGACGAGGGCCTGAAAGCTGCCGCCCAGCGTGCCGTCGCGATCGCAAAGCTGCAGGCCGAGAACGAGGACTTCGTATCCCTCCCCGGGCCGTCGAAGATCACGCCGGTCGATGCGTGGAGCGCCGCCACTGCTGCGTTCACGCCGGAAGACCGCGCCCTCGTTGTTGGCCAGATCTGCAGCGCCGCCGAGGCCGCGCGCCTGATCTCCGCCGGCGCCTTCCGTACCAGCCGAAGCGAGATCGCCGTGCTCAACTCCCTCGGCGTCAGCGCCTACCACCGTCTGACGACCGCCGACATCAACACGGTGGTGATGGGCGAGACCTCCAGCGGCTGGAGCCAGCGAATGACACTCGACGCGTCGGAAATCGACGGCGCGCAGATGGCGGCCGAGGCGATCGAGAAGGCCCAGCGCGGCGCCGACCCGCAGCAGATCGAGCCCGGCGAGTACGACGTGATCCTCGAGGAGGACGCCGTCGCCGATATCCTCGACTACTTCGCCTACCTGTCGCTCGGCGCCCAGGCCTACGTCGACAAGCGCAGCTTCATGTCGGGACGAATCGGCGAACGGGTCATGGGCGAGAACATCTCGATCTGGGACGACGGGCTCTCGCTCCAGGGCGTCCCGATGCCCTTCGACTACGAGGGTGTTGCGAAGCAGGCGGTCGACTTCGTCGTCGACGGCACCGCGAAGGGCGTCGTTTGGGACAGCTACTACGGCAACATGGAGAAGGTGCCCTCGACCGGGCACGCGCTCCCGGCCGGCAACACGATGGGGCCGATCCCCGGCAACCTCTTCATGAACACGGGCGATGCGACGAAAGCGGAGATGATCGGCGCCACGAAGCGCGGCATCCTCGTCTCACGCTTCTGGTATACACGCAACGTTCACCCGCTGACCGTCGTCATGACGGGCATGACCCGGGATGGCACCTTCCTTATCGAGGACGGCCGGATCACGAAGCCACTCGCCAGCCTCCGTTTCACCCAGAGCTATCTCGAGGCGATGAACCAGGTCGAGATGATCGGCCGCGATTCCCGCCTGCTGCCGATGGAGACCGGCGCAGCCTGCCGCGTCCCCGCCCTCAAGATCCGCGGCTGGAACTTCACCGGCTCAACCCAGCAGTAGCTCTCTCGGCGACGACCTCACCTCGCGCGGCTCAGCTCCGTACGACGAGGACAGGGGCGTGACCTCCGAGCATGCGGTCGGTGACGCTGCCAAGGGCGGACCGCATGACGCCGCTCCTGCCGTGCGACGTCATGACGACGAGGTCGATGCCCTGCTCGTCGATGTAGGTCAGGAGGCTGTCGGCGGGCGCTCCCATCATGCTCACCGCCCGCGTTGCCGCCAGGTGCTCCCTCGCCTCGCTCACATAGGCTTCCGCGCCCTCAATGACCGCTTCGTAGAGCTCGGCGCTGGCATATCCCATGCCGGTGACGTCGGTGCTGGTCAGGGACGTGGGTGAGACAACGCGAACCAGGTGCAACTCTGCCCCGAACGCGTCGGCGAGACGGCGAGCTGTGGCGCCGGCCTCCTCGGCGAGGTCGGAGCCATCGAGCGGCAGGAGGATCTTGCTGATTTTCGACGCGGCGTGCTCGACGCCGCTGCCGATGACGAGCGTATCGCAGCTGACCGCCCGCACGACCTTGTCGGCGACGCTCCCGAGACGCCATCGCTGGATGCCGGCGCGGCTGTGCGAGCTGATGATCACCAGCGCGGCGTCGATCCGGTCGGCCTCCTCGATGATCGCTGCCGCGGGCGCTCCCTGGACGACCCGGGTCTCGCACTCAGCGAGGCCGTCATGCAATCTCGCGGCACGCTCATGCAGATACGCCTCGAACAGCGTGCGCTGCGTGTCGAGATGCTCGGCGGGCTCGTCGTGGGTATTGTCGACTACCGCCAGCAGGTGGACGTCGAGGCTTCCAAGCGGCGAGAGCGCATCGAGGTAGTCGAGGGCAAGCTCGGCGTGCTGCGAGCCGTCCAGCGGCACCAGGACCTTTACGCGGTCCGCGTCCGCACCGCTCATGAAATCGGAAACATCACCGTAGCTGCGCATCGTCATCTTCCTTCGCTTCTGGCCGCCGCCTCTGGCCGCGGCCTCCTCCGAGGCTCTCAATCATGATCGAGGTTAGCCAGCCGGCCCCCGTCGGGTCAGTGCCGATGGGACAAGGCTGGCGGGCCAAATAGCCCGAACTCGCGACGTGCGAAGACCCCTGCTGCCATGTTCTGAGAGCCGTTTGTCGCCTGCGAAGCGGTCATTTAGCCCTACGGGGATAGCCCGACGGTGCATAGGCTGGATGCAGGACCTTTTTCCCGGGAGTTGACCATGAGCACGAAGTACGTTCGCTGGTTCGAAGACACCGGTAGCGAAGACGTCGCCGAGGTTGGCGGCAAGAACGCCTCCCTCGGCGAGATGGTGAGCCGGCTCACCGAAGCGGGCATCAGCGTCCCGGCCGGGTTCGCGGTCACCGTCGCCGCCTACCGCCGCTTTGTCGAGCACAACGGCCTGACCGACGCAATCGCAGAGCAGCTCGCGGCGCTCGAACGCGGTGACGCATCGCTTGAGCAGACGGGACAGGCGCTCCGCCGGCTGCTGCTGCAGGGCGAGTTTCCCGAGGACATCGCGACGGAGGTGCGCGCCGCCTATCAGGAGCTCTGCCGCCGCTCCGGCCGCGACCAGCTCGACGTCGCAGTACGCAGCAGTGCAACAGCGGAAGACCTGCCCGGTGTCAGCTTCGCGGGTCAGCACGAGTCGTATCTCAATGTCGTCGGCGAAGATGCGCTGATCGATAGCTGCCGCCGCTGCTTTGCCTCACTGTTTACGGACCGCGCGATCACCTACCGCGATGAGATGGGCTTCGACCACCTCAAGGTCTATGTTTCCGTCGGCGTGCAGCGAATGGTCCACTCGGACCGCTCCGGCGCCGGTGTCATGTTCACGCTCGACACCGAGAGCGGCTTCCCCAACGTCGTCTCGATCAGCGCTGCCTGGGGCCTGGGCGAGAGCATCGTCCAGGGCGCCGTCATTCCCGACACCTACACGGTGTTCAAGCCGCCGCTCGATGACCGAGGCCTGACGCCGATCATCGAGAAGGTGCCAGGCGCCAAGGAGTCGAAGGTGGTCTATGCCGAGAACGGGGCAGGCACCGTCACCGTGGAGACCTCCAAGGCCGAGCGCGCGAGCCTCGTGCTGTCCGATGCCGAGGTGCTGCAGCTGGCACGCTGGGCGGTCGCGATCGAGCGCCACTACGGCACGCCGATGGACATCGAATGGGCAAAGGACGCCGATAGCGGCGAGCTCTTCATCGTCCAGGCGAGGCCGGAGACGGTGCAGTCGAAGCGCACGGCGGCGTCGATGAAGACCTACACGCTGCTGGAACAGGGCGAGCGCATTGTGACCGGGCTCAGCATCGGCGAAGCGATCGCGACAGGACGCGCCTGCGTCATCGCCAACGTCGAGGACATCGGCCGCTTCGTCCCGGGCTGCGTCCTCGTCGCCGAGACGACGAGTCCGGACTGGGTGCCGATCATGAAGCAGGCGGCGGCAATCGTCACGAACCAGGGCGGCCGCACCTCGCACGCCGCGATCGTCAGCCGTGAGCTGGGCATCCCGGCGGTGGTCGGCACCGGTAGCGCGACGCAGCTCATCGCGGATGGCCAGGCACTGACCGTCTCCTGTGCTGAGGGCGAGAAGGGCTTCGTCTACAAGGGCACGTTGAGCTTCGAGGCGGAAGACTTCGCCGCTGAAGCGGTGCAGGAAACACGGACGCAAATCATGATGAACATCGCCGACCCGGCCGCCGCCTTCCGCTGGTGGCGCCTGCCTGCCCGCGGCATCGGCCTCGCGCGCATGGAGTTCATCATTAGCAACGCGATCAAGGTCCACCCGATGGCGTTGCTCGAGTACGACACGCTGCGGGACGAAAACGCCCGTGCCCAGATCGACGCGCTCACGGCCGGCTACGAGGACCGCGCCGAGTACTTCGTCGAGCGCCTCGCCTGGGGCATCGCAAAGATCGCCGCGTCACGCTACCCGGAAGAGGTCATCCTGCGGACGAGCGACTTCAAGACCAACGAGTACGCGAACCTGATCGGCGGCCGCCAGTTCGAGCCCGTCGAAGAGAACCCGATGCTCGGCTTCCGCGGCGCCTCCCGCTACTACAACCCGCGCTACCGCGACGGCTTTCGCCTCGAGTGCCGCGCGATCCGCCGCGTGCGCGAGGAGATGGGCCTGACGAACCTCGTCGTCATGATCCCCTTCTGCCGCACCCTCGAAGAAGCCGACCGCGTGCTCGAAGTAATGGCAGAGGACGGCCTCGTGCGCGGCAGAGACGGGCTGGAGGTCTACGTCATGGCCGAGATCCCCTCGAACGTGATCCTCGCCGAGGAATTTGCGCAGCGCTTCGACGGCTTCTCGATCGGCTCGAACGACCTCACGCAGCTCGTCCTCGGCGTCGACCGCGATTCTCATGAGCTGACCCATCTCTTCGACGAGCGCAACGATGCGGTGAAGCGCATGATCGCCGATCTGATCAAGCGGGCTCACCAGGTGGGCGCCAAGGTCGGCATTTGCGGCCAGGCACCGAGCGATTACCCGGACTTTGCCGCCTGGCTGGTCGAAGCCGGCATCGACTCGATCTCGCTCAACCCCGACAGCGTGACCGCGGTCCAGAAGCGCGTCGCGGAGCAGGAGACCAGCCTGCGCTGAAGCTGGTTCCCGCGGGAACGGTCTAGCTCGCGCCCCGGTGCATCTGCATGACGATGTGCGTCACAGGGCGCCGGAAGATCTGCTCCAGGCGATACGGCAGGTCGGCGTCGAGCCAGCGTGAGATGCCCTCCGGCAGCGTACAGACCACGATGCCGTCGTAGACGCCGGGCCGCTGGTGCATCTCCGTCTCGATCGCCTCGCGCGGCGTCGCAGCCCCGACCTGGGCGCCGACGATCGGCAGTCCGGCATCGGTCAGCGTCGTCAGCGCGCGGCCCGCCCGTCGCGCCGCGATCTGGCGCGGGCTGCCACCTTCCTGCGTCAGCAGATGCTCGCTCGGCGTCGCCGGGACGAGCAGGAAGAACTCCGCGTCCGGGTCTTCTTTCACCCTCTCCTTGAGTCCCTGGATCAACTCTTCGCTTATCGCCGTTTGATTCGCCACGACCAGGTATGAGCCCATCTCTGCACCCTCCAGCGTGTTGGAACGCAATGGTAGTCCTCGCCGGGAGATTCAACTACTGAAAACCAGACGCGGTTGGCTGATGGTATGTCGGCGATTCTGGTGACATCGGGCCATTTGATATCGCAGGGATAGACCTTCGGCGGATTTTCCGCGGTGGTAGGCGGGCTACACTCGATCCATGCTGAAGCTCCTCCCCGCACTCCCACTTCTCCTGATCCTCAGCCTCGTTGCCTGCTCCGGCGACAGCGAGGACGTCGACCCTACGCCGACGCCGCAGCAGACTGCCGCGGCGCGCACGCCGACCGCCGCTGCCACCCCTCCTCCCGGCGGCAGTCCCGTCAGCACGCCAACCAGCGTTGGCACCAGCGCCCCGCCCGTCGATGGGACGGTCGCGCCGCAGAACGCCGGCGATACCGTGCCGGTGACGATCAAGGCCAACCCTGACCCGGCGCCGAAGATCGGTGTCCTGACGGACGTCCGCGTCGGCGCCCACCCGGAGCAGGGAGGCTGGGACCGCATCGTCTTCGAGTTCGCCGACAACCTGCCGCCGGGCGAGGTGAAATACGTCCCCGCGGCGGCGCAATGCGGCTCCGGCGAGACCGAGCAGCTTCCCGGTACCGCCGTCCTCCAGGTCGCCTTCACGACGGCGCAGGCCCACACCGACGTCGGTCAGTCGACAATCAAGGCGCGCCAGATCACCGGCCCGGGAAACGCGATCCTGAAGTCCGTCCAGACCTGCGACTTCGAAGCCCACCTGACCTGGGGAATCGGCGTCAAATCGCAGCAGCGGTTCAAGGTCACCCTCCTCTCGAACCCGACGCGTGTCATGATCGACGTCAAGCAGTAGACTCCGGGTATGTCAGAGCGACTCTTCAGCCTCCAGGAAGCACTGGCGACGTTACCCGCGGCAGCACGCGCCCTTCTCGACATCCAGGAGTGGAAGCAGGAGCTGGAAGAGCGCAGCGTGGCGCTCGAGCAAGTTCTGAACTCCACGGATGGCAACGGCCATCGCGCCGGCGACATCGCCGAGGGACGGGCCGCCGTTCAGAGCGCCGCCGTCGAGCTCGACCGCGCCTTCCGGCAGATGGATGCGCTCGGCGTCGAGCTCAAGGGTATCGACAACGGCCTGCTCGACTTCCCATCGATGCGCAACGGGCGGGTGGTCTATCTCTGCTGGCGCCAGGGCGAGGAGACGATCGCGTACTGGCACGACGTCGAAGCGGGATTCGCCGGCCGCCAACTTTTGTAACCATAAGTTTCGTTCACCTAATGTCGTCAGCGGTTGCCAATAATGCAGCCGGTGCCGATTATGGACACGAATGACGAACCTCCAGACCAGCCTGATCGTCGAGGCGTACCTCGACCGCACGCGCCTGGTCGGTCTCCTTGCTAACGTCGCCCAGAACCGCAGACTCGTAGACATCCTCGCGAACCAGGACTCGACGCTCGAGCTCGAATGGGCGGAGGCCCGACTGAGCGGAGGTACCGAGGGCTATCGGTTCAAGTCGGTGGTCCTAAAGAAGTCAGACCTGCTGTACGCCATCCCGCGTGAGACCAGCGACCAGCTGCGAGCGCGAGCCCTCTTCCGCACCGGCATGTCGACGCAAGCGACGGCCTCGATGGAGGTCGGCATCCTCCTGAGGACCTGCCACCTCGCCGGTACGACGCTCGTCCCGCCCGGAATGAACCGCGCGAAGGTCGATAGCAGCGCCTTCCCGCGCTTCTTCGCGGTGACCGGCGCCCAGATAAACCACCAGGACGGCACGCGCACTGAAGAGCCGGTCGTTATCGTCAACCGCGACGCGATCATCGCGGTCGGCCGGCCGAACGAGAGCTAGGGGTCTCGCGCGAACAGCTCCCTACTTGCGGCCCAAACCGCCGTTAAGCGCCTCGGCAAGGCGCTGGTGTGCGTCGACGATCGGCCGCGGCAGGCCACTAAAGGCCCCAAGATGGCCCTCGCGCTCTGCAATCTCCTTCTGCCACAGGCCCGTGTCGTAGTCGAGCAGACGATGCAAGGCCGCACTGTCGAGGTCGAGCCCCTCGAGGTTCAGCTCGGAGGGCAGCGGCAGGACGCCGATCGGCGTCTGGCGGCCAGAGACACGCTTTTTGTGGAGGTCCAGCAGCCAGAGGAGCGGACGCAGGTTCTCGCCGTAGCCGGGCCAGACGTAGCGGCCCTCGGCGTCGCGCTGGAACCAGTTCACGTGCGCGAAGATTGGCGGCTTCCTCACGCGGCCCAGGAGGTCGAGCCAGTGCTGCGCGTAACGCCCCTCGGCGTACGACAGAAATGGGCGCATCGACATCGGGTCGTAGCGCAGGACGCCCGCCTTGCCATCCGCAGCCGCCGTCGCCTCGGCACCGAGAGTGAGGCCATCGTAGACGCCTTCGGCGAGGCTGCGAATCGCCCGAATCAGCGGCTCTCGCTCTTTGACGCGGCCGCCGAAGATGAGCGCGTCGATCGGCACGCCCTCGGGTCTAGCGGCGTCGGGGCTCATGTTCGGGACGTTGGTCAACGCCGTTGTGAAGCGGCTGTTGGGGTGTGACCACTCGTCACCGGGCTGCACCGGCCGCTGCTTGTCGGCCGGACGCTCGCTGATCAGCTCGCCCTTCCAGTCACGCCAGCCGTCGAGGTCGGCCGGGAAGCCCGGCGTGCGGCCCTCCCACCAGACCTCCTGCGTCTTCTCGTTGTAGGCGACGTTCGTGAACAGCGTCTTCGTGCCGGGTCCAACTGCGGCGATCGCGTTGGGGTTGCTCTTCTCGTTCGTATCCTTCGCGACGCCGAAGACGCCGGCCTCCGGGTTGAAGCCGTAGAGGCGGCCGTCGTCGCCCACGTACATCCAGGTGATGTCGTCGCCGAAGAAGAGGACCTCGTAGCGGTCCTCAAGCGCCGGCGGCGGCTGCATCATCGCCAGGTTTGTCTTGCCGGAAGCGCTGGGGAAGCCGCCGGCGATGTAGTAGGTGCGGTCCTCCTGGCGGTCACGTATGCCGATCAGCATGAACTGCTCTGCCAGGAAGCGTTGGCTCGCCTGGCCGTCGTACGAAGCCTGGCGCAGGCCGTGCGCGATCTTGCCGAGCAGCGCGTTCCCCCCGTACGACGAGCCGTAGTGCATAATCAGCCGCTCGTCCGCGAAGGTGACGAAGTGGCGGCGGTCGTCCTCCGTGCCGTGGCCGAGGTTCTCGAGGTCGCCCGTGACGTGGACTCCGCGGACGAAGTTCTCCGGCTCAGGCAGGTCGTTGAGCAGCGCTGCGCCAACGCGCGCCATGCGGATCATGTGCAGCACGACGACGCGGCTGTCGGTGAGCTCGATCCCCGCGGACCACTGGTCGA
>JBFWZE010000102.1:0-2856 GCA_050185685.1 Dehalococcoidia bacterium
CCCATCTCCTCGGCGATCGACGAGAAGAGGGAGTTGAAGACGGCAAGGCTGATCGGGTCGGCGGCCACTAGACGCGCTCCATGATGAAGTTGCCGTATGCATCGACCAGCGCCAGCCAGCCCGCCGCGACCAGTGTCGTGCTGTCGAGCTGCGAGACCAGGGCAGGCCCTTCGATCAAGTTGCCGGCGAGGAGCAGATCCCGGCTGTAGACGGGCACTTCGCGGCGCTGCTCGAGCTGCACGACGCGGCTGCCAACCTGCGCCTTTGCAGGGTCTCGTCCGCCTGGTGCAAGCTTTGCGGCCTCGACGTGTTCCTGGAGCAGGCGTGCACGGAGACGCACCGTGATCGCCTCGACACCGCGGCGCGGGTCTGAGTGGCCAAAGCGCTGATGATGGGCAGCATGGAAGTCGGTGAGCAACGCCTCAATGCCGCCCTGCATCGGCACCGTCAGCTCGTAACCCTGCCCGTCGTAGCGCAGGTCGACCGACGCTTCGAGGACGGCAGCTCCGCCCATTTCCTCGCGTGCCTGGTCCCTCAGGCCATCGAGCTTCTCGTTCAGCGCCGCCATCGCGGTCTCGGGTGAAGTCTCGCCATTGACCCGGCGCGCGGACGGCGGTAGGGCGACGGCGTAGTCGCGCATCGGCTCGGCGACCGTCATGCCGACGGCGGAGTGGATGCCGGGGTAGCGCGGCACCAGAACTCGGGGCATGCGCATCAGGTCGGCGAGCTCGCAGGCATGCAGCGGTCCGGCGCCGCCGAAGGCCACCAGCGTGAACGATGCAGGGTCGAAGCCGCGCTCGACCGAGACGACGCGCAGGGCGCTGGCGATCACGGTGTTCGCGACCGTGAGGATGCCCTTGGCCGCTGCCTCGACCGGGCCGATGCGCAGCGCTGCCAGCGCCGTCTTCGAGGCTTGCGGGTCGACCTTGAAGTCGCCGTTGAGGAAGGAGCCCTCGTCGAGGCGGCCGAGGACGAGGTGCGCGTCGGTCACCGTTGCGGGCCCGCCGTTGCGGTAGGCTGCCGGTCCCGGCACAGCGCCTGCCGACTGCGGTCCGATGTGCAGGGCGCCGCCGTCGTCCAGCCAGGCGATCGAGCCGCCGCCGGCGCCCACGGTCTGCACATCGACGGCAGGCAGGCGCACCGGGTAGGCATCAATATGCCAGTCGCTGGTGAAGGGGATCTGTCCCGGGCAGAGGCAGACGTCGGTTGAGGTGCCGCCGATGTCCACCGTGATCACATTGTCGATGCCCGCCTGCTTCGCCGCGAAGAGCGCCCCGACGACGCCCGCTGCCGGTCCGGAGAGCAGCGTCCGCGCCGCATGCGTGCCCGCCTGCTGAGGCGTCAAGGTTCCGCCGCTCGACTGGACGATCGCCAGGTCGCCGGCACCGGCGGCTGCGATGCCCGCTTCGAGCTGGGTGAGGTAGGTCTTCATCTTCGGTGCCACGTAGGCGTTGAGGGCGGTGGTGCTGGCGCGCTCGAACTCACGCGGCTCCGGCAGCACCTCATGGGACAGCGAGACCTCGAAGCCGGCCTTCCGCAGCGCAGCTCCGATGCGCGCCTCGTGCGAGGGATAGAGGTAGGAGAACAGCAGGCAGACGGCGACGGCATCGGGCTTCGCCGCAGCGACCTGCTCGACGACCCGCGCGATTTCAGCGTCCTCGAGCGCGACGAGGACCTCACCCGAAGCGCCGACCCGCTCATCGGCCTCGAAGCTGAACTCGCGGTCGACGAGAGGCGGCGGGCGGTGCGGTTCGAGGTCGTACAGCTTCGGCCGGGCCTGGCGGCCAATAGCGAGGAGGTCGCGAAAGCCGCGCGTGGCAACCAGCGCGATGCGTGCGCCTCGCTTCTCGAGCACGGCGTTCGTGGCGACCGTGGAGCCGTGAACGAGCCGGTCAGGCTGCCAGCCGTGGGTGGTGATGCCGGCGAGGATCGCCTGCTCCGGGTTTGCGGGCGTGGACGGCAGTTTACCGGCGTGGATGACGCCGTCTTTGAGGTAGCAGAAGTCGGTGAAAGTACCGCCGACGTCGACGCCAAGGATGTCTGTCATGCGCTAAGGGTACGGTAATCGCGGTGGGACGATAGAGGTGAACAGTAAGAGAGGGGCCTCGCACCGCGCGAGACCCCTCTGTGAATCCGAACCGGTTAGGGTTACGCCTTCGCGATCGGGGCGCGCTGGTTCTTGAACCCGGCGGCCTCCTCGTAGGCGTAGGCAGCGCGGAACAGCGTGGCCTCGTCGAAGCTGCGGGCGGCGAGCTGGAGACCCAGCGGCAGCCCCGCCTCGCTGAAGCCGTCCGGCACCGACAGCGCGGGAACGCCGGCGAGGCTGAACGGGTTCGTCGCACCGCCGCCGAGCAGGATGCCGTGGCGCTCGCCGGGACCTTCCTTACCGGCAGGAGCGCCGGTGGGCGTCAGCATGATGTCGACGTCCTTGAAGGCGGCGGCGAAGGCTCGGCGGGCACGGCTGCGGTACTGCTGGGCGCGGATGTAGTCGGCGCTGGTCAGCAGGCTCGCGAAGTAGAGGCGCTGGCGGAAGAGGTCGCCGAACTTCTCCGGCTCCGAGCGGAGGCGGTGGTGGTGCGAGCCGAACATCTCGGACTGGGTGATGATCAGCCAGGCGAGGCTCGCCTCTTCGATGTCGGGGACCTTGATGTCCGTGACGACGGCGCCGAGCTTCTCGAAGGTCTCTGCCGCCTTCGACGCCGCAGCGCGCGCCTCCGGGTTGCCAGTGCCGTCCGCGAGGAACTGCTCGCGCAGGACGCCGATGCGCAGACCCTTCACGCCATCCTTGATGTTGGCGCGGTAGTCCGGCACGGGCACACGGGCGCTGTGCTGGTCGGCGGCGTCGTAGCCGGCGAT
>JBFWZE010000102.1:2956-13344 GCA_050185685.1 Dehalococcoidia bacterium
GTGCCGGCGACTTCCTCATCGCTGAGGTCGAGTTCGCGGAACTTGGAGAGGCGCGCGAAGTAGCGGGGCATCCACTTCATCAGGACCTCGAAGTCCTCAGGCGTCGGGTTCACCTCTGCCCGTTCGAGCAGCACTTTCAGTTTTTCTTCGGTCAGTTCCATCTCTACTCCTTTGCAGAATGCGTGCCGTCCGTGCGGGGACGAGGGATGTGTGTTGTTAGAGGTCCGGGTGGCGGTTGTGCCAGTCGGTCGCCTGCTCGTACGCCTGGGCGATGCGCAGGACCTGCGCGTCCTCGAAGGCACGGCCGATGACCTGCATGCCGATCGGCAGCGTGTTCGCCGAGAAACCGCAGGGCACAGACACCGCCGGGAGGCCGGCGACGTTGGCGGGCATCATGACGTTCGGGTTGCGGTACATCGCCTCCGGGTTCGAGTGGTCGAAGCGGTTCGCTGCGTCGGTGCCGGAGGGCAGCAGGACGGCATCGACGTCCTTCATCGCCTCGCGGATCAGCTCGGTGCAGACCTTGCGGGCCCGCTGTGCCTGGACGTAGTCGCTCGCCGGGATGAAAGCACCCTCGCGGAAGCGGTTGCGGGCGCCGGTGCCGAACAGCTCCGGGTGCGCCTTGAGGTCGTTCTCGTGGTACGAGTACGCCTCCGACAACAGCAGCAGGTTGCCGATGTTGCGCGACTTGATCATCGCATCGCTCTCGACTGCGACGATCGTCGCGCCGAGGCCCCTGTAGACGTCGAGGGCGGCGTTGAACGCGGCGCGCACTTCGTCGCTGATGCCGTAGTCGCCGTCGAGCCACTCCTGAGGGACGCCGAGGGTAATGCCGCTGACGCCGGCGTTGAGGTCAGCGAGGTAGTCGGCGGGCGCGGACGGCACCGAGAAGGCGTCCTTCGCGTCATAGCCGGCGATCGCTTGCAGCATGATCGCGGTGTCTTCGACCGTGCGCGCCATCGGCCCGGCGTGGTCGAGGGACCAGCTCAGGGAGAGGACGCCGGCGCGGCTGACGAGGCCGAAGGTGGGCTTGTGCCCGACGATGCCGCAGAAGTGGGCCGGGCCGCGGATCGAGCCGCCGGTGTCGGAGCCGAGGCCGCCGTAGCCGAGTCCAGCAGCAAGCGCCGCACCGGTGCCGCTGCTGGAGCCGCCGGGGATGTGCTCGACGTTCCAGGGGTTGCGGGCGGCGGGGAAGGCTGAGTCCTTACCGGGGGCACCGAAGGCAAACTCATGCATGACCTGCTTGCCGAGGAGCACCGCGCCCGCGTCGTACAGCTTCGTGACGACGGTCGCGTCCTCGGCCGGGACGAAGTCCTTCATCAGGCGCGAGTTGCCGGTGGTCGCGATGCCGGCGGTGCAGTAGAGGTCCTTTAGGCCGATCGGGATGCCGTGCATCGGGCCGCGGTCCTGGCCTGCCTTGAGCTCGGCATCGGCGCGCGCAGCCTGCTCCAGGGCGAGATCGGCGGTAACGGTGCAGAACGAGAAGATCTGGGGGTCGATCGCAGCGATGCGGTCGAGGCTCATCTGGGTCAGCTCGGTCGAGGTCGTTTCGCCGAGGCGGAGCTTCCTCGCTGCTTCCGCGAGGGTTGCGTAGTGGAGGTTGTCGGCAGCCATGGTTAGCCTCCGCTGCCGATCTGAGGGTCGAACGTCGAGGCGGGCGTCGTCTCGTGTTCCTTGAGGAAGGAGCGGACGATCTGCGCCTGGTTCCGGTTGCGCGCGATGGCCGGCGCTATCGCGTTCGCCTCGTCCTCGGTAAGCGGCAGGCCCTGCAGCTCTGCCTGGAGCTTCACCCACTCCACGGTCACTTCACTCACACGTTTCCCCTCTCAAACGGCCCGTTCCAGCACGTGCGCGGGCCCGCCGACGCCTGCCCCGGCGTCACAGGCGGAGGATACGCCGTTCGGAAGAGAAGGTGTACCAGTTCACGATTAAGTTTGTGGGAACTATCGGCCTGTGTTTGCGAATCGAGCGCGTTGCAACGATTGACAGGCCGGATCGCGAAGCCCAAGATCGGCGCGCCCAGCCGGTGCTACGAAGCGGCCGGCGCGTGGCGAGGAGGCGGGCGGCGATGGCTGACTTCAGCGTGCAGAAGGACGTGATGGTGCAGATGCGGGACGGCGTCTGCCTGGCGACGGACCTCTATCTTCCGGAAGTAGCACCAGGCGGCCCGACATCATGGCCCACGCTGCTGACGAGGACGCCCTACGACAAAGACGCGGTCGCGCAGCCGCCGGCCGACCCGCAGCTCTCGCGTCCCGGCAACTCTGCCTTCGCCCGTGCCTTTGTCGCCGGGGGCTACGTCGTTGCGGTACAGACCGTCCGAGGCCGCTACAAGTCGGAGGGCAGCTGGCGGATGCTCAACGATGACGCCAACGACGTCACCGACACCTGCGGCTGGATCGGCAAGCAGCCGTGGTCGGACGGACAGGTCGGCATGTTCGGCACCTCCTACCCCGGCGGTTTGCAGCACATTGCTGCCTTCGCCAACGTGCCAGAGCTGAAGACCGTGATCCCGGTCGATGCCGTCTCGAACATGGGCAAGCGCGGCATGCGCTACGGCGGCGCCTTCGAGCTGCGCTTCTGGAACTGGGTGATGACCGGCGGCAACAACGTGAGTTGGAAGGGCGTGCGGACGGACTCGCGTGAAGCCCTCGCCGAGATGGCCGCCCACCGCCTCGACTACATCCAGAACCTGCCGCTGCGACCGGGTACGACGCCGCTCAAGCACGTGCCCGAGTACGAGGCGTGGCTGATCGAGGCGATGGAGCGCGGCACCGATGACGAGTTCTGGTCCCTCGTGCCGGTCCTCGACCACCCGGAGCGCTACAAGGACATCCCTGTCAGCCTCGTCGGCGGCTGGTACGACTCCTGGGGCGGCAACACGACGGCAAATTTCGTGGCGCTGACGAAGGCGATCAAGGGCCCCGTCTACCTGACGATGGGCCCCTGGATCCACGGCCACCAGGGCAGCTCTGCCCACGGCCAGGTCAACTTCGGCCCGGACGCGGCCGTCGCCAAAGACCAGATGGCATGGCGCCTCGAGTGGTTCGACAAGTGGCTGAAGGGCGTCGATAACGCGGTCGGTAAAGAGGCGCCCTACGCCTCGCCGGTGCGGATCTTCGTCATGGGCACCGGCGACGGCTCCCGCTGCGAGGACGGCCGCATGAACCACGGCGGCTACTGGCGGCAGGAACAGGAGTGGCCGCTCTCCCGCACGCAGTACACGAACTACTACCTCCACGCCGACGGGACGCTGTCCACCACGGCACCCGAGGCCGGCGACGGCAGCACGAGCTTCGACTTCGACCCGCGCAACCCAGTGCCGTCGATCGGCGGCAACGTCTCGTCAGCGGAGGGCATCCTGCTGATGGGCGCCTTCGACCAGCGCGGCAGCCCGGCGATCTGGAACTGGACGCAGCCGGTACCCCTGTCGGCACGGCCCGATGTCCTCGTGTTCCAGACCGAGCCCCTCGCTGAAGACCTCGAGGTCACCGGCGAGCTCGAGGTAAAGCTGTGGGTCTCGTCCTCCGCGGTCGACACCGACTTCACCGCGAAGCTGATCGACGTCTACCCGCCCAGCGCCGACTACCCCGGCGGCTTCGACCTCAACCTCGAGGACGGCATCATCCGCGCCCGCTTCCGCGAGTCACGGCAGTACGAGAAGCTGATGGAGCCCGGCGAGGTCTACGAGTTGACGGTCCAGCTCTACCCGACCTCGAACGTCTTCAAGAAGGGCCACCGCATTCGCGTTGACATCTCAAGCAGCAACTTCCCCCGCTTCGATGTCAACCCGAACACCGGCGAGCCATTGAACCGGCAGCGCCGTAGCGTGATCGCCACGAACACCGTCTTCCACGACAGCGCCCGCCCCTCGCACATCGTCCTGCCGGTGATCCCAGGATCACGTCAATGACGAGCGCGACGCCTCCCTCCGACGCCGCGAGCATCAGGGCGGCGCTTGGCCTGCCACCGGTCCAGGTGACTGCACCTCGAGTCCGCATCGCGTACGGCGAGGACGTAAGCCAGTTCGGCGAGTTGTTCCTCCCGGGCGGCGACGGTCCCGTGCCGGTCGTGATCGTGATTCACGGCGGCGCCTGGCGTCATCGCTTCGACCTGGAGCTGGGGACGCCGCTTGCAGCCGACCTCGCAGAGCACGGCGTCGCGGCCTGGAACATCGAGTACCGGCGCGTCGGTGGCGGTGGCGGCTGGCCGACGACGTTCGAGGACGTCGCGGCGGCGGTCGATGCGCTCGCCGGACCCGTTCAAAGTGCGGCCGCCAACCGGCTCGACCTCTCGCGGATAGTGGCGATCGGCCACTCCTCGGGCGGCCATTTCGCAGCGTGGGTCGCCGCAAGAGACCGCCTGCCCACCGGGGCACCCGGCGCGGCGCCGGTCGTGAGGCTGATCGGCGCAGTCTGCCAGGCTGCGGTGCTCGACCTCGAAGACGCTTCTCGACGCCGCCTCGTCTCTGGCGCCGTCGATGACTTCATGGGTGGTAGCGCTTCGGACCTGCCGGAGCAGTACGCCATTGCGTCGCCGGCCGCGCTCCTGCCGATCGGCGTGCCGGTCGTGTGCGTACACGGCTACGCCGACCCGACGGCACCGTTCGACCAGAGCGAGCAGTTCGTCGCGGCCTCAACCGCAGCGGGAGGCGCCGCCAGGCTGGTCGCGCTTCCCGGCATCGGTCACTTCGAGGTGATCAACCCGGACCACCCGGCCTGGCACGTCTGCCGTGACGAGGCGCTTCGGCTGCTTGGCATCGCGGGCGGCGGGCAGCAGTGACGAGTGTCTCCGTCATCGTCCGTTGACTGTGATCTGATATCGCTCCTACGATCCCCTCCATGCAGACCACGACGCAGCAAGCAGGACACCGCGCTTGAGCACCCTCGAAGAGCGCAGCCAGGCCGTCATCGCAGGTGTGGAGGAGCTAGACCCGGACTTCGTCCTCCACCTGCCCAGCAGTACGCTGAAGATCGTCCTCGATCACTTCATCAAGGGCGCCGGCGTGCGGCCCGGGCGGCGCGTCTTCTCGATCCCGCGCGAAGAAGAGGGCATCTCGATCCTCGCCGGCCTGAGCCTCGCGAAGCGCAAGTCGGTGATGATCTTCCAGGACAACGGCGTCGGCAACCTGCTTACGTCGCTGCTGACCTTCCCCCAGCCCTACCACCTGCCGATGCTCGGGATTGTCACGCGGCGTGGCGGCCTCGGCGAGTACAACTCGATGATCCACACGGTCTCTGAGCGCACCGAGGCGCTGCTCGACGCGGCCGGCGTGCGCTGGTTCCAGCTCGACGCCCAGACCCCGATCGAGGAGTGGTCGCCGATGATCGTGAAGGCGCAGCGCTTCGCCGAAGCCACGCATCGGCCCGTTTTTGTGCTCGTCAACCTGATGGGAGGCTAGAGATGCTCCAGCGCACCGATGGCCTCAAGCTGATCAACGACCGCTTCGCCGACCAGCCTGTCGTCCTCACTCTCGGCGGCACGATCCGCGAGATGATGGCGGTGGCAGGCCGTCAAAAGAACCACCTCCCGATCCTCGACGCCATGGGCCAGCCGGCAGCGATCGGCCTTGGCCTCGCACTGGGGCTCGAGGACACGGGCCGCTTCCGGCGCGTCGTCGTTGTCGAAGGCGATGGCTCGCTGCTGATGGGCCTGTCCTCGATCGCCACCATCGGCCACCTCAAGCCGAAGTCGCTGCTCGTCGTCATCTTCGACAATGGCGTCTACCTTGCGACCGGTGGTCAGCCTGCCGCCACCGCCGACGCCGACTTCGTGAACATCGCGCTCGCCTGCGGCTGGTCCGCTGCCCGCGACGTGCCGGCCGACCGCGATGCCCTCGATGAAGCATTGGCGTGGAGCGAGACGGTCGACGGGCCGGTGATGCTCCGCGTCAAAGTTGGCACCGAGGCGCCGAAGACCGACTTTTTCCTCGAGGACCCGGTTATCCTTGCCCGGGAGTTCATGGACTGGCTCGACCGACCGAGCTGAGCGCGTCAGCGAGCCGAGTCCGAGGGAATCACCATGCAGTTGCGCTCTCTCGATCCTGACCGGCTCTACTTCAACGCGGGTGGCATGATTACGATGGCCGGCCGTCCTGAGCTGGACCGCGGCCTGAACGCACTCGCTGTAAAGGACGGGGCGATCGTCGCCCTCGGCTCTGACGCCGAGCTGCGCGCCCGCTTTGCCGCGACTCCCAGCGTCGACCTGGCGGGCACCGTCGTCATGCCGGGGCTGCTCGATTGCCACTGCCACTTCCTGCGCACATCGCTGGGCTGGACGCGGCTGCAGCTCGAAAACGTCAAGAGCATCGACGAGCTGCTCGAGGCGATTCGTGTCCGCGTCGACGAGTCGGAGCCGGGGCAGTGGGTGCTCTGCTCCAGCCGCTGGCACGAGACAAACCTCGAAGAGAAGCGTCTGCCGACCCGCAAAGAGCTCGACCGCGTCAGCCCGAACAACCCGGTGCACCTCCCCCGCGGCGGCCACGTCGTCGTCACGAACAGCGCCGGTCTGCAGCTCGCGGGCATCCACGAGGAGACGGAGGACCCGCCGGGCGGCAGCTTTGGCCGCGATGCGGACGGCGCTCTCGACGGGTTGCTGCTGGAGCGGCCTGCCTTCATCAAGCTGACGCGGCTGCTGCCCGACCCGACGGAGGAGGAGCAGAAGTTCGCCCTCCACCGCGGCATCGACGTGTTCAACTCCTACGGGATCACCGGCGTCCGCGACCCCGGCCTCTTTGCGCCGGAGATGCGGGTCTACCAGGACGTGATCAACCGGCGGCGCTCGATGCGCACGAGCCTGCTGTGGCGGGTGGACCTCGGCATGACGCCGGAGCAGCGCAAGAGCTGGCTCAACGGTCTGGCGCCGGTCAGCGGCTTCGGCGACGACTGGGCGCGGATCTGGGGCATCAAGATCACCGCGGACGGCGGCGTCGAGGGCGGCTACTTCTTCGACCCATACGCGAACAACGCCGAGTTCCGCGGTTTCCCTCTGGCGTCCGGCGAGGAGATGGATGCGATCATCAGCCAGGCCGATGGACTCGGCTGGCGCGTCGCCGTCCACGTCGTCGGCGACGCAGCGATGGCGATGATCCTCGGCTCGTTCGAGCTCGCGAAGCCGCGCAACGCCGGTCACACCCTGGAGCATGCCTTCTCGCCGCCGCCGGGAGGGATGCAGCGAGCGAAGGACCTCGGCCTCGGCGTGACGCTGCAGCACTCGCTGGTCTACGGGCTTGGCGGCAACATGGTCACCTACTGGGGCAACGAGCGCGCCGAAGCCTGCACGCCGTCACGCGAGTGGCTCGACTCCGGCACCCTCGTTGGCGCCGGGACCGACTCGAACGTGACGAACTTCGACCCCTGGCTCAACATCTACGGCTTCGTCACGCGCGAAACCGAGAACGCCGGGGTCCTCGGCGCCGAACACCGCATCACCGCCGCCGAGGCGCTACACGCCTACACGGTGGGCTCGGCCCGGATCATGAGGCACGATAACCTGGGGTTGCTGGAGCCCGGCAAGAGCGCCGACTTCATCGCCCTGCCGGTCGACCCGATCGCCGCCGCGCCGGAAGCGCTTCGCGACATGCAGGTCTCGCGCACGGTGGTCAACGGCGAGACCGTCTTCCAGCGCGGTTCGTAGCCGGGTCTACGTAAGAACGGGCTGCTGGCGAGAATGACGCCCCGGCCTGAACGCCGGGGCTGCATTCGAGCCGCGTTCTGCTAGTCGAGCTTCGGCTCGCTGCGGCGCTGCTTGTAGGCCGCGTCGAACTCGTCGCGGTCGTTTCGCCAGGTACCGAGGACCTGCCGCAGTGCGGCGAATTCGCCCAGGTGATGCGAGTTGTGGTCGGCGATGATCAGGACTTCGCGCAGGATGTTCTGGCCGTTGCCCCACGGCAGCTCCGCGTAGAGGTCGGTCGCGGGGTCGAGGACCAGCGCCTCCACTGCCTCCGCGTCTGCCGCGAATCCGTCCAGCGTTGCCCGCCAGTCCTCCGCCGTCGCCGTCGTGCCGGGTGCGGGCCAGGAGTCGTCCGGCCAGCGCTTCTCCTGGTAGTCCGGGTTGCGCATGAAGTCGAGGATGTCGGCCTGGGTCAGCCGGATGTGCTCCAGCAGGCCCCACGGCGAATAGCGGCAGTTCGGATACGGCTCGTTGATCTGGTCCATCGGGAAGCCGGCTACCGCCTCGGCAAAGGTGAGATGAGCGTTGCCGCCGTGCAGCACCGCGAGCAGCTGATTCCGTACCACGGCATCAGACATCGACAGCCTCCTCGCTCAGATGAACCTCAGGTCGCTCGCCTGAGTGTAGGGCCTGCGATGTCTTGTGAGGCTCGGGCGCAGCTCCGGCGTTCAGGACGGGGCGTCATTCTCGCGACGTAGACCGCGTCTTCTGCCGCACGGACGCCGGTTAGAAGACCGTGGAGCGGCCGGAGGGCTGGACGACTTCGATCCAGGTCGGACCGGCGAGCAGCGGGATTGGCGCGCCGTCCAGGCCAAGGAACTCTGTGCGCTCCCTGAGCCCCGTCTTGCGCCAGGTGCCCTCGACGAGCTGACCATTGCTGTAGACCTGGGCAGGTCCCTCGCCCACGACGTCGATCAGGACGTGACCGTTGCCGTCGGCGAGGTAGGCGTTGGCGTACTGGATGATGACGTTGGCGAAGGCAAGGCGGTTGCCGCTCGCTGCGTCGTGCTGCGGCTCGCCGAACTGCGAGCGGAGATAGCGCTGCACCGACGCGTCCCAGTCCCACTGGACGCTGAAGCGGGGTGAGAAGGGACCAAACTGCACTGAGAAGCGCGGCGCTGGGACGCCGGGAAGCAGACCCTCAGGTACCGTGAACGGCCAGGAAACCAGCGCCGGCGGGCCCTCACGGCCCAGCTCGACGGCGCGCTGCCGCAGCTTGCTTGCGTCGATCAGGACGTTGTGCGGCGCGAGGCGGTTCGGGTCGCGGACGTACGAGTAGTCGAAGGGCTGCGTGCCGAGGTCGAGGTCGTGGATGCCCCACTCGTGGATCTGACGGCCGGCATCGGCGGGCCCGTCGAGCTCGGCACTGCCGACGTGGGCGTAGAGGGCGTCGTACTCGGCGGCCCAGTAGAGGAAGGGCGTGCGCGCGGACCGCACCGGCTCGATCACAGCCGGCGCTTTCGAGTGGAACACGGCCATGAAGCGGGTCACACCGCCTTCGACCAGCGCCTCGATCACGACGTCTGCCTGGTCGAGGCCGGCCTGGGGCGTCGCCGCCGCAATGTTGTCGATCATCACGGCGAGCGGGCGCTGGCCTTCGAGCGCGAGGAAGTGCTCCTCGCTTATGACCTCGCCGGTGAGCGGCGCAACGCGAATGGGCGGCGGGACCGCCGTGGGCTCGGGCAGGGGCGTCGCCGTGACGCCGGCCTGGTCCTGGATGGGGGTCGGCTCCGGCTTCTTTGAGCTGCCGCCACACGCGGCAGCGAGCAGCACGAGGCCAACAGTCAGAAGCAGCCATGCCGGGTGCAGGTGCGGGAACCGGGTTCGGGTGATAGGCAGAGTGCGATACGGGGCGGGGATAGCCACGGGGCAGAGGACCTCCACAAAGAGTCTCGTCCACGCTGCGTGAACGGGGCGCCTTGAGCTTCCCCTATGAATACCCGCCGTACTCCAGGAGGCGCCGAGCAAGCGGCCGTTGGCCTTTGCCTGCTGAGGCAGAGTAGCATCGTCAGGCCGGGAAGAGACATTTCAAAATCTGCGCGGCGGGAGGCGAGGGCCATGGTCGAACGACGGATGCCGAAGTTCCGCGACTTCGAGCCGCTCCTGCGCGTCAGGCTCCCCGAGTTCGGAAGCAAGCACCGCCTCGACTCGGCGCTGACGATCTGGGACCTCCGAAGCGTCGCGAAGTCACGTACGCCGCGCGGCCCGTTCGACTACGCGGACGGCGGCGCCGGCGAGGAGCTGACCCTCCAGCGCGCCCGTCAGGCGTTCCGCGACATCGAGTTCCACCCCTCCGTCCTCCGCAACGTGGCAACCGTCGACACGACACGCAGCGTCCTCGGCAAGACGTCGAGCCTCCCTTTCGGCATCGCGCCGACCGGCTTCACGCGCATGATGCACACCGAGGGCGAGCGGGCCGGTGCCGCTGCGGCCGGTGCTGCGGGCATCCCGTTCACGCTTTCGATCATGGGCACCACCTCGATCGAAGACGTCCACGCGGCGAACCCCGGCGGCCGCAACTGGTTTCAGCTCTACGTCTGGAAAGACCGCGAGCGCTGCCTCGCCCTCGTCGAGCGCGCCGCGAGGGCGGGCTGCGACACCCTGTTCGTCACGGTCGATACGCCGGTGGCCGGCGCCCGCTTACGAGACCGCCGCAACGGCATGACGATCCCGCCAGCCCTGAAGTTGAGCACGATCCTCACCGCGATCCCGCACTT
>JBFWZE010000103.1:0-4822 GCA_050185685.1 Dehalococcoidia bacterium
CGCCGCCTGCGCGAAGACCTCAGCGCCTTCCTGACGCCCGATTACGAGGCCCTCGCCGACCTCCTTGCCGAGGTCCGCGTCGAGCTGCGGCAGCGCAATCTCCGAGTCGACCCCGAGACCTGGTCCCACGCGATCGACGAGCCTCTGCGTGACCTGCTTCGGGCCGACCGCATCGACGAAGCGCGAAGCCGCCTCATCGACGGCCTGGGCGTGACGGAGGCGCTGACTCGATGACCCGCGAAGCTTCACGCCGCCTCGTCATCGGAACCCGCGGCAGCACCCTCGCGCTGAAGCAGGTCGATATCGTCACCGAAGCCCTTATGTCGACTAATTCTGCCGTGGAGGTCGAGCGCCTCATCATCCGCACCGAGGGCGACCGCCGTACCGATGTCACCCTCGAGCAGCTCGGCGGCCAGGGCGTCTTCGTCAAAGACATCGAAGGGCGCCTCCTTGCCGGCGAGATCGACATCGCCGTGCACAGCCTCAAGGACATGCCCGCGCAATCACCTGACGGCCTCGTCATTGGCGCCGTCCTCCCTCGCGCCGACGTCCGCGACGTCCTGATCAGCCGCAACAACCTCACGCTCGCCGAGCTGCCCTCCGGCGCTCGTATCGGCACCGACAGCCGGCGTCGCGCCGTGCAGCTCCAGGCGATGCGCCCCGACGTCGGCGTCGAGAGCATCCGTGGCAACGTCGACAGCCGCATCCGCAAGGTGGCCGAAGGGCTCTATGACGCTGTCGTCCTCGCTGCCGCCGGGCTCGAGCGTCTCGGTATGCTCGACCGGGCGAGCCAGATTTTCACGACTGACCAGATACTACCCGCGATCGGCCAGGGCGTCCTCGCCGTGCAGTGCCGCGCCGAGGACGTTTCAACCCTAGAGCAGCTGCGCGCAATCGATGACAGTGCGACCCGCTACGCGATTACTGCCGAACGCGCCTTCCTCGCCCGCCTCGGCGCCGGCTGCCGCCTCCCGGTAGCCGCGTACGCAACGCTGAACGAGGGGAAGCTCAGTGTCCGAGGCTTCGTCGCCACAGAAACAGGCCTCCGATGGAGCGGCGCGACCTGGGGCTTTCCGGCCGATGCCGAGGCACTCGGCGCCGGGCTGGCGGAAAGCCTCGGAGCCGAAGCCGGGATCATCCCCGAGGTCATGGAGCCATGAGCGGGTTCGTCTCACTCGTCGGCGCCGGCCCCGGTGACCCCGGGCTGCTGACGATCGCCGGCAAAGAACGGCTGCAGCAGGCGGAGGTCATCGTCTACGACCGCCTCGCCAACCCGGTGCTGCTCGACTACGCCCCGGCGAACGCCGAGCGCATCTTCGCGGGCAAGACGCCGGAGCACAAAGCTCTCACGCAGGAGCAGATCAACGCCGTGCTGGTAGAGAAGGGACTGCAGGGCCTGCGCGTCGTGCGCCTCAAGGGCGGCGACCCCTTCGTCTTCGGCCGCGGCGGCGAGGAAGCCCTCGCGCTCGTTCGTGCCGGCGTCCCCTTCGAGGTGGTCCCCGGTGTAACCTCCGCCGTTGCCGCGCCTGCCTACGCCGGCGTCCCGGTCACCCACCGCGGCCTCGCATCGTCATTTGCGGTTGTCACCGGGCACGAAGACGACGACAAGCCGGACAGCAGCATCAACTGGCGTCACCTCGCGACCGCGGTCGACACGATCGTCGTGCTGATGGGCGGCGCTGCCCTTCCCAACGTCTCGAAAGCCCTGATCGAGGGCGGCCGAGATCCCACGACGCCCGCCGTGAGCATCCAGTGGGGCACGACCGAGCGCCAGCGCAGCGTCCGCGCGCCGCTTAGCGACATTGCCGCCGCCGTACGTGACGCTGACCTCGGCACGCCGCTCATGACGGTGGTCGGCGAGGTCGGCAGCCTGCGAGAGCAGATCGGCTGGTTCGAAGACCGTCCCCTCAGCAAGAAGCGCATCCTCGTTACCCGCACCCGGCAGCAGTCCAGCGCCCTCTCAGACCTTCTACGCCGCGAGGGCGCAACACCCATCGAGCTCTCGACCCTCGAGCTCGTCCCCGTTGCCGGCGATGAGGAGCTCGAAGGGATGACCCGCGACCTTGAGAGCGGCGCCTACGCCTGGTGCCTCTTCACAAGCACCAACGCCGTCGATGCCGTCTTCGCCTACCTCGACCGCAGCGAGCGCGACGTCCGCGCTTTCGGCAGCAGCCGCCTCGCCGCTCTCGGCAACGCGACCGCCGCCGCCCTGCGCGCCCGCGGACTGCGCGCCGACCTCATCGCCGGTGACTACACCTCGGACGGCCTCGTCGAAGCGCTGCGTACCGCCGATCTGAGTGGTCAGGGAGTCCTTCTGCCTCGCGCTGCCGGTGGCAGTCCAGGGCTCGTCGCCGGCCTCAAGGACCTCGGCGCCCGCGTCGACGAAGTCGTGCTCTACGAAGCGCAGCCGCCGTCGGCGCCGGATGAAGCCATCCTCGAACGCATTCGCTGGGGCGAAATCGGCATCGTCACCTTCGCGTCCTCATCCTCGATCCGCAACCTCGCGACTCTGCTCGATGACGACCTGTCAGGGCTGTACGGCGCAACGATTGCCTGCATCGGACCGGTCACCGCCGCGACGGCGCGTGAATACCACCTCGACGTGCATGTCGAGCCCGCTGAGCACACAATCCCGGCACTCGTCGAAGCCCTCAAAGCACACTTCACACCGCAATGACCTCAGATATCGAACGCAGCGACGAGGACATTGCCGGCTGGGCGAACCGCATCCGTCCGATTGCCCTCGTCCTGTTCCGCCGCGATGACGGCGCCGTGCTCGTGGCGCCCGGGTACGACCGCATCAAGGAGCAGCAGTTCTACCGGCCCCTTGGCGGCGAGATCGAGTTCGGAGAGCTCGCCGAGGCCGCCGCTCGTCGCGAGATCCTCGAAGAGCTGGCGGCCGAGGTCGGCGACCTCAGGCTCCTCGGCGTCTTCGAGAACATCTTCACGTTCCTCGGCGCCAGCGGCCACGAGCTCGTCTGGGTCTTCGAAGGCAGCTTCGTCGACCAGAGCTTCACCGAACGCGACGTCGTCTACGCGCTCGAAGGCGACGCCACGTTCGAGGTGCATTGGGTCCCGATGCAGCGCTTCATCGACGGCGAAGTGCCGTTATACCCCGAGGGCTTGTTAGGCGTACTGACCTAGGTCGTCTCGTGCTTCGCCGGCGGATCGCTGGCCGGGAACGACTCCCACGCCGCCTCATCGACTTCATCCTTGACCACCCGCGGCGGCACCTGGCTTATCGCCGCTTGCTTGTCGGGGTTGGCGGCCTCGCTCGGCGGCATGGCTTCCGGATGCGCCGGGGACATCTTTTCGCCCTGGACGTGAATGCTGCTGGCGCGCTCGCCGCTCTCCTGAAACTCCACCTTCGTGCCGAGCAGCAACTCGTCGAAGCTGGTGTCGAGCTCGGAGGGCTCAAAAGCGAACTCGCGGCCGTCGTCGCCACGAATGAAGCCGCGGTGCTGGTCGCGCTGGATGCGTTCTACGATGCCTTGCATGTCTTCGTACCTCCTCGTACTGAGGACACGCTACCGGCAGCCGCCTTGCCGCCTCGTCAAATGTCACGATTCAGAGTTTCGGCGACGTATCTGCAGCCCTTCGCGGGTCCCCGCTCCGGAGAAAGGTGAGTGAGAGTCGTGCAGCCCGCTGGTACACTGAGAATGATGACAACGACGACTCGCGTGCCTGCCACCTTCCAGCGATTCCGCCGCCTTCGCAGCAGCCCTGCCCTGCGCGGCCTCGTCGCCGAGACACGGCTGGACCCTCGCGACTTTGTCTACCCGCTCTTCGTCACGCACGGGAGCGGTGTTCGACACGAGATTCCTTCGATGCCGGGGCAGTACAACCTCTCCCTCGACCAGTTGCCCACCGAAGCGCGCGAGCTAAAGAGCCTGGGCATCCCGGCCGTCCTGCTCTTCGGGCTGCCGCCTCACAAGGACGAACTCGGCACCGGCGCGTACGACGACGACGGCATTGTCCAGCGCGCGGTGAAGACCCTGAAAGACGCTGACCCGTCCCTGCTCGTGATCTGCGACGTCTGCCTTTGCGAGTACACGGATCACGGCCACTGCGGCATCCTGACGCCGACGGGCGAGGTCGAGAACGACTCGACACTCAAGCTGCTTGCCCGAACCGCCGTCAGCCAGGTCGAAGCCGGCGCCGATATCGTCGCCCCGTCCGACATGATGGACGGCCACACCGCGACAATCCGCGCCGCCCTCGACGGCGCCGGGCACACCTCGGCGCCGATCATGGCCTACGCGGCAAAGTACGCTTCGGCCTTCTACGGTCCCTTCCGTGTCGCAGCCGACAGCGCCCCTGCCTTCGGCGACCGCCGCGGCTACCAGATGGATCCGCCAAACGCCCGCGAGGCGATGCGTGAGATCGAATCCGAAATCGCCGAGGGCGCCGACATCGTCATGGTGAAACCGGCGCTGCCCTACCTCGACATCCTCTCGCAGGCCCGCCAGCGCTTCGACCTCCCCCTCGCCGCCTACAACGTCAGCGGCGAGTACGCGATGCTCAAGGCCGCCGCCCATAACGGCTGGATCGACGGTGACCGCGCCACACTGGAGCTCCTCACCGGCATCAAGCGCGCCGGCGCTGACATCATCATCACCTACCACGCCAAAGAAGCCGCCCGCTGGCTGCAGGGCTAGGAGGCAGTCAGCAGTCGCTTACTACCCCCCAAGAGCAGCGACCGCTCCAAGACGTCTCCGCGAGCCAGCCGCAGCGGCGTCGCGGTCTCCCGTTGAAGCGCGCCATAACGGAGCGTGATCGCTACCATCCCATCGGCACCTCCCGAAGCGCATAATTCGCCCGT
>JBFWZE010000103.1:4922-13289 GCA_050185685.1 Dehalococcoidia bacterium
GCGACCGCTCCAAGACGTCTCCGCGAGCCAGCCGCAGCGGCGTCGCGGTCTCCCGTTGAAGCGCGCCATAACGGAGCGTGATCGCTACCATCCCATCGGCACCTCCCGAAGCGCATAATTCGCCCGTGCCGTACTACGTCTACATCCTGACGAATCGCACCAACACCGTCCTCTACACCGGCTACACCTCAAATCTGACAGCCCGCATCGAGACTCACAAAGCGAAAATGGTCCCGGGATTCACGGCGCGGTACAACGTTGACCGCCTCGTGTACTACGAGATCGCTGAAGAGCTCGAGTCCGCTCGCGAGCGGGAAGTGCAGATCAAGAACCGTTCGCGGAAGTGGAAGATGGAGCTCATCGACGCCTTCAACCCGACGTGGGTCGATCTGTCGGACCAGATCTCCTGATCCTCGACGATGCGTCGGCGATCACGCTCCGTCGTGGCGCGCTTCAACGGGAGACCGCGACGCCGCTGCGGCTGGCTCGCGGAGGCGTCTTGGAACCTCGTCAAGTTATCAGAGCATCTATCCCCTACCTCGAGACCGTCGTCTCAAGGAAGTCGAGGATGCCCAGGGCGCCCAGGATGACGACGCTGGTGTTGTAGACGGCGTGGATGCCGATGCCGAGGAGGTAGTGGTTCCGAGTCGTCTTCGTCAGGCCCGTCTTGCCGTTCGCCCAGTCGAGAAGGCTGCGCGAAAGCCCATACCCCACGATGAAGCTGGCCAGGGTATGCATGAGCGGCGTTACGGTGAAGCGAAACAGCACGAAGGCGTCGCTGCCGTCTGGATAGTAGATCTCCACGTAGATCAGGCTCTCGATGATGCCGAAGACGGCGCCCGAGATCGCGCAGAGCAGGCCCGTGTGCAGCTGGCCTCGAAGCGCCTGCGGCCACCTCAGAAGCAGCAGGTAGATACCGCTCGGCTTCAACACCTCCTCGATCACCGGCGCTGCGAGAATCACGAGGAAGATCCCGACGCCCGACTGCAGCTCCTGGAAGAACGACCCGATCAGCGCAAGGAGACCGCCGACGAGCGCCATGAGCAGCGCGAAAAGGTCGAGTCCAATGCGGCCGGCGGTCGTCTGCGGCAGCTGCAGCACAGCCTCAGAGGCGAGCACCGGCTGCGGCAGTGCGGCGACAGGAGCAGCGTCCGAAAGCGAAGACGTCCAGGAAGCATCAGCCGAGGCTGTGCGCGACCACTCCCAGCCTCGAGGCGGCGGCCCGGGAGCTGCAGGCACGAGTGGCGGCGGCGAGGGCGTCTCGACCGGCCGTCCCGGGCGAGACCAGGGGTCGGGCGCGGGCTCTGAGATCGCCAGGCCATCGAGGACGGCGCCGTCGATCGCCTCACCGTCCACCGTCTGTGGCTTCGGCTGCGCGGCCTCGGACGTAGGGGCTTCGTCCTCGTGGTCGTTCATGGCTGGATCATCGCAAAACGAGAGGGCGGCCGCATCGGGCCGCCCTCGTCAGTGCTCGTAAGGGTCGCTGCTAGCGCCCGCCGGCAGCAGCACGCTGGAAGGAGATCGGCTCCGTCTCGCGCACTTCCATCTTCGCGAGGCAGGCGGTGAGCTTGTCACCAAGCTGCTGGCGCTCCGGCGATTCCCGGAACTGCTTCATCTTTTCCTGCATGTCCGCCTCGTCCGCGAAGGTGCGTACCCAGACGAACTCGTTCTGCGGGCGGTTCACCCAGGCGCCCTCGATGTTAATGCCCAGGCGGGCGTGGGCGACCGCGATCTGGTTGGTCCAGATGTCGAGCCACTCGTCCATCTGGCCCTTGTTCACCGTGTAGATACGAACCTGCGTCAGCATTGATGTCCTCCCAGATCGGTAATGTCCAACTGCCCTCCGCTCCCGGCTGGAAGCGTGAGCCTAAAATGCCATCTCCCGGCAGTCAGGCGCAACGATCAGGGTTGGCTCCGTCAGCTCCTGGATGTACTCAGGTGTCACTCCCGGCGCGGTCTCCTTGAGGACGAGACCTTCCGGCGTCACCTCGATCAGCGCGAGGTCGGTGACGATTTTGGTCACGCAGCTCGCCGCTGTCAGCGGGTACTCGCATTTGTTGAGGATGCGCTTCTCGCCGTCGCGAGTCGTGTGCTCCATGACGACGATCAGCTCGGGCACGTTGGTACAGAGGTCCATCGCGCCGCCCATGCCGCCCGCCGCCATGTAGGGCGCCCACCAGTTCGCAAGGTCACCGCTCTCCGACACCTGCATGCCGCCGAGCACGACGACATCGAGGCGGCCGCCGCGGGCCATCGTGAAGGCGTCAAGGCTGCTGAAGAAGGATGCTCCGGGCAGGATCGAGACGAGCTGGCTCTGGGCGTTGTAGTTGTACCAGACCTTCTCCTCGTCCGGTGGCGTGGGTCCGTAGCCGAGGACGCCGTTCTCAGCATGCAGCATGACGCCGTCCTCCTGGTTAATGAAATTGCCCACGAGCGTCGGCAGGCCCATGCCCAGGTTCACGTACTGACCGGGCTTGAGCAGCCGAGCGGTGCGCAGGGCCATGAGCTCGCGCGTGAGCCCCGGCTTCTCCTGCGCCTCGACCTGGCGGCGGCCGCGCAGCTGCGATTCGACTGCAGCCAGCTCCGCGTCCATCGCCTTGTCATACAGGACGACGCGGTGGACATGGATACCGGGCACGTCGACGTCTTCGGGGTCGATCGAGCCGGTCGGGACGATCTCGTCGACCTCGGCGATCGTGATCCGTGCCGCCGCGGCCATCGTCGGCGTGAAGTTGAGCGAGGAGCCAAGGTTGACGAGGTTGCCGCTCTCGTCTGCCTTCTGGGCACGGATGAAAGCGAAGTCCGGCTTCAATGCCGTCTCGAGCAGATACTCCTTGCCGTCGAAGGTGCGGCGCTCTTTACCTTCCGCGACGACGGTGGCGAGGCCGACCGGCGAATAGAACGCCGGGATGCCCGCCGCACCAGCGCGCAGCCGCTCGACGAGGATGCCCTGCGGCGTCGGCTCGAACGTGATCTCACCGGTGCGGATCTGCTCCTCCATCGGATCGGCGCCGCGGCGATAGACGGAGCCGCCGAATGCCGCGATCAGCTTCTTCACCTGGTGCTGCTCGGCGAAGTCATTCTGGTGGAAGCTGTTGGCGATGATCGTCAGGTTCTTGACCTCAGGACGCCCCGCGAGCGCCTTGATCAGGCCCATCGCCCGGTTGCGTACCGGTCCGAATCCGCTCAAGCAGACCGTTGCACCGTCGAAAACGTCGGTGATCGCATCCGCCGCTGTAGGAAGGACTTTGCTCTGATTCATGGTGGCCTCCGGCATGCATCATAGCCGAGCAATTATCGGCGTTGTAGAGTGAACCACCGCCTCATACCGGCGGCGCAAAGAACCTCAGGCGTCCAGGCAGAGCAATCTCGTAAACCCAAAGGGGCCGCCGTCTGGCCGCCTCTTCCGTTACCCTCACCTCATGGCGAAACGCGACCCCACGGCCGACGCCCTTCGAGAGCTCCGCGCCCTCGAGCGCGACCCCGGCCGGCCGGACGCCGAAGCAATCCTCAAGCGCGCTCTCGCAAACCGAGCCAACGTCGTCGTTGGGCGTGCAGCACCGCTCGTTGCATCGCTTGGGCTTCGTTCCCTGGCCCCTGACCTCGAGAAGGCTTTCGAGTTCTTTCGCGATACGCCCGACCGAGATCAGGAGTCGGCGACCAAAATTGAGATCGTTCATGCGCTCTCCAGGCTGGGCGAGGACCTGGGCGAAGAGACCTTGCTCGCAGCGATCTACCACTCTCAGTTCGAGTACGGCAGCGTGACCGGTCTACATGGGGAAAAGATGCCCGTCGATGGCGGCGCGGCGCTCCGGGGGACGGCGATAATTGCCCTGGCGGAGCGTGAGCATCCCCAGGCCGCAAACGAAGCGATTCGGCTGCTGACGAAGGACCCCTACGTCCAGGCACGAAAGGGCGCGCTCGCTGCCCTGACGGCAATGCACATTCCCAACCTGCACCTGATCCTGCGAATCAAAGCGCTGCAGAACGATGACTTCCCGGACGTCATTTCCGAAACCTACAAGGCCCTCGCAGTGGTCGATCCGGACGGTATCGAGTTCGTCTCCCAGTTTCTGACCGGACACGGTGCTCATAACGCCCTGCTGGCGGCATTGGCGCTCAGCGACACCGCCCGCCTCGAACTCGTCGAGCCACTCATCGAGACCTGGAAGCACTGGCGCGACCAGGACGAGATGCTGAACGAGTACCTGCTTGTCGCCATCGCAGGAATCCGCCACGAGAAGAGCTTTGAGTTTCTGCTCGACACCGTCCGCGACGGAAATGCATCCTACGGGGAGTGGGCCCTCTACGCCTTGCAGCTCTACAACGACGACCCCGACGCCCGAGCCCAAATTCGTGAGGCGGCAGCCGAGAGCACCAACAGCTCACTCATCGCATTGGCCAACCGGATGTTCCGCGATCGCTAGGCCTCGAGCAGCTTGCGTTCGCGCGGCGCGTCGCCGTTCTGCTTCTGCTTCGGCTCGTCGAGAAGACGCGCCATCTCGAAGAGCAGGTTCGTCTTAGAGCGCAGGCTCATGCTGAGGCCATTGAGCAGGCCCATGACGCGGCCGACAAAGAGCAGGTCCGGCGGAATCTTGATGAGCGGGTTGGCGCGCAGGATGCGGAACACCTCGCTGTAGGACGCGTCGAACATGTCGCGATCGGCCCAGCCGGCGTTCTCTTCGGTCATCTGCTTCGCGATCTTGCCGACGTAGGCCTCGCCGAGAGCTTCGTAACCCTCGTCGCTGTCTTTCTCCATCCGGAAACCCAGGCTTCGGAAGGTCTGCCCGACGGCGCGGTCGTCGTTCTGCATCAGCGCGCGGGTCATCTGGCCGAAGACGAAGCGGAACGGCGCACCGACTTCCTTCACCTGGCCGAAGTCGACCATCACCAGCTTCGGCCCCGGCGCGACCAACAGGTTGCCGGGGTGCGGATCGGCGTGGAACAGACCGTGCTCGAGCAGCATCTCGCTGAACGCGACAACGAGAATCTTCGCGACGTCCGAAGATTCGACGCCGAGCGCCTCCATGCCCTCCATATCCGTGATTTTCACACCTTCGACAAATTGCATCGTCAGGACGCGCGGCGTCGTATGTTCCCAATAGATGGCAGGAACGATGACATCCTCGACACCCGCAAAGTTGGCGGCGATTTTCTCCGCGTTATGACCTTCGCGGACGAAGTCGAGCTCCAGCGGGATCATCTTGCTCATCTCCTCGGAGATGAAGCTGTAGTCCATCGTGCGGTCGAACCGGTTGAGGACCTTCACGAAGAAGTCGTTGTTCTTGAGGTCGATATCGACGATGCGGTCGATGCCCGGGTACTGCACCTTTACGGCAGCGACGCGGCCATCGAGCAGAACGGCGCGATGCACCTGCGCCAGAGAAGCAGCTGCGATCGGCTCCGGCTCGAACTCCCTGAAGACCGCACTGAGGGGCTTCCCAAGCTCACGCTCGATAACGCGCCGCACAGCATCGAAGCTCTCCGGGGGCACCTCGTCCTGGAGCAGCGAAAGAACCTCGACGTACTCCTCCGGGAAAAGGTCGGGGCGGGTGCTGAGAAACTGGGCGGTCTTGATCAGCAGCCCCTGATCGCGGACGGCAGTCCGATAGATCTGCCAGGCGCTCCAGCGGTGATGATGATTGCGTTGCGCTTCCGCCCACGCCTCACCGCGAAAGCGCTGCATGAATGTGATGCGCTTGTACCCGGCGAAGATTCGCAGCAGGGCAATACCAACATGCAGAAAGCGGACGACGCGGTTGCGGGGCGGGGTTCGGCGCGTTGTTTCGCGCTGGTCGAGGGTCGATGGCATCAGATCCAGTTTGGCATGCGCAGAGCCCTCGAAGCCAATCTGGTAGCGTGTCGCTGATGCGCCGCCTGATCGCTGCACTGACGCTGTTCGCCTTCGTCCTGAGCCCCGCCTGCTCCTCTTCGGCTGCCGACGACGCCTCAGCACCAACCGGTGCAGCCACCGCGGCGACCCCCGGGAAGACCGGCTACGTCAGCGCCGTCGGCGCCCGCCTCCAGGACACGGTCGGTGGCGGCGAGACGAGGACGATCGTCAAATTCGACGATGGCTCAGCCCTGATGGACCCGGCGTTGTCGCCGGACGGAAGGAAGATTGCCTTCATTCGCCAAGAGCCGGCGAAGAACCTCAGCGGCAGCCAGATCGACTTCGGCGCCGACCTCTACATCGTCAACCGCGACGGCAGCGGTCTGAGGGAGCTTGCCCACCACAGCGCGCTCGCCGAATACGTCCGTGGCCCGTCCTGGCTGGACAACGGGCACCTCCTCTTCAGCGTCCGCGGCCGCACTGCGACCGGCACCGCCGACTATCGCCTCGAGCGCATCGACGTCGCAACCGGTCAGCGGACGCGCCTCACGCAGAACGCCGTCGACCCCAGTGTCGCTTCCGACGGCAGGCAGATGCTCTATATCTCGGTAGAGACGGCAACGACGCGCGAGACGCTCGTGCTGTCAGACGTTGACGGTGGTAACGCCCGCGACCTCCTGCCGCCGACGCCGGTGCTGACGCTCCTGGGCAGCGCGGTCATGTCGCCCGACGGCACCCAGGTCGCCTTCGCGGCTGGAGACCTCGCCGGTGCCTTGGGTAGCAGGTCACCGCGTTCGATGGCCGCAGAGCATCCCTTCTTCCAGGACGTCTGGCTGATCAACGCCGACGGCACCAACCTGCGGCGCATCGCCGAAGTCGTCGAGAAGAGCCTCTCCCTCTCGTGGTCACCTGATGGGAAGTCGATCTACGCGATGGGAACGGAAAAGTTCCGCCGTATCGACCTCGCCACCGGCACGATCGCCGTGCTCAGCGAGGGTGCGCCCCAGGCCGGCGTCTTCGTCTACGAGCAGCGGTAAGCCAGCCTAGAGTTCGTACTTGAAGCCCTCGTGCGACTTGACGAAGCCGAGGCGCTCGTAGAATCGGTGCGAGTCCGTCCGTAGCTTGTTGCTGGTGAGGCCCACGCGGTAGCAGCCTGCCTCGCGGGCGAGCTCAATGGCATGCATGACGAGCTGTTCGCCCACCTTCCCTCCACGCGCCGCGCTGTCGACAACCACGTTCTCGATCACGCCCCACGGCCGGCCGCGATACGACAGGTTTGGCACCACGATGAGCACGAGAGTGCCGACCACGCCAAACTCCGGTGCCTCGTACACCAGCAGCGTCTGTCGAGGGTCGGCTTCTATCGACTCGAACGCGGGGCCGTAGTCATGCGCCGGATCTTCACGGTCGGTCTCAATCGATAGCTGGCCGAGCAGCTCGACGATACGCGGGAGGTCGTCCCTGGTCGCGCGGCGGATCGGCATTGGTGCCTGAGACCCGCCCTACACCTCGACGGCGACGGGCATCACCATCGGGCGGCGGTGGGTGACCTCGTGGACGTGGCGGGCGACGGCGTCGTGGATCGTCTTGTTGACTGCCGCCCAGTCGACGATGTGGTCCTCGGAAGCAAGAGCGCTGAGAACGACGCGCCGGGCGCTTTCCATCAGCTCCTCCGACTCCTCCACGCCGGTCACGCCGCGGAGGACGACGTCAGGACGACCGACGACTTTGCCGGTCGATTTGTCCATCGCGACGATTACCACGACCATGCCGTCGGTCGAGAGGTGCTGGCGGTCACGCAAGACGACGTGATCGACGTCGCCGATGCCGATGCCATCCACGTACACGTAGTCCGCGGGCACACGGTCGGCGAGTCGCGCAGTCTCACCGTCCAGCTCGAGGACGTCGCCGTCCATCATCACGATGGCGTTCTCGTCATCGACGCCCATCTCACGGGCGAGGCGGGCATGCAGCACCATGTGGCGATACTCGCCGTGAATCGGCACGAAGTACTTCGGCCTGACCAGCGCCTGGATAATCTTGAGCTCTTCCTGCGACGCGTGGCCGCGGACGTGGACGTCGGCGACACGGCTGTAGAGCACCGAGGCACCGAGGCGGAAGAGGTTATCGACGGTGCGGTATACCGACGACTCATTGCCGGGGATCGGCGAAGCGGACAGCACGACCGTGTCACCAGGCTTGATCTGAACGTGCTGGTGGTCGCCGTTCGCCATGCGGGTGAGTGCCGACGTCGGCTCGCCCTGGCTGCCGGTCGTAATGATCACGCAGTCTTCGTCGGGGATGTTCTTCAACTCGTTGACGTTGAGGGACATCTCGCGGGGGAACTCGAGGTATCCCCGTTCGCGCGCCATCTGCACGTTGTCCATCATGCTGCGCCCGGTGACGAAGACCTTGCGTCCGCTCACTTCAGCCGCGTCGATAACCTGCTGGATTCGCGAGATCAGCGAGGCGAAGGTCGCGACGATTACGCGGCCGGGCGCCGTCGTCAGGATCTGGGTCAGCGCCTCACCGAC
>JBFWZE010000104.1:0-13242 GCA_050185685.1 Dehalococcoidia bacterium
TTACGGTCGACGAAGGTGAACCACCAGATTTCGGTAGATGCGGGGCCCTTTGGGATGCGGAGGCTGACCTGGCCGTAGCCCGGGGTCGTCATCCACATGTTCGGGAAGATGTGGGGGTGACCGCCGGCGCGCATGCCGAGGGTGCCAAGGACTTCCTTCGTCTCCGGCTTCTCGCGCCAGGCGACGTCGGCGATGATCGACAGGCGCTGCTGATTCACCGAGTCTGAGTTCGCGGGGCCGGAGATGACGTGCCCGTACTCGCCGAGGACAGCGATATGCGGCAGCTCGTAGATGCTGGGGCCGCCCTTCGGCCGCTGGAACCAGCCCGCCATCATGCCCGAGGCGTGGGTGATGCCGGAGTGGTAGTAGTCCCAGACGTTGTCGACGGCGAACTTCCAGTTGCACGGGATGACGTACTTCTGGATGCCGCCCGCCACCTCGAGGTCGCCGCGGACCGCGATCTCGTCGATGCAGAGGCGGCCGACGTCACCGAGGTACTCGCTGAGCTCCGGCGCTTCCGGGTCCATGTTGGCGAAGATGAAGCCCTTGTACTCGTCGACCTTCGCGGCCTTGATCAGGCCCCAGTTATCGCGGTCGAGCTCTTCGTGGTAGACCTCCTTGAAGCCCGGCACGCCGACCAGATTGCCTTTGAGGTCGTAGGTCCAGCCGTGGTAGGTGCACATGAACGACGTCGCGTGCCCTTCTTCGGCGCGACACACGGCGTTACCGCGGTGGCGGCAGCTGTTGATCAGCACCTGGGGCTGCATGTCGTTGTCTCGGACAACGATGACGCGGTCTTCGCCGATGAAGGTCATGAAGAAGTCGCCGGGGTTCGGGATCTGCGAGCCGTGGGCGACGAAGTTCCAGGCGCGGGCGAAGATCTGCTCGAGCTCGAGCTGGTAGATGTCGGGGTCGCTGAAGATGCGGCGGTCTACGGTGCCCTTCTCCGGGTCGACGAGGCCGAGAAACGTCCTGGGGTTGGTCAGCTCGAGGGTCATTGTGTCCTCCACTCACGACGATAGTTGCGTGGAGTACTTTACCGGCTGGCGGCCCGGTTGTAACTGCCTCGAATGGTGTACTCGAATACGGGGTTCGCGGGAGGGTCGTTGGCGCCGGTGCTTCGCGCGTGTTCTCCTTCCGGGAAGGACGGGAGAGGGGAGCAAGCGGTGGTGCTCGGCGGGTTCGGTGCCGCACTGGTTGAGGTTCGGCTACGCTAGGAGGCGATGAGTCAGACCAGCGCACCGATCGCCATCCTTGGCGGCTCCGGGTTTTACGAGATGCCGGGGTTGAGCGACATCGAAGAGCTGCGCATCGACACGCCGTACGGGACAACGTCCGACCCGCTGCGGCGCGGCCTGCTTCACGGTCAGCCGGTCGTCTTCATCGCAAGGCACGGACGCGGGCATTCGCTGCTGCCGGGTGAGCTGCCCCAGCGGGCAAACTTCTGGGCGCTGGCGTCGCTGGGCGTGCGCGAGGTGCTCTCGATCAGCGCGGTGGGCAGTCTGCAGCAGCCGATCGAGCCGCTGCACGCGGTGATCCCGGACCAGATTATCGACCGTACGAACGGCAGCAGGCCGGCGACCTTCTTCGGCGACGGGGTCGTCGCTCACGTCAGCTTCGACGAGCCCTTCTGCCCACGGCTCAGCGGCGTCTTTCGCGATGCGGCGGTGACCGCCGGAGCGACGGTGCACAACGGCGGGACGCTGGTGGTCATCGAGGGCCCGGCGTTCTCCACGAGGGCGGAGTCGCGGGTGTATCAGTCGTGGAACGGGTCGATCATCGGCATGACGGCGCTGCCGGAGGCAAAGCTGGCGCGCGAAGCCGGCATTTGCTACGCGATGCTGGCCTGTGTGACCGACTACGACACCTGGCACCCCGACCACAAGAGTGTGACCGTCGACCTCGTACTGGAGAACCTGCGACGAAACGCGGCCATGGCGGCGCGGGCGGTCACGGGCGCCGTTCAGTCGCTGCCGCAGTGGGCAGCGTGCACCTGCAGCGACTCGCTGAAGACGGCGCTCGTAACGCCTCTGCAGCAGGTCAGCGAACAGCGGCGCAACGAGCTTCGCCCGATCCTCGACCGCTACGGCGCCGGCTGACTCCACGCCCCTAAAGGGCCGAATGGCCCCTGTCCAGACAATTCGCGCGACGTACCCTGCTTGCACAACAGTTGTTATGCAGCGAGGAGACAGAGTCCGTGGTACTGGACACGCGAACCGCAAGTCAGATTCAGTCCTACATCAACGTCGAGAAGGGCCTCGTCGACCGGCGGATCTTCACCGATCAGCAGATCTACGACCTGGAGATGGAGCAGATCTTCGCCCGTGCCTGGCTCTTCATGGCGCACGAAAGCCAGATCCCGACGCCGGGCGACTTCTTTCTCACCTTTATGGGAGAAGACCGGGTCATTGTCGTCCGCGATAACAAGGGCGGCCTGCAGGTCCTCGTAAACTCGTGCCGTCATCGCGGCAACGCCGTGTGTCGCGCCGAAGAAGGTCATGCGACCTCGTTCATGTGCACCTACCACGGCTGGACGTTCGACCTGCAGGGCAAGCTCGTCGGCGTGCCCGGCTTCAAGGAGGTCTATCACGAGGAGCTCGACCGCGAGAACTGGGGCCTGATCAAGGCGGCGCAGGTCGACAGCTACCGGGGCTTTATCTTCGCGACGATGGACGCCACCGCGCCGTCGCTCAACGACTACCTGGGTGAGATGGGGCGGGTGAACCTCGACATCATCGCCGACCAGGGTGACATGGAGGCGATCCCCGGCCTCAGCAAGTACACGATCAAGGCGAACTGGAAGTTCCCGCAGGACAACACCTGGGACCAGTACCACGGCCCGGTCACCCACGCGGCGCCTCGGCTAATCGACGCCTACGGCAACGCGCCGCGCCGGCCGGACGGCAGCATGGACACGACGCGGCAGTTCAACAACGCGAGCCGCCAGAAGAGCGGCAAGACCTATGTTGGGGAAAACGGCCACGCCCTTACCGGCTGGTTCCGTTACGGCGGTCTCACCGACGAGGAGATGGCGGAATCGACCAACGCGCGTGAGCGCACCGGCGGCGGCACGCGCAACATCTTCCCGAACCTGTTTATGGGCGGCAACGACATCGAGCTGCGCATTCCCAAGGGCCCTCAGCTGACGGAGATCTGGATGTGGGGGTTCCTGCCGCGCAACGCCACGAAGGAAGAGCGAAGGCGGCGTCTCACGCTTCATCAGCACGTGTTCGGTCCGGCGGGCCTGCACGAGCAGGACGACGGCGAGAACTGGGACCAGAGCACCAAGGCGATGCTCGGCGTCGTCAGCCAGCGCTATCCGCTGCACTACGCGATGGGCATCGGCCACGGCGAGGTCATCGATGACGAGGCGAGTCCGCCGCGCATCGAGAGCTTCGTGAACGAACACGGGCAGCTCTGGCACTACATGACCTGGGCAGGAATGATGACCGCCTCGAGCTGGGATGAGTTCAAGGCGAAGTACTCACAGCCTCCGGGCCATTTCTAGCAGGCGAAGGAGATCCGAGAGATGACGACAGCAAGCGTAGGCAACCTCACCGTCCAGGCCGTGAAGGATGCGATTGCGTCCGGGCAGGTCCAGGTGGTGGACGTCCGCATGCCGGCCGAGTTCGCCGGCGGCCATATTCCCACCGCGAAGAACCTGCCATTCGTTGGCTTCGAGTCCCGCCACAAGCAGCTGAGCCCGACGCTGTCGCCGATCTTCGTCTGCGAGGACGGGAATCGCGCCGCGGAGGTCGCAGCGAAGGCAGTGACGAAGGGCTACCCGGGCGTCGGCGTGCTCGAGGGCGGTATGCGGGCATGGCTCGCGGCAAACGAACCGCTCTCGACCTTCGATGACGGGATGTTCATCTAGGCGCGTTTCGCCCCTGCCAGGAATGACCAACGACAGACCGTCATTGAATGACGGTCTGTCGTTTTATACGGGGGTAGCGAGAACCTGACTCCCGCGACGCTACTCCGGCCCGGTCTTCTTCCAGGCGAACTGCTCCGGGTTGGCGCGAAAGCGCTCGTGGCAGGCATGCGAGCAGAAGACGTAGACCTGACCGCCGTACTGCTCTCGCGCGGCCGCACTCGACGTGTGGACGCGAGCGCCGCACACCGGGTCTCTCTCGTAGGGCATCAGATTGCCTCCTTCATCAGCGTAACGGTCCTTCAGCGAGGGCGCCGACGATCAGACCCGACAGCGGGACGACCGACAGCGGCAAATCCGGCTGTTCAGGCTGACGAATGCTATCGGTGACAAGAATGCGGCGTAGGCCGAGGCCCGTCAGCCGGTCCACACACGTGCCGGCAAAGAGGCCGTGGGTAGCCGCAACGATGGCGCCGGAGCGGGCGCCCTGGGCTTCGACCGCGTGGACGGCTGACACGATCGTCCCACCGGTGCTGATCATGTCGTCGACGACGACCGGCGTTCGGCCGTGGACGTCGCCGGTGATGCGGACGGCGGCGACAGCTTCCGGGCCGGTCCTGACCTTGTGCACGATCGCAACGGGCAATCCAAGGAGCGAGGCGTAGACATCGGCGAGCTTCGCGGCGCCGAGGTCCGGGGCGACGATAACGGCATCGCCGGGCAGGCTCTGCGCGATGGCGTCGGCAAGCAGAGGGACGGCGGTCAACCTTCGTACGGGGAGGGTAAAGAAGCCTTCGATCGCCTGGGTGTGAACGTCGACGCTGATGAGGTCGGTGATGCCCGCCGCGGCGATCAGGTCTGCTACCAGCCGCGCCATCACCGCCTCGACGCCGTCACGGCGGTCCTGCCTCGCATAGCCGAAGTAGGGGACGACGCCGGTAATGCGGGATGCACCGGCGCGACGGGCGGCATCGGCAAGGGCGAGCAGCTCGATCAGGTGCTCATTCGGTGGCGGGCTCGTCGGCTGCATGAGGACGACGTGGCGGCCACGCGGGTCTTCTTTGAGCGCCACGTGAACCTCGCCGTCGGGAAAGCGTTCGACCGCGGCGGGAGATAGCGCCACGCCCAACCGCGACGCGATGCCCTCGGCGAGACCCCGGTTGGCGCTGCCCGAGACGAGCATCGGTGACGGCATCGTTCAGGCACTCCGCGCGAACGGGCGTCGCTCGAACAATGCCGACTCGAACCAGTCGACGGTCCGGGCCAGTGCCTCTTCGAGCGCACCGGGCTCGCCGAAGAGGTGGCTGGCGCCTTCGACGACGGAGAGGGTGAGCAGCGGGTTGAGAGCGACGCCGGCGCGGACCTCGGAGAGCAGCGGGTCGTACGAGCCCACGAGCACGAGGGAGGGGATATCGATGGCGCGAAACTCCGCGGGCTCCATCGGCGGCGCCCGCAGGACCATCGTCTTCGGCTGGACCTTCCCGGCGATCAGCGCCCGCGTCGCGATCAGGCCGCCGAGGCTGGAGCCGGAGATGCCGAGGCGTTCGGTATCGATGCCGTCCTGCGCGCAGAGCCAGGCGTACGCGGTATCGAGGTCGGCAACGTAGGTGTCGATGCCCTCGTTGGGGTCGCGCGACGACTCGCCGTGACCGCTGAGGTCGAACAGCAGGGCAGCGATGCCGCGATCGAGCAGATGGGCGGCGATGACCTGGTTGCGCGGCGACTCCTTCGTGCTGCCGAAGCCGTGCACGAAGACGACGGCGGGATACGGTGGCGGTCCGGCCGGGCGCATGAGCTCGGCGGCGAGCGCGATGCTGCCACGCTGGATGACCGCGTGCTCGATCGGCGAGGCCGGGTCGACGCCAGGCTCGGCGGCGAAGCGTTCGAGGACCGCCCGCGCCTCCTGATCGCTGACCTGGCTGAAGTCGACGTAGTACTGGCCGACGGCGCCGAAGCCGGGGTCAACGTCGAGGCAAACGACGACGTCCGCCTCACCCTGCAGGAGCTCGATCGTCTCGGGCGGGCCGACGGGGACGGCGAGGATGACCTGCTCGGCGCCTTCGCCCTTCATCGAGCGGACTGCGGCGATTGCGGTGGCACCGGTGGCGATGCCGTCATCGACGATGATCACGATACGGCCCTTCGCGGATGGGCGGCGGTGGCCGTCGAAGAGCTCCTCGCGGCGCTTCGCCTCTTCGACCTGGCGCTGCCGCTCAGCTTCGATGTAGCGCTGGTCGGCGCCGACGGCCAGAGCGACACCGCCGTTAATGTAGGAGGCACCATTTGCGGTCACGGCGCCAATCGCCAGCTCCGGGTAGCCCGGTGCGCCGAGCTTGCGCGCGACGACCGCCGCCAGCTCACCGTCCAGCGCCCGAGCGACCTCGACGGCGACCGGTATGCCGCCGCGAGGGATGCCGAGGACGAGAGGGTGGTGAATGCCCCGTTCCGTGAGTGCGGCAGCCAGCCGCTGCCCGGCGTCTTTGCGATCTCGGTAGAGCATCGCTGACCTCCTTCGATGGATTGGCCTCGGTGTGAAGGCCCTCAGCCCGGCTGCATTAGCGCGAGATCGAGCCCGCGACCGAGGTCGGGCGCAGGAGCAGCACAGGGACGCCGCCCCGGATGACGCGGTCGGTCACGCTACCCAGTGCCCAGGGGATGTAGCCCGTGTGGCCGTGCGAGGTCATCACGACGAGGTCCGGGCGGGTGCTCTCGAAGTCATGCTGCAGCGCCGGCACCGCTCGACCACTGAGCACGGCGGTTTCGACGGACGCCGCCGTCTCGAGGTCCTTCGCGGCGGTGACGAGGTACTGTTCCGCTTCGGCGAGCATCCTGTCGCCGGGGTCCTCGATGAGGCCGTCGACAAGGTCGGTGTCGAGGGTCTCAGGGTACTCGACCGAGCGTACAAGGCGGACGCGCGCGGCGAGGGCTTCGGCGAAGCGCTTCGCAACCGCCAGCGCCTCGCCGGCAAGAGCGGAGCCGTCCAAGGGCACAGTAATCAGCTGAATCGAGGCAGGCGCGGAGGCATGCGGCCCGAGGAGCAGAAGCGGACGTGTGATGCCACGGACGACCTTGTCCGCGACGCCGCCGAGGTGGTCGCCCACCGCTGCGCTGCTACCGTGCGATGCCATCAGGACGAGATCGACGTCGGCGCGGGCGGCTTCCTCGAGGATGGTCTGGTAGGCAGTGCCGGTGTGGCAGATGCGGTTGACGACGATGCCGGGCGTGCCAGCGAGGCGCTCGCGTAGGTCATCGAGGTACCTGGCCCTCGTCTCTTCGGGTACCCCCGTGGGGAGCGCGAGGTCCTCGGGCTCGACTACCGACAGCAGTCGTATCTCGAGCGCGCCGAGCGCCTTGAACGAGGAGACGAGGGGAAGAACGGCCTCTGCCTGAGGGGAGCCGTCGAGGGGGATGAGGACTGTGAACTTCGCCAACTGTACTCCTCAGGAAGCCTCGGGATAACTACGGCAGCGGGTATTCGCCGCCCGGGGCTCCTGATCCAAGGATGGCAGAGGGCAGCAAGGTGGTTCAGGGCCATCTGTCCTGTGTGCCGCGGCCATCCGACCCATAACACGGGGCGCTCAACCTTTGATGCAGCTCATTCGCAGGAACCGGCCAGAGACGCCGCGTCCGCCGACATTCACGCCAAGCTCGAGGTGCTTCCAGCGCGGTTCCAGCAGTCATGAGCTCTGGTGAAACGGCGGCGATCAGATGAATGGTCCGCTCTCCTGCTCAAGTGCACGCTTCACGTCGGTCAGGAAGGCGGCCGCAGCGGAGCCGTCGAGGATGCGGTGGTCGAAGGCGAGACAGAGGTTAACGATGTGTCGAATCGCGATCGCGTCGCCTCGGACCACGGCACGCGGGACGATGGCCTCGAGCGTGAGGTTCGCAGCCTGCGGTGGATTGACGAGCGGCGCGCTGGCGATCGAACCGAGGGCGCCGGTGTTGTTCAGCGTGAAGGTTGCGCCGTCGATGTCCTCGATGCGGAGCCGGCGCGAACGGGCGCGCTCGGTTAGGCCGGCGATTGCGCGGGACAGGTCTGCGAGGCTGAGGCTGACCGCATCACGCAGGACCGGGACCACTAGGCCTTCGCTGGTGGCGACCGGGATGCCGATGTTGATTGCCCCCCGCAGCAGGATGCCTTTCTCGGTCCAGGACGCGTTGAGATAGCGATGCTGCTTCAGCGAGCGGGCGACGACACGCGCCACGATCGCGAGATAGCTGAGGTCGACACTGTGGTCGCGTTCGAATTGCTCGCGGCCGGCGTCACGGGCGTGGACCAGCGCCGTGACGTCTGCTTCCATGAGCAGCCACGCCTGAGGGACCGTCTGGGCGCTGAGGGTCATGCGCTCGGCGATCGTGCGACGGGTTGGCGTCAGCGGGACAAGCTCGTCCAGGGATGGAAGCGATGCGGCTGCGGTCTGCTGCAGGTAGGCTTCGACGTCGCGGCGGCTGATGCGGCCGCCGATGCCTGTGCCCTTCACCAGCGACAGGTCGATGTTGTGCTGCCGGCCGAGGGCCTGGACCGCCGGTGTGTAGTGCCGGGAACGGCTCAACTCGCGGCGTTCCGGGCGAGACGCGGGGGCTTCGACGACCGTGGGGGCTCCAGGCGAGAGGGCGGCAGGCTCAGCGGTCTCGACGAAGGCGAGGGGCTGGCCGACGACCACTGTTTCATCCGCGGCTGCGGCGATTTCGAGGACGCCCGACCACGGCGATGGGATCTCGACGTTTACCTTCTCGGTCTCGATCTCGACGACCGGCTCATCGACTGCGACCGAGTCGCCGTTCGCTTTCAGCCAGCGAATGACGGTCCCCTGGGTGACGCTTTCGGCAAGTCTGGGCATTGAGAGCTGCTGGCGCACCGACGTCTCCTCAGTACTCCGCGAGAGCTTGTATGGCCGCGGCGATACGCGCCGCGTTCGGCAGGCAGAACTCCTCGAGGCTGCCGGCGTAGGGGAACGACGGGACGTCGGGAGCGGCGACGCGCATAACGGGGCCGTCGAGGCGGTCGAAGCACTCAGATGCAACAATCGCCGCAATCTCGGCGCCGACGCCGCCGGTGAGAGTGTCTTCATGGACGATGAGCACCTTACCCGTCTTCGACGCAGCATCGATGATCGTCGCCCGGTCGAGGGGGCAGAGCGTCCGCAGGTCGACGACGGCGGCTTCGATGCCCGCGGCGCTACTGAGGTCTTCGGCGGCCTTGAGGGCCTCGTGGACCATGAAGCCGTAGGTGATCACGGTGAGGTCGTTCCCTTCGCGGCGGACGAGCGCGCGGCCCATCGGCAGCGGCGTCGAGGTGTCGAGGTCTTCCTTGAGCAGGCGGTACGCGCGCTTGTGCTCGAAGAAGAGCACCGGGTCCGGGTCACGGATCGCCTCGATGAGGAGCGCGCGTGCATCTGAAGGCGTCGATGGCACTGCGATTTTGAGGCCGGGAACGTGGAAGAACAGCGCCTCTACCGACTGAGAGTGGTAGAGCCCGCCGCCAATTCCGCCGCCGCAGGGCACGCGAATGACGATCGGGCAGCTGAAGGCTCCATTCGAGCGGTAGTGAATCCGGGCTGCCTCACTGACAATCTGGTTCATCGCCGGGAAGATGAAGTCGGCGAACTGGATCTCGGCCACCGGCCGGATCTGGTTGAATGCGGCGCCGATCGCAACGCCGACGATGCTCGATTCGGCGAGCGGCATATCGATGACGCGGTCGCGGCCATACTTCTCGAGCAGGCCCTCGGTCGCTCGAAAGACGCCGCCGCCCTCGACGTCCTCGCCGAGGACGATCACGCCGGGGTCGGACGACATCGCTTCGTCCAGCCCTTCACGGATCGCTTCGATGTAGGTTCGCTCTGTCATCAGCGTGCGAACACCTTCTGGAGGGCGGTCTCCGGGACCGGCATGGGCTGGGCCTCGGCGAACTCGACCGCGTCCTCCACCTCTGCCTCGGCGCGGCGTTCGAGGTCATCGGCCTCGTCCGCGTGCAGGATACGCTCCTCGACGAGGTAGCTTCGGAAGCGGTCGATCGGGTCACGGGCGGCCCACTCTGCCACCTCCGCACGCGTCCGATAGCGGCGGTCGTCGTCGGAGCTGCTGTGGGGGACAAGGCGGTAGGTCTTCGCCTCGATCAGCGCCGGTCCACGGCCACGGCGGCACTCTTCGACCGCCCAGCGCGTCGTGTGGTAGACAGCGAGCAGATCGTTGCCGTCCACGGTGTAGCCGCGAAAGCCGTACGCGCGGGCTCGATCGGCGACGTGACCGACCGCCATCTCTTTGGCCTGGACCTCCGAGATTGCGTAGCCGTTGTTCTCGCAAAAGTAGACGACAGGCAGGCGTCGGATCGAGGCGAAGTTCAGCGCTTCGTGAAAGTCGCCCTGACTGGTGCCGCCTTCGCCGAGATAGGCGATTGTGACGTCGTCTTCGCGGCGCAGCTTCGTCGCGAGGGCGATGCCGGCGGCGTGGAGCACGCGTGTGGCGACAACACTCGACTGCGTTGGGATACGCAGCGCCGGCGAGGACCAGTGGTTCGGCATCTGACGTCCGCCACTGTTCGGGTCTGCAGCCCGAGCGAGGAAGTGGAGCATGATCTCCCGGCTGGTCATCCCGAGGGTCAGAACGACGCCGACGTCGCGGTAGTACGGCAGCACCCAGTCGCGGCGCGGGCGGAGGGCGACGGCGCTGCCGACCTGGCACGCCTCCTGTCCCTGCCCCGTGATCGCGAAGGCGGCACGGCCCTGGCGGCTGAGTACGATCATCCGGTCGTTCAACTGCCGGGCGACCAGCATCGTGTACAGCATGTCGCGCAGCTGCTGGTCTGAGAGCCCTTCATGGGCCTTGAAGTCGGTGCGGCCGGGTCCTGAGGTCATCTCGCTCACATGATGTTGAAGCGGCGCGTCCGCATCGCCTGCTGGATGCCCGCCGTTGCCAGCTCGAAGGCTGCCTGACGCGGTGTAACCCCTTCGCTCGCGGCCGCATCGAGGACTGCCCGCGTGTTGGCGCGAATCGTCGCGTCGATCGCAGCGAAGACGGCCGGCTGCGTGGCGTTGTCGTACTCCATTGCGGCGCAGATCACGCCGCCGGCGTTGGCGATGAAGTCGGGGACACAGATCACGCCCCGGCGATGCAGTTCGAGCTCGGCGCCGGCGGTCGCGGGAATATTGGCGCCCTGCAAAACAAGTCGGGCATTGAGGCGTGCGACGTTGTCTTCGCGAATGACATCAGGGCGGGCCGCGGGCACCCAGATGTCGCAGGGGACCTCTATGATCGCGTCTCGGTCGAGGCGGCGGCCGCGGGGGTATTCCGTCACGGCGGCGCCGCCACCCTTGTGGGCGATCAGCGCGTCGACGTCGATGCCGGACTCGTCGACAATCGTCCCGCGCGAGTCCGAGGCGGCCACGAGAACGGCGCCCCGGTCTGACAGGAACCGCGCGGTGTGCTTGCCGACGGCGCCGAAGCCCTGGATTGCGACCCGCGCGCCCTTGAGCGAGACGCCGGCGTAGCTGCAGGCGACTTCGGCCGCGCTCGCCAGCCCCCAGCCGGTCGCGCCGATCTCGTCGAGGGGTATGCCGCCGAGAGCGGAGGGCAGCCCGACGCTTCGACCGATCTCGTCGTTGATCCAGCCCATGCAGGTCTCGTCGGTGCCCATGTCGGGGCCGAAGATGTAGTCCGTCTCGTTGCGAAGAGCGTGGGCGAAGGCGCGCAGCAGCTGCTCCTTCTTCTCCGTGGGCATCCTCGGGTCGCCCCAGACGACCGACTTGCCGCCGCCGTGGGCGAGCCCGGCAGCGGCGTTCTTGAGGGACATCGCCCTCGCCAGCCGCGCACACTCCCCGACCGAGACGTCGGGCGCCATGCGAAGACCGCCGATCGCCGGGCCACGCGCGACGTTGTCGACGACAAGGACACCTCGAAGGCCCAGCTTTGGCTCGAAGACCTGGATGATCCTGGCGGGACCGAGGTCGTCCGCGAGGCTGAGTTCGTCTGTCATCGATCTCTCTTCGTTCCACCGGCGCGGCGCCGGGCTGCGAGGTGGTGCGATTCGGTCCAGGCGAAGCACCAGCCCACGACTGAGCGTAGGGCTCACGGCCCGGCGATTTCAGTGCCGATGGGAACATCAGGGATGGGCCAAACAGCCTCAATCGGAGGGCAGCGGTAGAGGGAGCGAGGAGGCACGGGCTTCACGTCACTGACAGGGAGCTCTGTTCTATCTGCAGGACGGTGTGAAGTGGTTAAGATAGCTCCAATTCAACCTCTGGGAGGCGCAGCATGACCCTCGAGCTAAATCGGCGCGAATGGCTTGGCCTTGTCGACCGCACGAAGGGGCTGGTCGACCGGCGCATCTTCCACGATGCCGACATCTACCAGCTGGAGCTGGAGCGCATCTTCGCCCGCGCCTGGAACTTCGTGGCGCACGAGTCCCAGATCCCGAATCCCGGCGACTTCTTCATGAACTACATCGGTGAGGACCGGATCATCGTTGTCCGCGACAACGACGGTCTGCCCCAGGTGCTGATCAATAGCTGTCGGCATCGCGGCAATGCGGTGTGCCGAGCGGAAGAAGGTCACGCAACCTCCTTCATGTGCACGTACCACGGCTGGACGTACGACCTCAAAGGCCGGCTCGTGGGCGTACCCGGCTTCAAGGAGGTCTACCACGAGGAGCTTGACCGCGAGCAATGGGGCCTGATCACGGGCCGCTGCGAGACCTACCGCGGCTTCATCTTCGCGTGCATGGACCCGGAGGCCCCCAGCCTCGACGAGTACCTCGGCGAGGTGGGACGCATGGGCATCGACTGGATCACGCACCTCGGCGACGTCGTGGTTGCGCCCGGTGTGCAGAAGTGGGTGATCAACTGCAACTGGAAGTTCGCCGTCGACAACGTCTGGGACCACTACCACGCGACGATCACGCACTCCTCCGCGCTGATGGCGGGCTGGCAAAGCCGTCTTGGCGTTCCGGGGGCCAAGAGGCAATCGATCCGTACTTGGGCGGCCAAGATGCTGACGGTTCCCGGTGAGTACGGCCACACGCTCGGCGGGCCGGCGATGAGCGACGCGGAGATGGGCGAGCCGCAGCGGCTGATGATCGACCAGAGCTGGCGGCGCAAGCCGGAAGCAGAGGCCGCGCTGACGAAGGTCGGCGCCCGCTTCAACGGCCACCCCCACATCTTCCCCAACATGTGGATCATGCCGAATCAAATGCAAGTCAGCATGCGGCTGCCAAAGGGCCCGACCTCCACCGAAATCTGGTGGTTCACCTACAACTACCGGGAGCAGTCGCCCGAAGAGGGATACGAGTCTCGACGCCGCGCCCTGCGTCACAACGGTCCGGCGGGCATGTTCGAGCTGGACGACGGTGAGAACTGGGGCGAGAGCACTATCGG
>JBFWZE010000105.1:0-13095 GCA_050185685.1 Dehalococcoidia bacterium
TGTCGTACGAGCAGGTGTCGTAGAACAGATTGTTGTTGATGTCCTTGTCCTTGCAGAGCCAGGAGTAGTCGCCGATGTGGCGGTCGAGGGCGCCGCCGCAGTGGCAGATGATGATCTTCAGGCCGGGGAACATCTTGAAGATGTGGTCGTTCTGGCGCAGGCAGGCCAGCGCGATGTACTGCTCCGTGACGAAGGTCAGCTGGTACGGCTTGTCCGGCACACCGGCGAGGCGCGGGTCGAGGCTCTCGGTGCCGTGGACGATGATCGGGATGTTCAGCTCCTCGCACTTCGCGTAGAGCGGAAACCAGTACGGCTCGTGCATGCCGGGGGTGTCGCGGCGGCCGCTGACGTCGGGGGTGACGTAGGTCGCGACGAAGCCGTACTCCTTCACGCAGCGCTCCAGCTCCTCGATGCAGTGCGTCGTGTCCTTCTCCTTCGCGATCTGGGGAAGGTGGCAGGCGCCCAGGAAGCGCTCCGGCCGCGACTGCACCGTGCGGAAGACGAGGTCGTTCGAGAAGCGGATCCAGCTCTGGTACCGGTAGGGCGCAATCTCGCCGAACCAGCCGAACATCGCGTGCGGGTGCGGCCCGATAATCTGCGTATCGATGTTGCGGTCTTCGAGGTACTTCGCGTGGCGGTTCGCCGCCTCCTTGATGTCCTCGTCCCGCAGGCCGGGAAGGTCGGTGTGCTTGCCGGGCCCGATCGGGCTCTGCGGCGGCGTCGGCGAGAACATCGACTTCTCGCCCGCTGCAGAGACGCTGCTCCAGAAGTTGCGGCTGACGGCGGGCGGCCGGATGTGGCTGTGGACGTCGAGGACCTTAACACCGTGGTACATGCAGGAGCGCTCCTTTGAATGCTGACGTCTCGAAGGCTATCGGGCTCTGATCCTAGACACAGCCGCGGTTAGCGACCAGTGGGGCGAAGAGAGCACCCGGACGACGCGCGGAGCCCGCCCTCCCCCCCAACCCTCTCCCAGCGGGGCGAGGGGATCACGTCAGCGCCTCGCCGCAATGAGGCATATCGCCGCTCCGGTGACAAGGAACCGGCTGCCAACCGTAATGTCGGTTGCTTCTCGGGTGTCCGGTGAACGGATTGCGACTGCCCAACGCCGGGTTGGAAGGGGTGGAGCCCCTCCCGGGGTCTGGGGTGCAGGTTCCCTGAGGCGGAGCCTCCCCAGATCTCAAAACTCAATTTCGCGAGTGCCAGAGGGCGCGTTGCGTCTGCTGGCCGCCCGTCTGTAACTAAGTAGCACGGGCACGCCGTGGACGACGTCTCATTGCCAGGAGCTTCCCTCACCCTAGCCCTCTCCCGGCCGCGGGAGAGGGGACCTGTAGGCGCTGTTGACGTGGCCGCCTCGTCGAAGAGGAGATCCGCATTGAACTTCGTTCCCGGGTACAGCAGCGGGTGCGCGCTCGCTGGCTTTTCCGCCAATTGACAGGCAGTCCTTCGCGGTTCACATTGCTCGCACTGAGGAATCAGGTTGCTCGATGGAGCAATCGCGTTCAGGAGGGGAATAGATGACAGCACCGGCTTCCACGCAGCAGCTGAAGACTGCGTTCAACAACACCAACCCGGCTCTGCAGCCGCTGCGAGACGGCCGCGTGACGATACCCGGCGTGGAGATGGACCAGGTCTCACCGCCGAACATCATCGCCGCGTTCCGCCACATGTGCCGCACGCTGGAGTACGACATCTCAGAAATGGCGGTGGTTACGTACTTCACGATGCGCCGCTACGGGATGCCGGTCACCGCGATCCCGGTCTTCCCGTCCTCTCGCGTGGAGGTCGGCGCGGGCATTCTCGTCAACAAGAACGCCGGCATCGTCACGCCGAAGGACTTCGAGGGCAAGCGGGTTGGTATTCGCTCGTACGCGGTCACGCCTACTACCTGGCAGAAGGGCTATCTGACCGATAACGGCGTCGACATCGATAAGGTGCAGTGGGTCAGCCACGACGATGAGCACGTCGAAGCGCTCAACGCGGACATGCCGAAGAACATCGACTACCGCCTCGGCGCGAACATCGCAGAGCTCGTGAAGAGCGGTGAGCTCGATGCGGTCGCCGGCGTGCAGATCGGCGAAGACCCCAACCTCGCGCCGCTGGTGCCCGACTCCCGCGAGCGCGGCATCGAGCAGTTCAAGCAGGACGGGATCTACCGCCTTATCCACCTCATGATCGTGAAGAACTCGGCAATCGAGGCGGACCCGGACATCCTGCGCAACGTCTTCAACGCCTTCAAGGAGTCGAAGCGCGTCTACCTCGAGTCGCTCGGCGACAAGGCGCCGACGGAGAAGTGGGACGACCCGCTGCCGCTCGGCATGGACGAAGTGCGTGCATCGCTCGAGGCGCTGATGGCCCACTCGGTCAAGCAGCAGATCCTGCCGCATGCGATGAGCATCGACGAGCTCTTCCCGGGGAACCTGAACTAGCTCGACCTGCAGAAAAAGAAAAGAGAGCCCGGCATCGCTGCCGGGCTCTCTTTTCGTGTGCGTTCGAACCGGCTGTTAGCGGTTCCTGCTGACGGCGAGGACGCCGCCGCCGACCGTGGCCATGACGGCCAGCAGTGCAGCAACGGGCAGCCAGGCGTTGGCGCCGTCGCTGTCCGCGAGGCCGGCGTCACCGGTGCTCGGGGGGCGAACCGTGCCACCGGAAGGCGGAGGAGTTGCCGGGCCGCCGGCAGGAGCGCCACCGGGGCCGCCAGGACCGCCGGCCGACTTGACGATGGCCGTCGCGGAGTTGATGTCGGCGACGACGCCGAGGAACTCCTGCGCGACGAGGATCGTGCCGTCGGCGAGGACCGTGATGCCGGTCGGCGAGACCAGGGGCGCGCCGACGACCGAGGTGACGCCGTTCTTGATCCGGACGACGTTACCGGGGGCTTCGCTCAGCATGTCGAGGCTGAACTGCGCGACGAGCAGCGAGCCGTCCTTGTCGAAGGCGAGGTCGGTGGCGGTGCTGAGGCCGCTGGCGAAGACGGTGGTCTCGCCGGGCTCCATCGCGTCGCCGTCCTTGTCCTTGTCTTCCATGCGGTAGACAACAGCACCACCCTGCGGGAAGGGGAAGCCGGTCAGGGTGGAGACGTAGAGGGCGCCGTCAGGGCCAACCGCGATGCCGGTCGGGACGGTGTCCATGGTCGGACCGCCGAGGCCGGGGAAGAGCGGGTTCGGGCGCTCCTTGAAGATCGCGTACGGCTTCACCTTACCGTCGAGGGAGACGTGGAAGATGGTGTTCGCGCCAGACGCGGAGACGAAGAGGCCGTTCTTGCCGTCCCAGGCGAGGTCGTAGGCGTTGACGATCAGCTCGGGCTTGCCGGGCGATTCGAAGCCGCCGTCGAAGTTGTTCGCCTTCTCGATCGGCAGCAGCTCGGCGATGAGCTGAGCCTTGCCGCCCTCCGTCACCGAGTAGACGGAGTCGAAGCCCTTGTCGGTGCCGGACTCGCCGACGGTGAAGTAGTAGACGGAGCCGACCTGGATGACGGCGTCGGGGCCGGCCGCGAGCGGGCCTTCCGGGGTGTCGGCAATCGTCGTCGGCAGGCCGCTGGCGATAACCGTCTTCGTGCCGCTGTCAGAGATGCGGACGATCCGGCCGCTTCCCTGCTCGGCGATGAGGACCTGGTGGCCGATCGAGGTGATGCCTCGCGGCGCTTTGAGGCCGGTCGCGACGAACGGGTCGTCGGCTGATGCTGAACCGAAGAGGCTCAGTGATACTGCCGTCGCCGCCAATCCGGCAACGAGTACCTTCGCTGATGGTTTTTTCACCACATGTTCCTTCACTAATTCGTGCCCCGAATAGATGAGTTGAGCGTAGGCAGACCGGCGCGCTGAGGCAATCAGTCGAATGACCGATTTTCAGCAGATGTCGCCCACGATCCGGTCATGGGGGAACGTCGTTTCAGGCTTGCTTCGCTTTCCACGCCTCGTATTCGGGGAGGTACTCCTGCTTCAGCGGGAAGACCTGCTCGACGGTGGCTTCGCCGCTGAGCACCTTCTCGCGCGAGAACATGTCGCGGCTGTCGGTCTCAGCGCCAATCTCCGCTACTTTCTCTGCCAGCGCCGACGGGATAACGACGACGCCGATCTCGCTGCCGACGACAACGTCGCCGGGCATGACGAGGACGCCGCCGCACTGGATCGGCACGTTCTGGTCGGCGGCGAGGTGGCGAGAGCCGAAGCCGTTGCCGCTGACGCCGCGGGCGAAGATCGGCAGGCCGACCTCCTCCATCTCGGGGATGTCGCGGGTGCAGCCATCGGTGATCAGCGCAACGCCGCCGTTCGCCTTGATCTGGGCGGCGTAGATGTCACCGAGGACGCCGGTCTCCTGCTCACCGCGAGCGTCGAAGACGAGGGCCTGGTTCTTGCCGACTTTGATGAAGGAGCTGCGGTGGAGCGACTGACGCCCCTTGCCGGCCGCGACGATGTCTTCGCGCGTCGGCACGGTGCGCATCGTGAAGGCGGTGCCGGCGAAGTTACAGGCAGTCGTGCGCGGCGGCACGTTCTGCATGTAGGCGTTGCTGATGCCGAGGCGGGCGAGGGTGCCCGTAATCGTGGTGACGCTGATCTTCTTCAGCTTCTCAAGCGTCTCGTCCGAGACCGGCGTCGGGCTGGAGCCGAAGGTTTCGCGAAGCGTTTCGGTGGACATTGGTTCCTCTTACATCTAAGCCGGGGAACCGGTCTCCTGAGACCGTTACCCCCGGACCCCGCTAAAGACGGTGCCTGGCCGCTGTCGCAGCGTCACACTAGGCGTGCGTCTTCTTCCACTCTTCGTACTCTGCGTTGAGCTCGGGCTTGAGCGGGAAGGCCTGCTCCACCGTGTACTTGCCGCTGAGGACCATCTCCCGCGAGAACATGTCGCGCAGGTCGGTGTCGGCACCCTGCTGCGCCACCTGCTCGGCCAGCGCAGAGGGGATGACGACGACGCCGATCTCGCTGCCGACGAGGACGTCACCCGGCATCACAAGGACGCCGCCGCACTGGATCGGCACGTTGTGGGCGACGGGCAGGTGGTGGGTGCCGACCGCATTGCCGCTGACGCCGCGGGCGAAGATCGGCAAACCGACCTCCTCCATTTCCGGGATGTCGCGGGTGGCGCCGTCGGTGACGAGGGCAACGCCGCCGTTTGCCTTGATCTGGGCGGCAAAGATGTCTCCGAGGTTGCCCGTGCCCTGCTCGCCGCGGGCGTCGAAGACGAGGACCTGGTTCTTGCCGACGGTGAGGAAGGACTTGCGGTGCAGCGACTCGCGGCCGCGGCTCGATTCGACCATGTCTTCACGGGTCGGGACGAAGCGCAGCGTCATCGCGGTGCCGGCGAAGTTGCGGTTGGTGGTCCGCGGCGGCACGTCGCGCATGTAACAGTTGCTGATGCCCAGCCTCGCGAGGACGCCGGTGATCGTCGTGACGCTGACGTTCTTCAGCTTCGCCAGCGTCTCCTCAGAAACCGGCGTCGCGGGGACACCGAAATCGTCGTGGGTAGGTTCGAATGCCACGTTCTCTCCTTTGATGGTTAAGCCGGGGACAACCTCCGGACCGCGCTAAAGACGGTGTTGTTGGGCCGTCTCCGCTCGGAAGCGGTCGCCTGGCCGCTAGTCACTGCTGGGCGAACCGACGTCTGCCGCGCCGGCTCACCGCGTCAGCCGCGGCCATTCTACGCGCGACAGAGAGAAACCGGATTGGTCGAAATCCCCAATTTGAACTCGATTCTTTTGCCTTCAGCCAGGAAGCGTCTTCAGCGGTTCGAAGTCCGGGCGTTCAGGCCGGGGTTCTTAAACGTCCCAACCTCGGAGCACGCCGGTCGATCCGCGAACGAAGCGCCGGCCGCGACCCCGCAGATGTTCACGATCTGTTGAAACACGGCTGGCACCAGGAGTGCCCGTCACGTTCTACGATGGTTCGGGGAGGTTGGTACGATCGATCTCAGGCTGCGTGCCGGGAGGACCTCACATGAACCAACCCGCGACTTCTGCCGCGACGACGCTTACGACCGGCGAGCTTCAAACGCTGGACGCCTGGTGGCGGGCGGCGAACTACCTCTCCGTCGGTCAGATCTACCTGCTCGACAACCCATTGCTGCGGGAGCCGCTGCAGCGCGCGCACATCAAGCCGCGGCTGCTGGGCCACTGGGGCACGACGCCGGGGCTCAACTTCGTCTACGTCCACCTCAATCGCGTGATCAAGGCGCGAGGGCTGGAGTCGATGCTGGTCGTCGGTCCCGGTCATGGCGCACCCGGCATCCTCGCGAACGTCTACCTCGAGGGCACCTACAGCGAGGTTTACCCCCACATCAGCCCGGACGAAGAGGGCATGCGCCGCTTCTTCCGTCAGTTCTCCTTCCCCGGTGGCATCCCCAGCCACGTCGCCGCCGAGACACCCGGCTCGATTCACGAGGGCGGTGAGCTGGGCTATGCACTGGTGCACGCCTACGGCGCCGCCTTCGACAACCCGGACCTTATCGTGTTTTGCATCGTCGGCGACGGCGAGGCAGAGACCGGCCCGCTGGCCGGCAGCTGGCACTCGAACAAGTTCCTCAACCCGGCGCGGGACGGCGCCGTCGTGCCGATCCTGCACCTGAACGGCTACAAGATCGCGAACCCCACGCTGCTCGCGCGCATTCCCAACGAAGAGCTGACGGCGTTGATGGAGGGGTACGGCTACAAACCCTACTTCGTCGAAGGGGACGACCCCGACCTCATGCACCCGGCGATGGCGGCGGCGATGGACCAGGCGATGAACGACGTCGCTGCAATCCGAGAGCGGGCACGCGGCGGGGACCTGACGCGGCCAACCTGGCCGATGATCGTGCTTCGTTCGCCGAAGGGCTGGACCTGCCCGGAGGAGATCGACGGCGTGAAGGTGGAAGGCACATTCCGCGCGCACCAGGTGCCGATGGCCGGCTTCGACAAGCCCGAGCACGTACAGATCCTCGAGGGCTGGCTGAAGAGCTACCGCCCCGAAGAGCTGTTCATGAACGACGGCGCGCTCCGGCCGGAAATCGCCGCCCTCGCGCCAGTTGGTGAGCAGCGGATGAGCGCCAGCCCGCACGCAAACGGCGGCCTTCTCCTCTGCGACCTCAACCTGCCCGACTACCGCAAGTACGCAGTCGAGGTGCCGAAGCCGGCGTCGACGACCAGCGAGGCAACGCGGGTGCTCGGCGGCTTCCTGCGGGACGTCATGCGGCGCAACGAGGACACCTTCCGCGTGATGGGGCCGGACGAGGTGCTCTCGAACCGCCTCGACGCGCTGCTGGACGTCACCGACCGCGTCTGGATGGCAGAGCACGAGCCGGACGACGTGCACCAGACGCCGGATGGACGCGTCATGGAGGTGCTGAGCGAGCACATGTGTGAGGGCTGGCTCGAAGGCTACCTGCTCACCGGCCGCCACGGCGTCTTCACGTCGTACGAGGCGTTTATCCACATCGTCGACTCGATGTTCAATCAGCACGCCAAGTGGCTGAAGGTCTGCAACGACATCCCCTGGCGGCGTCCGATCGCCTCGCTCAACTACCTGCTCTCGTCGCACGTCTGGCGCCAGGACCACAACGGCTTCTCGCACCAGGACCCGGGCTTCATCGACCACGTCGTCAATAAGAAGGCAGAGATCATTCGCGTCTACCTGCCGCCGGACGCCAACTGCCTGCTGGCGGTCGGCGACGAGTGTCTGCGCAGCCGTAACAAGGTCAACGTCATCGTCGCGGGCAAGCAGCCGGCCCTGAACTACCTGACGATGGAAGAGGCGATCGACCACTGCGAGCGCGGCGCCGGCATCTGGACCTGGGCGAGCAATGACGACGACGGTGAGCCCGACGTGGTCCTGGGCTGTGCCGGCGACATCCCGACGATGGAGATCGTGGCCGCGGCGGCGCTGCTGCGTGAGCAGCTGCCCGAGCTGAAGGTGCGCGTCGTCAACGTCGTCGACCTGATGGCGCTGCAGGACCCGAAGGAGCACCCCAACGGCCTCAGCGATGCCTTCTTTGACTCGCTGTTCACCACCGACAAGCCGATCGTCTTTGCCTACCACGGCTATCCCTGGCTGATTCACCGCCTGACCTACCGGCGACACGGCCACGACAACCTGCACGTTCGCGGCTACGTCGAGGAGGGCACGACGACGACGCCCTTCGACATGGCGATGATGAACAACCTCGACCGCTACCACCTGGTGATTGACGTCATCGACCGCGTGCCGGGCCTGGCTTCGAAGGCGGGGCGCGTCCGCCAGCTGATGGACGAAACGCGCCGCCGTGCCCGCCGCTACACCCGCGAGGTGGGCGACGACATGCCCGAGATTCGCGACTGGCGCTGGCCCTTCTAGGCTGATCGCGGCGTGCGTATTCTCGCGATCAACTGCGGCAGCTCCAGCCTGAAGTTCGACGTGCTCGGGCAATCGGGCAATTCAGCAATCGGACAAGGCTGGACAACTGTGGCCTCTGGCATCGTCGACCGCATCGGCAAGAGTGGACGGCTGCGGCTTGAGGTCAACGGTGAGACGCGGACCTCGGAGGCGTTCGAGGCGTCGAACATCGCGGAAGCGGTGACGCGCGCGCTGGCGCTGCTGCGAGACGAGGGGCTGCTGCAGGACCTCGCCGCCGCCGGCCATCGCGTCGTTCACGGCGGGCCGCTGTTCGCCGGTCCGGCACGTATCGACGACGCGGTGATCGCGCAGATCGAAAGCCTGAGCAGCCTAGCGCCGCTGCACAATAAGCCCGCGCTGGAGGCGATCCGCGCGACGACCGCAGATCTGCCTCAGCTGCCGCAGGTCGCCGTCTTCGACACGTCGTTCTACGCGGACCTGCCCGACCACGTTGCCCTCTACGCACTGCCGCGGGCGCTGAGCGAGAAGTACCGTATCCGCCGCTACGGCTTCCACGGCCTCGCCCATCGCTGGATGGTCCAGCGCTACCGTAAGCTCCATCCCGAGGTGGTTGCGCCGCGGCTGATCACGCTGCAGCTCGGCAGCGGCGCCTCGATAACGGCAAGCCGGGACGGGCTGCCGGTCGAGACGTCCATGGGCTTCACGCCGCTCGAGGGGCTTGTCATGGGTACCCGCAGCGGCGACCTGGACCCGTCACTGCCGCTGTTCATCGCTGAGAACGAGGGCCTGTCGCCTGCGCAGGTCGAATCGCTACTCAACCGCGAGTCGGGGCTGCTCGGGCTCTCAGGCCGCTCCGCCGACATGCGTGACCTGCAGCAGGCCGCGCACGACGGCGATGAAGCGGCACAGATGGCGATCGACGCGTTCTGTCACCGCGTGCGCAAGTACCTCGGCGCCTACCTGGCGGTGCTCGGCGGCTGCGATGCCGTGGTCTTTGGCGGCGGCATCGGCCAGAACAGCGCTGAGGTGCGGGCGCAGGTGTGCGAGGGCTTCGGCTGGGCGGGCATCGAGCTCGACGCGGGGCGCAACGGGACCAGAGGCCTCAGCGAGGCGAAGGTCAGCAGCGACAGCTCGAAGGTCGAGGTCTGGGTCGCAGACGTCGACGAGGCGTCGATCATTGCGCAGGATGCGGCGGACTGCCTCGGCCTTTAGAGCATTGCGATTCGTGAATCTTCTGCGTATGGTGAGGGCAACATGCTGCTCTTCAAAGCCTCCCTCGCCGCCGGAATCATCGTCGCCGTTCTTCTAGGCGTGAGCGGCCTCGTGGACGTGGTCAATGCGTTTGTGCTCGGCAGCGTCGCCGCCGGCGTGAGCTACCTGGCCGGCAGCATGATCAAGCCCGGGTCGAACAGCTCGATCATGGGCGGACCGAGCCAGGGCAACGCCGACGACTAGCCGCTAGCCTCTCAGGACGCGGAGTGGAGCACGGCGTCGGGGTTCTGGCGCTGGAAGTAGTCCACGTCGAAATTCGAGCCGAACAGCAGTACCAGGTTTCCTTTGCGGTCCTCGCAGCTCCGGATATTACGCGTGATCTTCAGCTGTGACGCTGCCTTGCGCCCGCCTTCTACCCAGCGCGCCACCGTGTAGGGCTGCCGCTCCAGCTTCGCCTCGACACCGTACTCGTCCTTCAGGCGGGCGAGGACGACGTCGAACTGCAGCTCGCCGACGACGCCGACGGTCGGCTCCAGGCGAGCGTTGTCGATCGGGCGGAAGACCTGGAGGGCGCCTTCTTCTTCGAGCTGCAGCAGGCCCTTGTTGAACTGCTTGTACTTCGCCATGTCGGTGCTCAGCAGCGAGGCGAAGCGCTCCGGCGAGAAGCGTGGGATCTCGGCGAACTGCACCGGCGCGCCGCTCGAGATCGAGTCGCCGATTGAAAACGTTCCGGGGTTGATTACGCCGATCACGTCGCCGGCGTACGCTTCCTCGACAAGGTCACGCTCGCGGGCGAAGAGACGGTAGGCGCGGCCAAGACGCACCTTCTTGCCGAGGCGGGCGTGGTGCACGAGCATGTCGCGCTCGAAGCGGCCGGAGCAGATCCGCATGAAAGCGATGCGGTCGCGGTGGCGCAGGTCCATGTTCGCCTGGATCTTGAAGATGAAGCCGGTAAACTCCGGCGCCGTCGCGGCGACGACGCCCGCGTTCGAGTCGCGGTCGCCGGGCGCAGGCGCGAGCTCCAGCAACGCGTTGAGGAAGGGCTCCACGCCGAAGTTGTTCAGGGCGCTACCGAAGAACACCGGCGTCAGCTCGCCGCCGAGGAACAGCTCTTCGTCGAAGCTCGTGCCGGCGATCGAGAGCAGCTCGGCCTGCTCACGCAGCTCCGCGGCGGGGGTCTCGCCGATAAGCGAGGCGAGGTCAGGGTCGTCGAGGCCTTTGACGCTGATCGGCGCCTGCTTCGCGTTGTGGTGCGTGCGCTCGAAGCGGAGGACGGCGTTCGTCTTGAGGTCGTAGACACCCTGGAACCAGGGGCCCGTACCCACCGGCCAGTTCATCGGCACCGGCGTCAGCTTCAGCGTCGTCTCGATCTCGTCCAGCAGCTCAAGCGGGTCTTTGCCGTCGTGGTCGAGCTTGTTGATGAAGGTCAGGATCGGAATGTGGCGCATGCGGCAGACCTCGAAGAGCTTCAGGGTCTGCGCCTCAATACCGCGGGCGCTGTCGAGCACCATGACAGCGCTGTCGACAGCCATCAGGGTGCGGTAGGTGTCCTCGGAGAAGTCCTGGTGACCGGGCGTATCGAGCAGGTTGATGCGGTAGCCGTTGTACTCCATCTCGAGCGCGCTGGCGGTGATCGAGATACCGCGGTCCTGCTCCATCGTCATCCAGTCGGAGGTCGCGTGCTGCTGGTCGCCGCGGCTGCGTACGGAGCCGGCGCTCTGGATTGCGCCGGAGTAGAGCAGCAGCTTTTCGGTCAGCGTCGTCTTGCCGGCGTCCGGGTGAGAGATGATCGCAAAGGTGCGGCGGCGGGCGACCTCAGCAGCGAGATCGGCAGGAGTGGTCGGTGAGTCGGTGGTTGTCACGATGAGGCCTCAGAGTTCGTCGTCAGAGTGCACGCAAGACGGCACCGGCCTGAGCGAGTCAGGTTGGCGCTGAAGGTTGGTGTAGAGGGAGCTAGTGAACCGAGAGGGCGCGTCCGAGCTTCGCGCTGCCGGTGGCACGACGGGAGGCAGGACGTGCAATTGCTGACTTGCGGTGGTTCACTGCATCCATAGTACCTGAGATCGCTGCTTCGGGTGCGACGGTTCGATGGATAACCAACCGAGAGGCGCCCCAAATGGGGCGCCTCTCACGTTCTCGGCCGGTACGCGCTTAGCGGTTACTCATAGCGCAGTGCCTCCGCGACTGGAACCCTTGCGGCCTGTCGCGCCGGGAGGTAGGTCATCAGCAGCGAGAAGAACAGCGCCGAGATGGTGATGACGGAGATCTCCGTCCACGGGATGGCAAACTCGATTCCGTTGCCGCTGAACTGACCGTTGGTGAAGAGGTTGTGGCTGATGATCATGCCGCCGACGACGCCGGAGAGGATGCCCATCACTGCGATGAAGCCCGACTCCAGGACGAAGGTCATCGCCACCGTGCCGGTCTGGTAGCCGATTGCCCGCAGCATACCGATCTGCTGGCGGCGCTCGACCACCGAGCGGAAGGCAATGACGCCGAGGGCAGCGATGCCGGTGAGCAGGCCCAGTGCCATGAAGCCCTGGAACATGCGCATGAAGGCGTTCTGCTCCTGAGCCGCCTCGTCGAGGAGGACGCGGATTGACTCAGACTGGACGCCGCGGGTGATGAGGGCGGACTCAATCTGCTGCGCTGCCTGCTTCGTCTTCACGCCGTCGTTCAGCTTGACGTAGGTGCGCAGGTAGTTAGGCTCGCCGAAGGTCGCGCGGTAGGCGGACTCGTTGACGTAGACACCGGCGCTGATGGCCGGGTCGGTCTGGATGGCGAGGATGCCAATGACCGTGACCGTCGCCTCGCGGCCGGTAGCCGTGTCGGTGTAGGTCAGGTCGAAGGGCTTGAAGTGGTCGTTGCTGACCTTCAGCCCGTCAACGTAGAACTCGTACTCGTTGAAGCCGTCAGGCAGGACGCTGGGGTCGATGAGCGCGAGCTTCGGGTCGCTGGCGACTGCGTTGAACACGTCGCGCTCGTTCGCGTAAGTGGCGACCCAGGAGCCGAGCTGCCCGTTCGGCATCGTCAGGAAGGCGTTGTTCGCGGCGAGGACCGGGAAGGGCTTCGCCTCGTCATCGGCGGCGGTCACTCGCACGGCGGAGTTCGCGTTGAACACGGTCGTGCTGCCGGTCGCCTCGATGTCGTTGACCACCGGGGCCTGCGCCTCCTTGAGGGCAGTCGACAGGTCGGTGAGGTCGGAGTTGCGAGTGCTGGTGGTCAGGACGTCCCAGCCGCCGTCACCGCCGCTCGCCGACATGAGGGCGGCGAAGCTGGAGTTGAGGGCGCTGAAGACGGAGAGGGAGAAGACGATGAGCGAGAACATCGCGATCGTCATACCGGTGCGGAACCGGTTCGAGAGCGGGTAGGCGACACCCATCTTGAGGGCGGGCGCCGTGCTCGAGAAACGGACCGACACGAAGGCGAGCAGCGTGGCGCCGATCATGATGACGCCGAAGAGGTAGAGGAGCTGGCCGATGCCGTCGAAGGCGTCGCCCAGGGCCACCGCGGCGGCAAAGGTCGCAACCGTGAGGGCACCGAGGATTGCCGTGAAGCGGTAGCGGGAGCTGCCGCC
>JBFWZE010000106.1:0-7679 GCA_050185685.1 Dehalococcoidia bacterium
CGCAGCGGCGGTCCGGCGATCGGCGAATGCAGTGCGGCGAGGACGGCGGCCGGGGGGTCGGCGAGCGGCTCAACAGGCGGCGGCGTCAGGACGCGTGCGTTGTCCGGGAGCTCGACGTCGAGCTGGGTGCGGCCGAAGGGAAGAGAAACTCGCATCGTAGTCCTCAGCTTACGATGATGTTCGCTACCATGCAGCTATGACGGACAACAAGGCGGCAGACGCCGCGGAAGACGAACAGGAAGAGCGCGCGAGCCGCGACGTCCTCATCGAGGACTACCGGGCGATCCTCAACGAGTTGGCGCTGCTGACCACGGTCTCCGTCCTGCTATTCGGCTTCCTACTGGGATCGAGCACCGGCGCCGCCGAGGGGACGGAGCAGTGGATCTACGCGGTCGCGATGGTCGCGGTCGCCAGCGCGACGATGGTGTTCATCCTGCCGGTCGCCTACCACCACGTGCAGTTTCCTTACGAGAAGTTCGACAAGTTCGTCGCGCGCAGCCACCTCTGGATCCGGGCCGGGCTGCCCCTGCTCGCCGGCGGCCTCTATCTCAGCCTCTGTCTCGCGATCTGGTCCCTCTTCGACATCGTATCCCTCGCGATTGCGGCGATTCCTTTCGTCGCGACGGTCGTCGCGTTTGCCCTCCGTAAAGGTCAGTTCTAGGCCGATCGGCCTCACAGTTTTTGATACACAAAGGGCCATTCGGCACATTGACATCCTGGACGCCTTAGTAGATGCTTACTTTCGTCCTGGGCAGGGACATAGTCAGAGCAATAGTCTCCATAACGGAGCGCCAAAAATATCTTCAGGGGCAGCCATGTACGTCTGCATCTGCAAAGCAATCCGCGAAGACACCGTCAGAGAGCTGGGACGCAGCGGCGTTCTCGAGTCGGCACAGCTTGCCGGGGCCCTGGGCCTCGACTCGCCCGAGTGCTGTGGGCGCTGCATCCGCAGTATCGACCGCTTCGTGGAGCTTGCCAGCGACGAAGGGATTGAGCCTGAGCGTGGTATGGTTTCCTCAGCAGTAGCTGCAGGAAGCTAGGAGACCACTTTGCAGGCAAAACCCGGCGTTGTTGACTGGCTCAACACTATCCTCACGATCGAACTCACAGCTGTTAACTCCTACTTCATCCAGGCGGAAATGTGCCGCAACTGGGGCTTTGACGGCCTCTACGAGAAGCTGCGCGGGATGAGCCTCAGCGAGATGAAGGACGCACAGGCTGTGATCCGCCACATCCTCTTCCTCGACGGTGTGCCGAACCTCCAGCGCCTCAATGACATCCGCGTCGGTGAGAACGTGCTCGAGGACCTCAACCTCGACCTCCAGGCTGAGCTGAACATCGTCGACGTGATGAACCAGGCGATCGTCCACTGTGTCCAGGTCGAAGACTTCACGACCCGCGGCATCCTCGAAGAGATGGTCCGCGACGAGTCGGAGCACGTTGACTGGGTTGAGACACAGCTGGCAACGATCAGCCAGATCGGCATCGAGCACTACCTGGCACAACACCTGTCCTGACAGGAAGGCGAACTACCAGAAAAGGCCGCTCAGCGATGAGCGGCCTTTCTATTTGCAAGCTGCGCTCTACTGCCCCGGGCCGTTGCCGCCGTTGTTGTTCTGCTGGTTGTTGTTCTGTTGGTTCGTCTGCGGCGTTGTCCCCGTCTGCGGCGTGCTCGTGGGGTTCGGCGTCGCAGTGCTGTTTGGCGGCCGGGTGCTGGTCGCAGCTGGCGGCCTCGTGTTCGTCGGCAGCGGGGTGCTCGTCGGGTTTGGAGTGCTGGTAGCGAACGGGTCACGCGTCGGCGTCCGCGTGGGAGTGCCGGGCTGCTGCGTCGGCGTCCTGGTGGGCGTACCCGTACGTTCGGTCGGGCTGACGGACGGCGTCGCGGTTTCCTTCTCCTTGGTTGCGGTCGCTTCTGGCGTCGGCGTTCCGGCGCGGGCGTTGCCGTCCATGAAGACTTCGCCGCCCTCTCTGCGGATACCGTCAGGAATCGTGAACTGCTCTGGCGCCTCGCCCTCGAGCGCGGCCGTCATGAACTGGTTCCAGATCGGCGCCGCCAGCAGGGTGCTTGTCCCGCCGGGCATCGGCGCGTTGTTCGCGTTGCCGACCCAGACGCCGGTCACCAGCGAGGGCGTGTAGCCGATCGACCAGGCGTCGCGGGTGGCGTCAGAGGAGCCGGTCTTCACGGCGGCGGGGCGCGAGCGCAGGTTCAGCGCGCTGTTCGCGCCGAAGCCGGAGACGCGGGCGTTGTCGTCGCTGAGGATATTCGTAATCAGGTAGGCAGCGTTCGCCTGGACGACGCGCTCGGTCCGCTGCTTCGCCGACCAGAGCGTCTTGCCGTCGACCGTCTCGATTTTCAGGATCGCGATCGGGTCGAGGGTGCGGCTGCCGCTGGGCAGGTCCTGGACCGTGCTCATCCCGGCGCGGTTGCCCTGGTTCGCGAAGACGCTGTAGACGTAGGTCATGTCGAGCAGCGTGGTATCGGCGCCGCCGAGGGTGAACGCATCGCCGTAGTTTTCGACGTCCTTCAGCGTGGTGATGCCCATCTTCTTCGCAAGGTCGTACACGGTGGGTAGCGTTGCGTAACGCAGCGCCTTCACCGCGGGCACGTTCAGCGAGCTGCCGAGGGCGACGCGTGCGGTGACGTTGCCGCGATAGCGCTGGTCTGCGTTGTTCAGCGTGATGTCGCCTTCCGAGCCGTTGTCGATCTTGATCGGCTCGTCGAGGATCATCGTGTTCGGCTGCCAACCCTTGAGGAACGCCGCCATGTAGGTGATCGGCTTCATCGTCGAGCCGGGCTGGTTGAGGGCGAGGGCGTTGTTCACCTGGCCGCTGATGTCGTCGCGGCTGAAGTCGTGGCTGCCGACCATGGCGAGGATCTCACCGGTCTTCGGGTCCATGGCGACGAGGGCGCCGTTACTGGCGCCGTACTGCGGCTCGAACTTGTCGAGGTTGGAGACGAGGGCCTGGTTCGCCTTGACCTGCATGTCGTAGTCGAGGGTCGTGGTTACCCGCAGCTGCTTCTGCGCATCCTGCTGGCCGATCAAGCTGGGCAGGAGGTCGCGGACATAGAGCGCGAAGTGGACGGCGACGTCTTCGCTGTCATCGCCGCCTTCGCCCTGGGGAATGCGGCCCTCTCGGATCACGACCGGTTCCGCCTTGGCGGCTGCGGCTTCTTCCTTCGAGATGATGTCGTGCCGCGCCATGAGGTCGAGGACCTCTTCCTGCCGGGCCTTCGCCGCCTCGTAGTTCGTGATCGGGTCGTAGTAGTTCGGCGAGCGCGGGATGCCGGCCAGCATCGCTGCTTCCGGGAGGGTGAGGTCGGCTGGCGGCTTGTTGAGATAGCGGTAAGCCGCGGACTCGATGCCGTAGGCGCCCTGGCCGTAGAAGATGTTGCTCAGGTACCACTGGAGGATGTCCTCCTTGTCGTAGCGGCGGCTGAGCTCGAAGGCGATCATCGTTTCCTTCAGCTTGCGAAGGGGGCTGCGTTTCACGCGCTCGTCCGGCGGGATGTAGAGGTTCTTCGCCAGCTGCTGCGTGATCGAGCTGCCGCCGGAGCCGTGGAAGAAGCCGCCCTCCCAGAACGCAACGTTCTCGTAGGCGGCGCGCATGAGGCCCTTGATGTTGACGCCGGGGTTGTCCCAGAAGTTCGCGTCCTCGGTGGCGATCGTCGCGTTGATCAGGTTGGGCGAGATCTCCTCGAGCGGCACGATGCGGCTCGAGCCCGGCTCGTCGCCGATCGTGTAGATGACGTTGCCGTTGCGGTCGAGGATTTCGAGGCCCTTTTTCCCGAGGATGATGTCACCCGGCTCCGCCATCGAGCAGGCAATGCTCGCGTACATCGCGGCGAGCAGGACGATGAAGAAGACGGGGACGAAGACCAGCCAGCGCTTGTCGAAGCGCTTCCAGGCGGAGCCACCCCGCGGCGGGCGTTTGCTGCCGCCCCGGGGCGGCTGGGCGCCGTTGTAGGGCCGCCGTCCGGTCGGCGGACGCATTGATGCCCGGTTCGGCGCCTGCGGGCGCGTGGGGGCATTGGCTCGAACGGGTCGTTGAAGCGGTTTACTCATAGAAGGCGTCGCGTTCTCGTTGCGCGGCGGACGGGGTCATCTCTATCAGTCTACGGGCCTGCTCTCCTGAGGACAGGCGCAAACCAGTTCCTGACCGTTACAGGTGCCTTTTTCCTGAAATAGTCAGGGATAACCACTGGCTCACGTTGCAATTTGCCGGATTTTGACGGGAAAGGGGTTATCAAACCATAAAGCGAGGGTAAGATGTTTGGGTACTTTCGGTGGTGGGTGATCGCGAAAGCGGTCAGACCGAATGTTCTCTGGCTAGAGAGCTCTCGATCGAGTAACAACTACTACGCGTCAGGAGACCCGCCCCATTCTCGAGCCACGCAAGGGGCTTCCTCGGCCCCGCTCCCGAGCCCGCAGCAGGAGAAACTCGAGGCAGACCGGCAAGCACGCCCGGTCAGCGTCGCGTCCTTTTACTCATCTCGCCCTGCTTCTCGTCGCAATCGGCGTTGCCGTGTACGCGATGTTTGCTACGCGCGGTCCAACGATCAGCGCCGACGGCCTGCAGGCGAACGCGGACCTGTCCGCCCCTTCAACGATTAACCAGCCCCAGGCCCTCGCCGCGCTTGAAGCGCAGTCGAGGCAGTACGAGTCCTCGGTGGCTTCCGCCCAGCAGACGAACCCGAATACTCCCCTGAGCGGCCAGACGGAGCGTCTGGTTGCCCTGGGCCTCGCGACGCCGATTGCCGGCAGCGTAGGCGTGTCGTCCTCGCTCGCTCCGTCGCCGACGCCGGTGGTCTCGCCGACGGCACAGAACTCGCCCACCGCAACGCCGACCCCCGACTGCGAGCCGGCCGGCGGCGGCCTCTACTGCGTCTACACCGTGAAGTCCGGCGACACGCTCTCGGCCATCGCGAAGCGTTTCGGCATCAGCGGCGGCGGTGAGTTGTCGGCAGCGGAGATGCTGGCAGAGAGCAACAAGCCCGCCGTCGTCGAGACGAACAGCATTGAGACCGGCCTGAAGCTGCGGATCCCGGCTCAGAACGGCATCATCCACACCGTCTTCAGCAGCCAGACGCTCTCCGACGTCGCCGAGATCTACGGCGTCGATGCCGATGACATCACCGCGATTGCCGCCAACGGCATCGGCGGGGGCGGTTCCCTGCGCGTCGGTCAGAACATCCTCGTTCCGGACCCGGTGCAGGTCAGCCTGCCGGTTGCGGCGGCTCCCACGGCCACGGCGACGCCGGAACCTGAACCCGAACCGACCCAGGTACCAACCGAGGTCCCGACCGAAATCCCCGCGACCGACACGCCCGAGCCGGAGGCAAGCTCGACGCCTGCCGCCCTCGCGCCGGCTGCGTCCTCGACGCCGCGGCCAGCACGGGGCACCGCCACGCCGACGCCGAAGAGCAGCGGCAGCAGCGCGGGCAGTGGCAGCGGCGCTTCGAGGTCGGGCTTCATCTGGCCGGCGTCCGGTCCGATCTCCAGCTACTTCGGCCCGAGCCACCCGCTGGGTATCGACATCGACTTCTACGCGAACCCGAACCAGCCGGTCGTCGCCGCGGCTGCCGGTACGGTGACCTTCGCCGGCGGCGATGCCTGCTGCTCGTACGGGTACTACGTGATCATTGACCACGGCAACGGCTTCGAGACGCTGTACGCGCACTTCTCGCGCATCGCGGTGTCGACTGGCCAAAAGGTAACGCAGGGTCAGACGATCGGCTATGGCGGCCACACGGGCTACGCCACCGGCGACCACCTCCACTTCGAAGTCCACCTCAACGGCGCCATCGTCAACCCGCTGACGTATCTGCCGTAAGGGCGGCTCGACCCAAGATGCAGAACGAGGACGAGTGCAAGCTCGTCCTCGTTTCTTTGTACGCTGTCGAGGATGCCTGAACTGACTGCCGCCGCCTTCATCGGAGCGCTGATCGCCAACCAGTCGGACGAAGAGCTGCGCAAGATCCAGCGCTACTTCAAGTCGGGCGAAGGCGACTACGGCGAGGGAAACCGCTTCATCGGCGTCCGCATGGGCACGGTCTTCGCGCTGGCGAAGCAGTCCATCGACCTGCCGCCGCCGGAGCTCGAAGTCCTGCTCGATAGCGACATGCACGAGGCGCGGGCCGGCGCGCTGAGCATCATGGCGAAGCAGGCTGCCCGGAAGAAGACGCCGCTCGAACGCCGCGAGGCGCTCTACGAGCTCTATCTACGCCGGCACGACCGGATCAATAACTGGGACCTCGTCGACCTTGCAGCGCGCGACGTCGTCGGCCTCTGGCTGCTCGACCGCCCGCGTGACGTGCTCTACGAGCTGGCGACTTCGTCGAACATGTGGGAGCGCCGCACCGCGATTACCGCGACCGCCGCCTTTCTGATGAAGCGCAAGGAAGTCGACGACACCTTTGCGATCGCCGAGCTGCTGCTGAACGACCACGAGGACCTCATCCACAAGGCCACGGGCGGCTGGCTGCGGGTAGCAGGTGATATCGACCGTCCGCGCCTCAATGCCTTCCTCGATGCGTACGCGGCGACGATGCCACGGGTCATGCTCCGGTACGCGATCGAGCACTTCGATGCGGCGGAGCGACAGCACTACATGGGGCTAAAGAAGCGCTAGGCGGGCGTGACCTGGCCGCCGCTGACCGTGAAGACGGCAGCGCAGTCGCGGACGAAATCCTCAGGCAGCCACGACTCGGTGGTCGCCGTGAACCAGACCTGCTCAAAGCCCTCGAGCCCGGCGAGGACGGAGGCGCGGCGGCGGCCGTCCAGCTCGGAGACGATGTCATCGAGGAGGAGGACGGGAGTGTCGGTGCCGCCGGCCATGAGCATGCGTGCCTCGGCGAGGCGCAGGGCGAGGGCGGCAGTGCGAATCTGGGCGCGTGAGCCGAAGGATGCAGCCGAGACGCCGTTGAGCAGCACGCTGACGTCGTCGCGGTGCGGGCCGACGAGGCTGACGCCGGCGCCGATCTCACGCCGGCGCTGAGCGGCGAGAGCGGTCGCGAAGAGCTTCTGTACCGCTTCGTTCGTGGCGCCGGGCTGAAGCATGCGCTTGAAGTCGTCACCGAGGGCGGGCTCGTAGGTGAGCGAGAGGGTCTCGTCCACGCCGCCGGCAAGCTGACGGTGGTAGTCGACCGACGACTCGCTGAGGGCCTGGATTGCGCGCTGGCGGGCGGCGATGATCGTCGCGCCCTCGCGGCTGAAGTTATCGTCCCAGAGAAACAGCTCGTCCTGGGCGGCCATGCCCTCACGGATCCGCCGCAGGGTGGCGTTGCGCTGCTGCATGATCCGCGTGTAGCGCTGCTGCGCCATGTAGTAGGCGCGGTCCAGCTGCGCGAGGGCGGCGTCGAGGTAGGCGCGCCGCACGGACGGCGAGCCGGAGATGATCTCGAGGTCGTCGGCGGTGAACAGCACCGCCCGCAGCTGACCGACGAAGTCGACGGCGCGTCGCGGGATGCCGTTGACGCGATACCGCTTGCCGGCACGCTGCGCCGGGCCGAGCTGCTGGCTCGACTGCCCCGCGACGACCAGCTCGAGCTGGACGTCGCCGTCCTGCCGCTCGACGGCGGTGCCGAGGCGCGCGAAGGGCTGCGTCGCTTCGGCCTGCTGCGTCCAGCCGATCATCTCGGCGTCGGAGCCGGCGCGAGAGGAGCGGCCGCTGGCGAGCAG
>JBFWZE010000106.1:7779-13044 GCA_050185685.1 Dehalococcoidia bacterium
GGGACGACCTTCACGCGGAGGCGGGCGAGCTCCGGCTTCGACTCTTCGATCGCCATCGCCTGGCCGGTGGCGCGAATCAGAGCTGTCACCAGGTCGGTACCGGTGATCGGCGCCGTGAGGCCGACGAGAAGGCGTGAGTCACCCTCCTGGAAGCGCTCGACCGAGGCGTGTGCAACCTGCTCGACGGCGGTAAGCGCCTTCTGTATCTCCATGAGGGCCTGGAAGCCGGGCACCGCCACGATCGTGAGCGAGACGCCCTCGCCGCCGGGCTGGAACGGTGCTTCGGCGGGCGCCTGTGGTTCTGGCGCTGCAGATGGCGCAACGCCGGCCGGTGCGGGCTCGGCAAGGCGGCCGAGGAGGTCCGACATGAGGCTCGAGAGCCCCTGCAGGTGGTTTACGAGGCGGTCCAGGGAACCGGCGAGCGTACTGAGCTGGCCGCCGAGGGCAACATTCTGTTCGCGCTCCTCCACCAGGTGGCGCTCGATGTTGGCTGTGAGCTCCTGGATGGCAGCGCGGTTCGCTGCGAGCTCCTTGCGGGCTTCCGAAGCTTCGACTGCATTTGCCTCCTGCAGCTCAGCAAGCGCCTGGGCGATCAGCGAGGCAGCGCGGGTTGTCGCGTCTTCTCGTGGTTCACGCTGAGTCAATCGTGCTCTCCGTCATTCTCGGTGTTTGCGCGGCATGGCCTGACAAGGGATTATCGGCAGGGTGATCTCCGGCGACAGCCGGACGGGACAATTGTAACCGAGTTTGTGGCCAGGTTACGGGTTAACCCGACATCGACGCTTACAGGCTTTGATACGATCGAATCGCGACCGGTAGAGGCGGCATGACAGAGTGACAACCCTTCTTCGCGCGGTCATCGACGGCAGCGGCCTTTCGCGGCGCAAGGCCTTTGCGGCAATCCGGGACGGACGCGTCCGCAGCGGGCGCTTCACGCTGACCGAGCCGTCTGTGGAATACAACGGCGAGCCTCTCAGCCTCGACGGGCAGCCCCTCGGCCGGGGGGCAGCGGAGAAGGTCTACCTGCTGCTGAACAAGCCGCCCGGCTGCGTGACGACCGCCTCTGACGAGCGCGGCCGCAGTACGGTCTTCGACTTCGTCCCGGCGCCGCTGCGTGCCTCCGGGCTGCACGCTGTGGGACGCCTCGACCTCGATACTTCAGGGCTGCTGATCCTGACGAATGACGGCGACCTCACCTACCACCTCACCCACCCCAGCAACGAGGTCGACAAAGAGTACTGGGTCGGCCTCTTCGAGGTGCCCACCGACGACGTGCTCAATACGGTCTGGCAGGGAGTGGTCGTCGATGGTGAGCTGCGTCAGCCGCTCGAGATGGAACGTCTGCGCGGCCACGAGCCCTTCCACGTCAGCATCAGCATCGGCGAAGGGCGTAAGCGTCAGGTGCGGCGCATGTTCGAGCTCGCCGGTGCCCGCGTCCGTCATTTGCGCCGTGTGCGCGAAGGTAAGCTCCGCCTCGGCAACCTGCCTGAGGGCAAGACGCGCCGCCTCACCGAGGCCGAGGTCAACCTGCTGCAGGGCTGAGGTCGTCTGCATCGCGGCTGGCTCGGCCGCTCACAGCGTGCTTTGCTCGCCGCCCGCACGAGGGGGCCGACGCTCGTGACTCGTCTTGAGACGCTGTTACGCGCGCGGCAGCCGAGGGGGACGCCCTCGGCTACGTCATTGGGGATGTCGGGTGATGGACCGCTAGCGGACGAGGCCGCCGTCGCCGGTGTTCGGCGGCGTGATGACGAGGCCCGTGCCGCCACCGCCGGAGATGACCGGTGGCGGCGCTGTGTCGGTCGCAGCCGGTGCTGGCGTCGGTGCGGCAGTAGAGGGCAGGAAGTCGGCCGGCGGCAGGATCTGGCCCCGAAGCTCGCCGTTGGGGTGCAGCTCGGTCTTCAGGCTGATGTACCAGGCGCCGGACGCCATCTCCTGCAACTCAGCCTTCGTGAATGTGACGCGGGCTGCTGTGACGATATAGCCGCCGTCAGCGAGGTGCTTCACGACGGGGCCGTTTGTCCCCGGAGCACCGCGGTGAATGTCGGCACTGATGACGCCCTGGCCAGCGAGGCCCTTGATGTCGACAGTGACGTCGGCGGCAGACCGGTCCTCGTTGAAGAAGAACCGAAAGAAGCCCCAGCCGACGGTGTCGACAGGCGGCACCTGCTCGTTGCCGTACATGCGGGTTTCGAAGACGTAGTCGGCGGCCCGGATTTCGCGGCTCTGGATGAGTCCGGGTGTGAGGAGAAATGAGAGCGCGGCAAAACCGATGATCAGGCGGGTTATCAACGTAGCCTCCGGGCGATGTTCCTGGATCTCAGCCTAGAACACTTCGCGCCTACAATCTTCACGAAGATTCGTCATCCGGTTACGCGGGCATCGCAGATCGAGATGGCTGCGAGATGCGCACATCCGGGTTCACTCGCCCCGCCGAATCGTAGGACATTTACGTCTATCGTTCTACTCTTGCGCCTAGCGGAAAACCTCGGCACACTCGAAGCAGATACCTCTACAATCTCTCGAAACCTTTGCAAAGCTTTGAGTAGATTTGCTCGATTGGAGAGAGCATTCTGTGAACCACCTCCTGCGTTTCGGCTCCATACTTCTGCTTGTCCCGCTGCTTTTTGTCGCTGCTTGCGGCGATGACGGCGGCGACGACGACACCGCAACCTCTACGACGCCCACTGCAACCGGCGCTGCCTCGGTCGACCTGAGCAAGGACGACCTCGGCCGCTCCGTTACGGTGCCGGCGAACCCGCAGCGAATCGTCGCCATGAGCCCATCGATCGTCGAGCTGATGTTCGCGGTCGGGGCGACTCCGGTCGGGCGGCCGTCGTCGGCGGACTACCCGGAGGCAGCGAAGCAGGTGCCCAACTTCGGCACCAGCCGCGCGCCGAACCTCGAAGCCCTGATCGCGATGAAGCCGGACCTGATCATCTCTGACGCCATCCTCGACGACCAGGCGAAGATCTCTTCGCTCTCGAGCCTCGGCGCGCCGGTGTTCGCGGTGCGCGTGGCCTCCTTCAAGGACGTACCGCACAGCCTCCGCCTCGTCGGCGCCCTCACCGGCAAGAAGGAGGCGGGCGAGACTCAGGCCAAGGCGCTCGAGACCAAGATGGCGGACATCAAGGCGAAGCTGCCCGCGCAGCGTCCCAGCGTCCTCGTCCTCGTCGCCGCCGGGCAGGGCCAGTTCATTGCCTCCCGCGGCAACTCCTACCTCGGCGATATCCTCAAGGAGATGGGCGCGAACAACCTCGTGACCTCTGAGCCGGAGAACTTCGGCTATCCCGGCTTCACCGACTACAGCCCCGAGCGGATCATCGAGAAGAACCCGGACGTGATTATCACGTCGAGCATCGGCGGCCCTCCTGGTACGCCCAAGACGATCGACCTGCTCAAGCAGACCCCCGCATTTGCCAACCTCAAGGCGGTCAAGGAAGGCCGCGTCTACGAGGTCGACCCCTTCGTCTACATTCAGTCGGCGGGACCCCGGGTGGCCCAGATTCTCAATGAGCTCCCTGGTTACCTCTATCCGAACGTTTTCGCTTCAGGGCGATAGGCGATTCATCGTCCCGGCCATCGCCATTGTGGCGCTGGCCGCGACGATCGTCCTGAGCATCGGCATCGGCCCGGTCTACATCGGGCCTGGCCGCGTCGTACAGGCGCTGCTGGGCAATGCGACCGGCGCCTCCGACCTCATCGTCAACCAGGTACGCCTGCCGCGGGTGCTCGTTGGGGTGATGGTTGGAGCCAGCCTCGCGATGGCCGGCGCGATCCTGCAGGGCGTCACCCGCAACCCGCTCGCCGATCCCCACATCTTCGGCATCAGCGCCGGCGCCGGCGTTGTTGCCGTCTCCTGCATCGTCTTCTTCCCGCAGCTTCCCCGTGAGGTCGTGCAGCCCCTGGCGCTCCTCGGCGGGCTGGGCGGCGGCGGTCTTGCCTACGCGATGGCGTGGCGCGGCGGGGTCACAGCGACGCGGCTCGCGCTTGCCGGCATCGCCGTGACATCGATGCTCACAGCGATCACGACGGGCATCCTCGTCACCTCGGCGTTTTCGGCCCAGATCGGTCTGCGATTCCTGATCGGCGGCCTGCTCCTGCGCAACTGGACGGACGTTTACCTGCTGCTGCCCTACTTCGTCTTCGGCACGATCGCCGCCCTGCTGATGTCGAAGCAGCTGAACATCATCGCGATGGGTGACGAGGTGGCGGTGTCGCTGGGGCAGAGCGTTGAACGGACACGCCTCATTCTCGTCGCACTGGCTGCGCTGCTCGCCTCAAGCGCTGTCAGCATCGCCGGGCTGGTCGGCTTCCTGGGGTTGATCGTGCCCCACTTCGTGCGGCTCGTGATTGGCACCGACTACCGCTTCCTCCTGCCGACCTCGGCGTTGATCGGCGCGATCCTGCTCGTCAGTGCCGATACGGTGGCGCGCACCGCCTTCGACCCGCAGGAGATCCCGGTCGGCGTCCTTACAGCGGTGCTCGGCGGCCCCGTATTCATCTTGCTGGTGAGGAACCGGGCGTGAAGCTGGGCAGCGAGCGCCTCAGCGCGGGCTACCCGGCGGCGGCCGAGCTCGTCATCGAAGGGCTCGACATCAAGGTCGATGAGGGCGAGATCGTCTCTCTCGTCGGGCCCAACGGCAGCGGCAAGTCGACCCTGCTGCGCGCCCTCGCCCGCGTGCTCAAGCCGAAGAGCGGCGTCGTCGTCCTCGACGGGAAGTCGATCGCCGAGTGGCCAACGCGGGAAGTGGCGAAGCGCCTGGCACTGCTGCCCCAGGGCCCGGTGCTCAACGCTGCCATGACGGTCGAGGAGCTGGTCTGGATGGGCCGCAGCCCTCACCAGGGTATCCTCGGCCTGCCGACCGCGGCCGACCGCCAGGCAGTCGAGCTCGCGATCGAGGAAACCGGCATCGCGCCGCTGGCAAAGCGTCAGGTCGCGCTGCTCAGCGGCGGTGAGCGCCAACGGGCCTGGCTTGCGATGGCGATTGCCCAGCAGCCACGCGTCCTTCTCCTCGACGAGCCGACGACCTTCCTCGATCTCAACCACCAGCTCGAGGTCCTCGACCTGATCCGCCAGCTCAACCGGCAGCACGGCCTCACGGTGGTGATGGTGCTGCACGACCTCAACCAGGCGGCGCGCTACAGCAGCCGCATCTGCGTGCTCAAGGACGGCCGCATCTACGGCGAAGGGGCTCCTGAGGCGATCCTCACGCCGGCGACGCTGCGAGAGGTCTTTCAGATCGAGGCGCAGATCATCCAGGGCCC
>JBFWZE010000107.1:0-12880 GCA_050185685.1 Dehalococcoidia bacterium
GTGTTCATGCCGCCGAGGCGCTTCATTTCCTGTAGCAGCTCCATCTCGGAGATAGGCGGCGGGATCGATTCGACAGCGCTGATCATGCCGGCGGCGGGAATGTCCTTGAAGAGCTCGTCCGCGCTGGCGACGCCGATCGCTGCGAGCATCGCCTCGCGGTCGGGGTCCGTCATCGGGATGTAGGCGCGCGTCATCCTTCGCCTCGCTCCTTCGCCACAAGCTTCGCGTAGCCCGCAGCGTCGAGCAGCTCCTCGACCTCGGCGGCATTGCTCAGGCGGATCGCGACCAGCCAGCCGTCGCCGTAGGGGTCCTTGTTCACCAGCTCGGGGCTCGCGTCGAGCGCATCATTGATCTCGGCGATCTCACCGGCGGCGGGCGAGAAGATCTCGGATGCTACCTTCACCGACTCGATCTCACCGAACTTGCCCATGAACTTCACCGTCTCTCCGACCTTCGGCAGGTCGACGAAGACGATGTCGCCGAGCTGGTCCTGGGCGTAATCGGTGATGCCGACGCGCGCGACATCGCCGTCGATGCGCAGCCATTCATGCTCGGTCGAGTACTTGAGGTCTTCCGGGATCGAGTTGCCGCCTGCCAAGGGAGTTCTCCTGTGCTAGTCCGTGGTTGGTGGGCTGTAGAACGGGCGCTTCACGGTATGTGCGGGGATGCGCCGCCCGCGTACGTCGATGCTGAGAGAGGCGCCCTCGCGCGCAACTGAGCGCGGCAGGTACCCCATACCGATACTCTTGCCGAGCACCGGCGAATGGCCCCCGCTGGCGAGCACGCCGATCCGCTCATCGCCGGCGTAGATCTCGCTGCCGGCGCGCATGACGCCCGGGCCGTCGGCGAGGATGCAGAGCAATCGCCGCGTCACGTTCTCTTTGGCTGCTACAAGGGCGTCACGGCCGCGGAACTCGTGGTCGAGCTCCACCGCCCAGCCGAGGCCCGCCTCGAAGGGGTTCGTCGTGTCATCTATGTCGTGGCCGTGCAGAGCCAGCGCCGCTTCAAGTCGCAGCGTGTCGCGGCATGCCAGGCCTGCCGGTGTCACCCCTGCCTCCACCAGCCTGCTCAGCAGCCACGTACCGTCTTCGGCCGAAGCCATGACCTCGAAGCCGTCTTCGCCGGTGTAGCCCGTGCGTGCAAGGAAGAAGCTTCGGCCGTCACGAGTCGCATCCCCGCTCGTCCGGCGCGCGATCTGGCGGACGTCCTCGCCGAGTATTCTAGCGATTATGTCGACTGCTTTCGGCCCCTGCACCGCCAGCAGCGTCGTGCCGGCATCCGTCAGGTTCGTCAGGCGCGCGTCTTTGCCTGTGACCGCGGCTACGAGCCCGTCGCCCACAACAGCGGCGTTGGCGGCGTTGCAGATCACGAGAAACGCATCGTCGCCGCGTCGGTAAAGGATCAGGTCGTCGATGATGCCGCCGCTGTCGTTGCAGGAGAACCCGTACGCGCTGGCGTTGATCGCCAGGCGCCGCGGGTCACGCGTATACAGGCTCGCAAGCAGCTCTCCCGCGTCAGCGCCCTCGACGAGGAAGCGGCCCATGTGTGAGATATCGAAGACGCCGGCGTTGTTTCGGACGGCCATGTGCTCTTCAACGGCGCCGCCGTACCACAGCGGCATCTCCCAGCCGGAGAACTCGCCGAAACGAGCTCCGAGGGCGACGTGCTGTTCTCGCAGAGGCAGGGGTCGTAGCGAGGTCTGATCGTTGGTCACTTGTGTGGTTCACCCATGATATCGGAGCTTTCTCTTGTGGGCGAGCCACAGCTATCTGAAGGTTCGACCAGTCAGACGCGAATCTGGCGCGCCTCGACTCAATCGCGTCCTGCAACCAGAGTATCGCGACTTCGCAAGCCGTGGGATACCGACTTTCGCCACCGTCGACATGCCGGAGTCTGAACTGCTACGACGTGACAGCGGCCGGCTTCGAGGGCTCTTCGGCCTTCGCCGGTTGGCTGCGGTCGATCGCGTAGCCGTAGAGCTCGCGGATCCGCAGGGCAACGGCACCGGCGACGCCGATCGCCACGGCGCCGCCGCTGACGACGGCGAACGTCGCGCTTGTGGCAGCGGCGAGGAAGCCCGATTCGACCGCGCCGAGCTGGTTCGAGGACTGGATGAAGACGGAGCTCACGGCGCTGACCCTCCCGCGCAGGCCGTCCGGAGTCGAGAGCTGGATGATCGCGTTGCGCATCACGACGCTGACCTGGTCGGTGGCGCCAATCATGAAGTACGCGACGATCGACAGCGGCAGCCAGCGCGAGAAACCGAAGATGATCGTGCAGAGGCCGAAGGCGACGACGGACCAGATCAGCGTCCGCCCTGCCTTCACGACCGGCGGCCGCATCACCATCGTGAAGGCCATGACGAAGGCGCCCGCCTCGTAGGAGCCGAGCAGGAGGCCGTAGCCGACAGGTCCAGCGTGGAGGATCTCCTTCGCGTAGATCGGCAGCAGCGCCGTCGCGCCGGCGAAGATCACGGCAAAAAGGTCGAGCGTCATCGAGCCGACGATCACCGGACGGCTTCGCACGAAGCTGATACCTTCCTTGATCGCCGCGATGCTAACCGCGCGCTTCGGACCGTCTGTGGGCTGCTGGTAGCGCAGGAAGAACATCAGCGTCATCGAGAGAGCGATGACGATTCCGTAGGCGATGTAGGCCTCGCCGACGTCGAACACCGCGATCAGCAGGCCGCCGAGGAACGGGCCGGTGACGGCGCCTAGGGAGCGCGAGGTCGAGCTGACGTTGACGGCGTGCGGGAACTCCTCACGCGACACCAGCGCCGGCAGCAGCGCCGTGTTCGATGGCCCCTCGAATGCCTGCGCGAGCCCCACCGCGAAGGCGACGGCGTAGATCAATTCGAGACTGACCCAACCGCTGAGCGTCGCGGTCGAAACAACGACGGCGGCGGTGAGAGGCACGGTCTGGGCGATCAGAATGACGGTGCGGCGGTTATAGGCGTCGGCGACGGCGCCGCCTACGAGGCTGAGCGCGAGCGCCGGGAAAAAGCGCATGAGGCCCAGCAAGCCGAGGCTTACAGCAGACGAAGACAGCTCGTGGACGTGCCAGAGGAAGACCGCCTGCAGCATCGTCGTGCCGATGCCGCTGAGGACGCGGCTGCTGAGGTACAGGTCGAAGTTAGGCTGACGCAGGATCGCGAGCGGATCGTGCTTGACCTCTCCCGTCTCGCTCGACCGTTCGCTCAAATTCGGCCCCCCATACTGGAGGCCCCAGGATTGGGCTCTTCGGGTTCTGGCGTGGCTGCCAGGTCGCTATGCATACGGTGGACGAATTCTAGCAGAGCGGGCGCGTCAAACGAATCGTATATGCATCTCTCGATGGGGAATTCCCGCTTCGAAATATTCGTCACCCTGTGCGACGTAGCCCAGGCCCTCATAGAAGCCCACGGCGTGGCTCTGCGCCGACAGGGCGGCCTCGCGGTAGCCGAGACTCCGGGCGAGGTCATGGAGAGCGGTCATCACCGCACGCCCCGTCCCCGAACGCCGCTGCGACGCAAGCACGGCCACGCGACCGATGTGCGCTTCGTGTTCGGGGCCTTCACCGAGCAGCAGGCGCCCGGTGGCTACGGCGCTACCGTCGAGGCGGGCGAGCACATGGATGCAGCTCGTGACTGAAGCCGGATCGCCGTCGTGCTCGTCGATCTCGATTGCCTCATCGACGCCCTGCTCCTGGACGAACACCCGGCGGCGAACCTGTAGTGCCTCGTCCATTTCGGCTGCGGTCGTGATGCGGATAACCTGAAGCTCGCCCATCGTCCGCAGTTTATCCAATCTTGACGAAAGCAGTCTCCCCTGAGCCGCGCTCCGCCTAGATAATGGGCAGAGAACAATAGGAAGGTCGAACACACATGCCCAACTTCATGAGCCACTTCGAGATCCCCGGCGACGACCCGGAGACCCTCGTCGACTTCTACTCCCGTCTCTTCGACTGGAAGATCGAGAAATTCCCCGGCGAGATGGAGTACTGGTTTATCCAGACCGTCCCGACAGACGACAACGGCATGCCCACAGAGCCCGGCGGCATCAACGGCGGCCTCTACCGGCGCCAGGCCGCAGAGCAGCGCCCCGTGAACTACGTCACCGTCGAAAGCGTGGAGATGTACCTCGCTCGGGCAGCGCAGCTCGGCGCCGAGGTTGCGATGGGCAAGACCGCGGTGCCGGGAATGGGCTGGTTCGCTCAGCTCGTCGACCCGGACAACAACATCTTCGCGATCTGGGAGAACGACCCAAACGCTGCCTAGAGCGTCTTGAGCGGACGGCCTCGGAGCACGGTGTGCGCGACGGCAAGGACCAGCGCCATCAGAAGCATCGAGGCCGCCGCTTCAACATCCCAGTGCAGGCTCAGCGCCAGTACAGCGCCCGCCGCCGGCACATGCTCCGTCTTCGTCAACGCCATGAGGAGCAGCGACAGCCCGACCGCTCCAGCTGCCAGCAGGTCATGCAGCAGGTCTGACGCCATCGCCTCAACAAGCGGATCCAGGCCGGCGGCTATTACCAGAGCACCGGCGTAACCACCGACGACGTTCCGCGGACTCGCCATCGGCGAAGTCGGCAGACAGAACACGAGAAACGCGCTCGAACCAATGGCGGCGACGACCGGCAGCTCCGCTCCGCGGGCGAGGATCAGCGCCGCGGCGATGAACAGCGTCGCCAGGCCGATCTGCAGCGCGTACCCGCGGCTGAGCGGCCGCAGCAGCGGCGAAACCGGCGCGGCGGGACGGCTGACGCGTGAGCGTTCATTCAGCATTGCTGCTCGATAGTGCACGATTTCGGCGCTGAACGCGAAGGCGAACGTTTGTGCAAGTCGCCCGTGGTTTTGCTATACTACGGTTGTATTTGGGGACGACAGGATTCGACAGGGACTGGCGTACCTGGATTGCAAGCCGAGGTCCATCACCTCGTTAATCAGGTGGGCAACATAACTGGCGAACGTGAATTCGCCCTCGCAGCCTAACTAAGCTGTGACGTGGGCCCTCATCTCGCCCCGATGGGTGAGGAGTCCGCGACGCAATGTCGGGGTGCTGCGCTGCTTATTCCTGTAAGCAGTGCCTAAGACTACAGGAAGTGCTTGTTGGTAGCCTGTCGGCTGGCGCCCAACCGGCGAGATTAAATAACCGGATAAGCTTGTAGGATATCCTGGACGTGCTTCTTCTGGACCGGGGGTTCAACTCCCCCGCGTCTCCACCAGAAACACAAAGCCCTTCCATCCGGAAGGGCTTTTTTTGTTGCCCGGTCCCGGCTCTGGGCACCTGCTGTTTGGCCCTTGTTGGGCCACACTGGACTCCCTAGTATTCTCAACCACCGACGACGCGCCGTTGCTGCCGGCCGTCGGAAACTGTTCGAGCCCACCCCGGGAGGGAACCGTGTACAGCCACCTGACCAACTACCCCTTCGTGCGCGCATTCGCCACTCAGCCGCTCAGCGCCGGCGTGGAGTTCACCGCAGAAGAAGTCGACCGGATGAATGCCCTCTTCTCGAAGGCGGAGCTGCGAAAGTCCGACCTCGACGAGGGACGGATGGACGAGTCTGTCCGGGTTTCTAACGTCAAGTTCTACTACCCGGAGGAGGACACCTACTGGATCTTCGAGAAGCTCAACTACATCATCGAGCTCAACAACTCCCAGTTCTGGAACTTTGACCTCAACGGCTACGAATCGTTCCAGTACAGCGAATACGATGCATCTGAGGGCGGCAAGTACGATTTCCACGCCGACATCGATTACAGCAACCGCGAAGGCGCCACCGACCTCCAGACGCGCAAGCTCTCCCTCTCAGTGATCCTGAACGAGCAGGGCGTCGACTACGAGGGCGGCGATTTCCAGATCATGGTCGGCCCGAAGGCGATTACCTGCGACCAGGCGAAGGGTACCGTGCTCCTCTTCCCGTCGTGGGTCCTGCACCGCGTTGCTCCCGTCACGAGAGGCGTACGCAAATCGATCGTCGTCTGGGTAACGGGCCCGAAGTTCAGATAAGCAAGGCACTCAGGGCGGTGTTCGACCGAGGGCTACGAGCGTCAGGCCAATCGATAGTCGCGAACGACATCATTGGACTCGCATTGACTAGCTGACGTTCTATCGACCTGATCATTCTATGTATTGAAATCGTCGATTGACTGTGTAACCATCTCGCGCAGCGAGCCGAAGCTCCGGCAAATGCGTGAGGAGGATGCATGTCAAGCAACTATTGGGACAGGATTCTAACTGAGCGCACGTTCAAGCGCCGGAGGGCACTTGCTCTCGCGGCCGGCGGATTGTCCGGCGCAGCGCTCCTGGCCGCCTGCGGTGGAGGCGGCAGCGATGGCGACGGCGACGGCAATGGTGGAGGCTCCGGTAAATCTACAGTTCTGGGTGAGTTCACACCCAGCCAGGGCGCGCCGCAACCGGGCGGCCGCTACCAGTTCAGGTACACGACAAGCCAGAACTACAACCCGGTATCGAATTGGAACGAAGGCACCAACCTGGGCGGCCTTCTTGTCTACGACCGACCGCTGACTTCGCGCGAAGACGAGCGCCGTTACGTGCTCGAGGCGATGGATTCGCTCGAGCAGCCGGACCCGCTCACCGTCATCATGAAGCTGAAGCCCAACAGCTTCTTCCACGACATCCCGCCCGTGAACGGCCGCGCTCTCAAGGCGCAGGACGTGGTGGCGAGCCAGAAGTACGCATCCACCCTGGCCAACGCGTTCGACCGCACCTTCGGCAACGACTTCCTGCAGGAACTGCAAGCGCCGGATGACACGACAGTCATCTACAAACTGAAGAAGCCAAACGCCTACCTCTTCAGCCAGAACATGCTCGGCTCCGGCACCGGCCAGCCAATCATTGCCCCGGAGACGCTGGACAACCTGGATTCAGGTCGCCAGATTGGCAGCGGGCCGTACTTCTGGGACAGCGGCACACTTTCGGTGGAGTATCTCTACAAGAAGCACCCGAAGTTCCGCGAGGCGGCGAAGGGGCTGCCTTACATTGCGGAGCGGATCGTCCGCTTCCTTCCCGACATCACTGCCGAGGAGGCGGCCTTCCGCGGCGGCCAGATTGACCATTTCGTAGGCACACCGACCTCCAGCAAGCAGGTTCTGGCCGACTTCGGCTCGCGTGTGCATGAGCTGAACTACCTTAGCCTCCAGTGTTTCCACTGGCATATGAATATGGAGAAGGGCCTTCCCTGGCAAAGCGACATCCGAGTACGGGAGGCGTTCTGGCGCCTGACCAACCGTCAGCAGTTCATCGACCTCGGCTACGCCGGCGAAGCAGTCATCCCGAACGGGCTCCTACCCGCCGCCCTCAAGCCCTACCAGCTGACAGAGCAGGAAGTCGCGCCCTACTACGGAGAGGATGTGAACAAGGCGAAGCAGCTGCTAAACGCGGCGAATTTCGACCTCAACAAAGAGTTCGACTGCATGGGTGGCAACCCCGGCGGCACGTCAGACACGACTGCGCAGGTCTGGAAGCAGCAGCTCTCACGTGCCGGCATCAAGATCAACATCTCGAACGTGACCGGGACGGCGCAGCTCTTCCAGCGCTGGACGGACAACAGCTGGGAACTGATGCACCAGGGCTCACCGGGCACGGACACGCCCGGTCAGGCGCTGCGCAACCAGCACACCAAAGGATGGTCTGACACCTACCGCCGCTTCGGCGTCAATGACCCGGCGATCGACTCGGCCATTGAGAAGTCGGAGGCGGAGATCGACCCCGAGGAGAACATCAAGCAGGTCAAGGCGATCCAGAAGATGTGCCTGGAGAAGTGGACACCTTCCCCCATGCTCCTCACGCAGCAGATCCGCGAGCTCCTGAACACGCGAGTCCAGAACTATGAGGTAACCCAGGTCAGGCCGGCCCCACGCCACGACATGTGGATTAAGCAGGCCTAGGCGACCGCCAACCGACTCATCCAGATAGGCCTCCGGTCCTGTGTGCAGACCGGAGGCCTCTTCTTCTCCGAGCTACGTTCTCAGGGCGTACCCGCATGACACTTATCCGGGTCATCGATCTGATCATCTCGGCTATTGAAATCGTTGATTGACTGTGCAACTATCTCGCGAGCTAGGCAGAAGCTCGGCAAAACTCGAGGAGGATGCATGTCAAACAACTATTGGGATCGGATCCTGAGCGAGCGTACGTTCAAGCGCCGGCGAGCAATGGCTCTCGCTGCCGGCGGTTTGACCGGCGCAGCGCTCTTGGCCGCCTGCGGTGGAGGCAGTGACGGCGACGGAGATGGTGGTGGCTCGGGTGGCCCCGCGAGCGCGCTGGGCGAGTTCACGCCCAGCGAGGGCACGCCGCAACCCGGCGGCCGCTACACCTTCCGTTACACGACAAGTCAGAACTACAACCCGGTCGCGAACTGGAACGAGGGCACCAACCTCGGCGGACTCCTGGTCTACGACCGGCCGCTGTCCTCCCGTGAAGACGAGCGACGCTACGTCCTCGAGGCGATGGAGACGCTCGAGCAGCCGGACCCGCTGACTGTGGTCATGAAGCTCAAGCCCGAAAGCTACTTCCACGACATTGCGCCGGTAAACGGCCGGGCGGTCAAAGCTGCCGATGTCGTCGCCAGCCAGAAGTACGCTTCGACGCTACCTAACGCCTTCGACCGGACCTTCGGCAACGACTTCCTTGCCGACCTGCAGGCGCCGGACGACAAGACCGTCATCTACAAGCTGAAGAAGCCGAACGCGTATCTGTTCAGCCAGAACATGCTCGGCTCGGGCACGGGTCAGCCGATCATCGCGCCAGAGACGCTCGACAACCTCGACGCCGGCAAGCAGATCGGCAGCGGGCCGTACTTCCTCGCCGATGCCCAGCTCTCGGTCGAGTACCTGTACAAGAAGCACCCCAAGTTCCGCGAGGCGGCCAAGGGGCTCCCGTACATTGGCGAACGCGTCGTGAAGTTCATCCCGGATGCGTCGGCCTTCGAAGCCGCCTTCCGCGCCGGACAGCTCGACATCTACCTCAACGCAACTCCCACGTCCTACGACCAGGTGCTACCGTCCCTCTCCGGCAAGGTCCGCGAGCTAGCCTTCCTGTCGTTCAGCTGCTTCTTCTGGCACATGAACATGGAGAAGAACCTGCCCTGGCAGAGTGACATCCGCGTCCGCGAGGCTTTCCACCGGTTGACCAACCGGCAGCAGTTCATCGACCTGGGCTTCGCGGGCAAGGCGGAGATCCCCAACGGACTGATTCCTGCGAGCCTCAAGCCGTATCTTCTGACCCAGTCAGATGTGGCCCCCTACTACCAGGAGGACGTCAACAAGGCAAAGCAACTGCTCAGCGCGGCGAACTTCGACCTGAACAAGGAGTTCGACTGCATGGGCGGCAGCCCCGGCGGCACGTCAGACACCACCGCGCAGGTCTGGAAGCAGCAGCTGCTGCGTGCCGGCATCAAGATCAACATTTCGAACGTCACCGGCACGGCGCAGCTGTTCCAGCGCTGGACAGACAACAGCTGGGAGCTGATGCACCAGAGCTCGCCGGGCACCGACACGCCGGGGCAGGCGCTCCGCAACCAGCACACCAAGGGCTGGTCCGACACCTACCGGCGCTTTGGCGTTAACGATCCGGCGATCGACGCCTTGATCGAGAAGTCAGAAGCCGAGATCAACTACGAAGAGAACCAGAGTCAGGTCAAGCAGGTTCAGAAGATGGCGCTCGAAAAGTGGACGCCTTCGCCGATGCTGCTGACCCAGCTCAACCGCACCATGCTCTACAACCGCGTACAGAACTACGAGGTGAGCCAGGTGGAGCCGAACCCGCGTCACAACATGTGGGTGAAGCAGGCCTAGTCCACTTCGCACAGACTGCTACAAGAGGAGACCTCCGGCTGATCGCCGGAGGTCTCCTTCTTTTCTCGTTGTCGCTTGCTCCCCGAGCGAAGTCGAAGCTACGGGATACGTGTTGCGGTTGGCGCCGGCTGCGTAGGGCTGCCCACAGGACTCGCTGCCGGGGTCGACGTCGGCGCGGCCGTGAGAACGACACCCGGCGTGCCGACCGGCAGGATCAACTGCTGACCGACCTGCAGCTGGCCTGCGTCCGTCAGCTTGTTGAGCTGGACGATGGCCGCGACGCAGGCGTTGGAGGACATCGAAGGCGCGACTGCCGAGCACACGGCGCCGAGCGTGTCGCCGGACTTGACGACGTAGGAGGACCCGGCCGCTGCGGCGGTTCCGGTCGTACCGGGCGTGAGCGTTGTCGCCGCGCTGCCAGGCGTGGTCGTGCGAGCAGCGCCTGTCGTAGAAGCTGCGGGCGCTGTGCCCGAGGCGGAGGCCTGCTGCACGTTCGAGGTTTCGCTCACGATGGCCGTCGGAGACGCGCTCGCGACGCTCGGCGAGTCGCTGCCGCCGCCGCTGAAGACGAGCTGATAAATCAGGACGACCACCAGGATGGGACCGCCGATCCCGACGGCCCACCGCCACACCGGGCCGGACGCCATCCAGGCGATGTAGCGGTTAATAACGGCGCCGAGGTCTTCAAGGGGACTTCCCTGCAAGTGTTCGCTGCGTTTCCCTTCGTCATCGAATCTACGCGAGTGCGACACGCGAGGTCAACGCACGCCAGCCGCGCGGCGCACTTTGTTATGCCCCCTTGCGCAGTTAGCAGCGTGCAGTACTGAGCAGGGAAACGGCCCGTGAGAGCGCCTCATTGCCGGCGCCGAGGGAGTCTGCGCTCTCCTGCAGCGCATCGTCGTCACCGGATTGCAGCGCTCCGCGCAGCAAATCGACCGTTCGCTCGTAGCTGCTTGCGGCCTCCAGCTGCGCCGAATGCACCTCGTTGAGGCACGCCGGCGGGGTCAGGGCCCGGAGCCGGGCGCCAATCGCCTGAATGTTCGCAAATGTGTCGAAGCTGTTCTGACGCCATGTCTGATTATCGAAGAGCGGGTTGCTCATCAGCGTCCCGAGGCGCCGGAATGCGACGCCGTAATCGCTGACAATCTGGCGAGTCGCCTCAGCGTACTCGGATGGCGTCGTCGGCGTTGCCGTGGCGGCGATGACGGTTTCGGCCGGCGTGGGAGCGGCGCCCGACCCTGACGAACCGGAACAACCGCTGGCGGCGAGCGTCACCATCACGGCCGTAAAGGCGGTAAACGCCTGGAGCTTACGAATCACGTCGTGGGGCCGCCCTGTACATCTCGCTTCGACGCTAGCGGCAGGCCCCGTCAGGGTCAACGCGGACGGGTGAAGATTGCCCTACGATGCGCTCGACAATGACGAGGAGGCAGAGATGCGCGTCAATACCACGAAAGCGAAGCTCAACGAGGGCAAGGTCGTCTTCGGCGGCATCATCAGCGGGTTCGCACCGGAAATCGTCGAGGTCCTGGCCCTCTGCGGCTACGACTTCGTCTTCCTCGACTGCGAACACGGCCCGATGAGCTTCGACCAGGTCGAGCAGATGGTGCGCGCAGCTGAGGCCGCCGGCATCACGCCGATCGCTCGCATCCCCGACCAGCAGGACGCAACGTTGCTGCGTTATCTGGATCGCGGCGTGCAGGGCGTCATCGTCCCACACGTCAACACGAAGGAGCAGGCCGAGCGGATTGCCGGCGCGGCGCGCTACTTTCCCGACGGTCATCGCGGCGCTGCCAGCGGACGGGCGCACGACTACAACGTCACGGTGTCACGCGAAGAGTCGATGCAGTTCATCAACGACAACGTCCTCGTGATCCCGATGTGCGAGGAAGTCGAGGCGGTGAAGAACCTTGAGGCCATCCTGACCCTCCCCGGCATCGATATCGTCCACTGCGCGTCGAGTGACCTCCGCCAGAGCATGGGGAATCCTCCCCTCGCCGAGGTCCGCGAAGTGATGCATGACGTCGTGCAGCGCGTCCGCGCCGGCGGCAAGCATGCCGGCATCGGCGGCAATTCACCGGGCGACACGGCGGGCGTCGGACGCCTGATCGAGGCGGGGGCGAACTTCGTCACGATCTCGGCGCTGAGTCTTCTGCGAGTCGGTGCAGAGCAGTTCCGCGATGCATCGATCAGGGCGGGCGGCCGCAGCGTCTAGACCGCTCTTTTTGCTTCGGTTAGCCTTAACCAGCCAGAAATAGGGGTTCTCCCGAGTCCGGATCCGGGTGTTCCCCTAAGTAAGTGTTGTTGAAAAGCCGATCAGCGGATGCATAAGCTGATTGGGCTATGAGCAGAGGACCCGGCAGCAAGCAATGGATGATTCTTCAGGCCTGCGTTATCGCAGCGGACGTGCACGCCCGCGACACGAGTCGCTGGTGGATTAACCTCCGCTCCCTGCTCCCAGCAGGTAGCACACGAAGCGACTGGGCATCATTGCAACGCGCCGCCCGACGTCTCAGTATCACCGGCGGCCGCTATTACCAGTGGCGCAACATCGACTATAAAGGCGGCCGCAAAGGCATCTTCATTCGCCTCCAACCCCAGGGCGAGGCACTCTCCGAAGAGCAATTGATCCGCGCCCGCGAGCGCGAGGTCCAGCGCCGGCTTGCAGCCCTTCGTGACCTCCCGGCCCTGCGCGAGCTGCCGGAGCGTCACATTCCTAACCGCCAGGCAAGCTGACAACAACTACCAGATACCCGCACCTCAGCACTCCCCTCGTTGCCTCAGAGGGCGATGAACCGTATCGCAACTGTGACGGTGCTGGTATTCACCTCCCGGCCGCGGCGTTGCAACGATCGCTACATGCATCTACTCGCCGTGATGCTCGGCGGCAAGAACGCCCCGCTGCGCACGCGCATTGCACCGCTTCGCGTCATCGCTCCCGTGACCGCAACGGTAGTCGCCCTGCTGGCCGCGAGCCTGAGCGTGCCGGCGAAAGCCTCCGCGGACGAACCGTTGCCGGGCCTGATCGGCAATGTCGTCGAGACGACCGCCAGCGTGACGAACACGACGACGGAGCTGCTGGCCC